>JBBKVY010000087.1:0-7285 GCA_037968675.1 Acidimicrobiales bacterium | reverse complement strand
GTCGGCGTCGATGACGGCCTGCGAGCAGGAGATGTTCGACCGGATGAACGGCGCACGGGCCGAGCACGGAACGGCGGCCCTGCGAGCCGACGGCCGGATCGTGCCGATCGCTCGACGGTGGAGCGACGAACTCGCTCGCCGCCAGGACCTCCAGCACAACCCCGACTACGGCGCACAGGTGTTCGCCGCCCGACCCGAGGCCGTCCGTGCGGGCGAGAACGTGGGCCGCGCCCGCGGCTCGAACGCCGGTCTGTTCGACGCGTTCATGGACTCCCCCAGCCACCGCGACGCCATCCTCGCGCCCGGTCACACCCATGCCGGCGTCGGTTGCACCGTCGACTCCGGCGGTCAACTCTGGGTCACCGTCAACTTCTGGGGTTGACCGGACCGGCCAGCGCTAGCGGCGGTGGACGGCCACTCGCCACTGCTCTTCGAGCGGCACACGCGTGAGCGCACGAGCTGCGGTGTGCAGCCACGTGAGCACCTCGGCGTGCGGGATGTCGATCGGCACCCACAGGACCAACCCACGCTTCGAGTGATCAGCGACCACCTTCCAGCGGTCGGGGACGACGATCTCCTTCTCGGCCAGGCGGTCGACGGCCTTGGCGCCGGTGGCATGCAGGATCCCGACCGAGACCGGTTCCGGCCGACGCCGATCCTGGTCTGCGGGCACCCAGTTGGCGCGCGGGATCGCAGGCCCACGACCGCTCATCAGACGACCGAATGTCGTCTGCTGCGGCGGAGGGAACCGCTCGTCGAATGCCGGGTCGAACGTCAGCCAGCCGCTGCCGTCGGAGAGCTCCTCCATGACGGCAACGACCCCACGGTCACCCTCACCCGGAACGAACTCGAGGAGGTCGATCGTGGGACGTTTGCGACTCACATCAACTTGGACTTCTCGCTGCCCTCGTACTTGTCGATCGCCGTGCCGACGACCTCGAGCGCACCGAGTGCACCCATGAACTCGCCCATGTGCGGCTCGGCGAAGTGCGCACCCATTGCCTCGTCGCTCTCCCATTCCTCGAACACGCGGAACTTCCCCTCGGTCTCGAGGTCGGCGTAGAAGGCGTAGCTGATGCTGCCGGACTCCTTGGCGGTCTCGGCAGCGAGCGTCTTCATGAGCTCTGCGGCGGCGGCGTGGTCGGACGGAGCGACCTGGACGATTCCTGAAACGACGATCATGGTCGGGCAGTCTGCCTCACGGCGGCTACACGATCTCGCGGATGCGTTCCATGGTCTTGTCGGTCATCCGGGCGAGCACGTCCATCGACCGCATGTTCTCGACCACCTGCTCCACCTTGCTGGCACCGGTGATCACCGAGGAGACGTTGGGGTTCTTGGCGCACCAGGCGATGGCGAGCTGGGCCGGGGTGGCATCGAGCTCCTCCGCCAGGTCGCGCAGTTGCTTCACCTTCTCGTTGGCCTCCTCGTCGGAGACCATGTCCTTGATCCACTCGTAGCCGTCGAGCGCCGCACGTGAATCCTCGGGGATCCCGTCGATGTACTTGCCGCTGAGGAGGCCGGACGCAAGCGGCGACCAGGTCGTGAGACCGAGACCGATGTCGTCGTAGAGCCGGGCGTACTCCTTCTCGACCTTGCGAGTCGTGAGCATGTTGTACTGCGGCTGTTCCATGACCGGCTTGTGGAGATGGTGCCGCTCGGCGATCTCGTAGGCCGCGCGGATCTCGTCGGCGCTCCACTCCGAGGTGCCCCAGTAGTGGGCCCACCCGCGGTCGATGGCGTCGGACATGGCCCACACCGTCTCCTCGATGGGCGTGTCGGGGTCAGCGCGGTGGCAGTAGACGAGGTCGAGGTACTCGAGGCCCATCCGCTCGAGTGACGCGGGAATGGCGTCGAGGAGGTACTTGCGGTTGAGCGTGAACTTGGTGTTCGGCGAGTCGTGGATGCCCCAGTAGAACTTCGACGAGACGACGTACTCGTGGCGCTTCCAGTCGTTCGCCGCGAACGCTTCGCCCATGAGCCGCTCCGACTCGCCGCCGGCGTAGGCCTCGGCGTTGTCGAAGAAGTTGCACCCTGCATCCCAGGCAGCGGCCATGCAGTCGGCAGCGAGGCCGGAGTCGAGCTGCGGACCGAAGGTGACCCAGCTCCCGAAGGAGAGCACGCTCACCTTGAGGCCAGAGTTTCCGAGACGGCGATATTCCATGTCCATGGGCCCGAGACTACGGGCATCGACCGGCATCGCCACCGGCAGACGACCTGGATTCAGACCAGGGCCCCAGCGACGCGCACCGCGCCGGGAACGGCTTCGCAGGTCACGGGCATGGGACCGAGTTCGTCGCCGTCGGCCCACATGAGGACGTCGTCGTCGCTGGCGATCGTGACCCGCTCGCACGAGTAGACGGTCACGTCGGGGTGCCGCACGTGCCCGCCCTTGAACACCTTCGGGAAAACGCTGAGGAACGTGCCGCGACCGACGTCCCCGATCACCACCACCTCGAGCTTGCCATCGGTCGGGGTGACTCCAGGACAGGTCTTCATCCCGCCGCCGAAGTAGGGCGTGTTGCCGATCGACATCATGGTGGTGTCGGCATCGTGGACGACCCCGTCGATCTCGATCGTCGCCTGCACCGTCCGGAGCCGCGGGAGCTGGAGCAGCGTCGCCACGGTGTAGCGCTGAGCCCCGCGAGGCCAGCGGAGTCCGTTGGCGCGAGCGGTGACATCACCGGCGAATCCCATCGTCGCGACTGACGCGACCCAGCCGTGGTTGGTGCGCATGGCGTCGACCGGGATGCCCGGGTCGAGGGCTCGGGAGACGTGATCGTCGAGGGTCCCCTCCAGCAACCCCAGCGCTCGGGCGAAGTCGTTGCCGGTCCCCTGGGGCACCAGCCCGAGCACGACGTCGCTCTCGGCCACGGCCTGGAGCGCGAGGCGGAGGAGCCCGTCACCACCGACGGCGATCATGCGCTCCGCCCCGGCGGCCACCGCTTCCCGAGCGACCTGCTCGGCGGCGTCAGCCGAGGTCGCAGCCAGCAGCTCGACCGTGAGACCGCGCGCTCGCAACTGGTCGACGACCGTCTCGACGTCGCCTGTCCCACCCCTCGCTGCGGGGTTGCCCAGCACATGCACCGTCATGAACGGCACGGTACGCAAAGAAACCACTTGCAGTTTAAGAGCCAACTCTTACAATGGACCCATGAGCACCACGGCCCCCACCTCCGATCCTGCCGCCGCCGGCCTCAGCCAGCGTGTCGAACTCCCGCAGTTCGGGATCGAGGTCGGCCCCTTCCAGCATCTGCAGGAGGAGCGCGAGCGCCTCGCCGCCTTGTCGTGGGAGCACTTCGCCGCACGACCGATCGGTGCGACGATCGGCGGCGAGATCAGCGGCATCGAACTCCACGCCGATCTGTCGGACGACGTGATCGCCGAGATCCGGCAAGCGCTGCTCGACTACAAGGTCCTCGTCTTCCACGACCAAGCGCTCGACGCCGCCGCCCACATCGCCTTCGCCTCCCGTTTCGGCGCGCTGGAGGTCCATCCGTTCCTCCCGTCGAACGAGAAGAACCCGGAGTTGGTCCGGTTCGAGAAGAGCAAGCAGATCGGCGGCTTCGAGAACGGCTGGCACAGCGACGTGACCTGGCGTGCGGAACCATCGCTCGGCGCCATCCTCCACGCCGTCGAGGTCCCGCCCTCGGGCGGCGACACCTTGTTCTGCGACATGTACACGGCCTACGACGCACTCGACCCAGAAACCAAGGCGCAGATCGACGGCATGTACGCCGTCCACGACTACGTGCAGGTCTTCGGGTACGGCATCGCCGAGGACCAGAAGGCGGAGATGCGCGAGAAGTACCCCACGGTGCGCCATCCCGTCGTTCGGACCCACCCGGAGACCGGGCGCAAGCTGCTGTACGTGAACCGCTTCTTCGTGTCCCACATCGAGGGCATGGATGCCGACGACTCGCTCGAACTCCTGAACCGCCTGTGCCGTCAGGCCGACACACTCGAGTTCCAGTTCCGTCACAACTGGCGCAACGGCGACGTCGTGTTCTGGGACAACCGCGCCGTGCAGCACTACGCCGCCAGCGACTACTGGCCGGCCACTCGGGTCATGGAGCGCGCCAGCATCATCGGTGGCCGTCCCGTCTGAATCGCGCTACTGGTCCATCGGGGTCTCGAGGATCGCCACGGTGGCGTGGACCAGGCCCCGCACGAAGTCGGCGTGATCATCCGATCTGCCGACGACGCGGGCCCGGTCCGCGAGCGCGTGGAAGATCAGCGTCGTCACCAGGACGGTGCGCACGCGACCGAGGACGGCGGAGTGATCGGGAAGCGCTTCGAGCAGGAGCGCCTGCACGCGCTCGAGCCCGGGTCGCGACCACGGCGCCGACAACAGGTCGGGGAGGTCGTCGCGGTCGGGTTGCGCGAGGAGCTCGGCCTGGATGCGCAGGTAGGCGGCGCCGCCGGGGTCACCCAGCATGGCGCTGAGCGGTCCAACGATCACCTCGACCAGCTCGCGGACCGTCGGCTGCGCCGGTAGGGCATCGACCAGCCGCTCGCGATGGACAGCCATCTGTTCGACTCGTCGACCGGTGACCGCTTCGAGCAGACCGATCCGATCCCCGAAGTGATACTGGATGGCGCTGTTGTTTCGTTGTCCGGCCGCCTCCAGGATGTGGGCGAAGGTCGCGCCCCCGATGCCATCGGCGGCAAAGCGGGTCTCGGCCGCGTCGAGGATCCGTCGTCGTGTGTCGTCGGCGGAACGGGGCATTGCCGAAACGGTAGCGACCCGCACCGGCCAGCACGACCGTCGGCAGCGCGGCGCGGACGTTCGCCGAGCCATGGGGCGATACCGTCGACATCGTGGCCAAGCCCCAACCCGTGTTCGTCGAGATCGACGGACGCGAGGTCCGCATCACCAGCCCGGACAAGGTGTTCTTCCCGGAGCGGGGCGAGACCAAGCTCGACCTCGTCCATCACTACTGCCGCGTCGCGGAACCGATCATGCGGACCATGGGTGGCCGACCGACGCTGATGCAGCGTTTCCCCGACGGTGCCGCGGGCAAGTCGTTCTTCCAGAAGCGAGTCCCCAAGGGCGCCCCCGACTGGCTCGAGACGACGGTCGTGTCGACGCCGAACGGCACCACGTCCGATGCGATGGTCGTTGCCGATGTCGCCCATCTCGCCTGGGCCGTCAACATGGGGTGCCTCGGCTTCCACCCGTGGCCCCTGCGGGCGGCCGACCCTGCGAACACCGACGAACTCCGCATCGACCTCGATCCGACCCCGGGAGTCGACTTCCCGATGTTGCGTGAGGCGGCGCACGAACTCCAAGCCCTGTTCGACGAATTGGGCATCCGGTCGTTCCCGAAGACCACCGGCAACCGAGGTGTCCACGTGTACGCGCGACTCGCGTCGGGATGGGACTCCTACGACGTACGAGCGGCGGCGGTCGTCGTGGCCCGGATGCTCGAGGAACGCCGGCCCGAGCTCATCACCGCGGCGTGGTGGAAGGAAGAACGCGGCAAGCGGGTGTTCGTCGATTTCAACCAGAACTCGCCGCACAAGACGGTCTTCGGCGCGTGGTGCGTCCGCCCGCGGGTCGGTGGTCAGGTGTCGACACCCTTCACGTGGGACGAGTTGGACGAGATCGACCCGGACCAGCTCACGATCCCCGTGGTCGCCGAACGGATGGAGACCGTTGGAGACCCCTGGGCCACCATCGACGACGAGCCACAATCGATCGCGCCACTCCTCGAACGCTACGAGGCTGACCTCGCCGCAGGGATCGGCGATGCGCCGTGGCCGCCGGTGTACCCGAAGATGCCGAACGAGCCCCCACGGGTGGCGCCGAGCAGAGCGAGACCGCCGGCGGACCCCTAGCGTGGAGCGCCATGGAACGTGGGACGAAGTACTTGGCCACCAGCTCGTTGCGTCTGCTGCACGCGATGAACGCGAAGAAGCCGCTGTCGCGAGGCGACGGTCTCGTGTCGATCGGATCGTTCGCGTTCGGCCTCCCCGGCTCCGAGCTCCCGCTCCACCACATCGCGGCACACGGAGCGTCTGCCGCCTGGGCGCTCGGGCGGGGCGCCCACAAGAGCGCCACGGGCAAGCTCGGCCTCGCGCTGACCGCCGGCGCGTCCGCCGTGCTCTGGGGCGTGCACAAGCGGGCCGACGGCGCCGAGGCGATCGTCGACCGGGCCCTCACCGACGAGCTCGGCGAGAACCACGCCCAGCGGGCGGTCCCGAGTCCCATGGCACCGACCCGAACCGACGTGCCGATGTTCCCGACGCCCGCGGTCCGCAAGCGCTACGTCACCGACGGCCACATCGCGTACGACGACTTCGGCCGCCGCACCACCCTCGATGTCTGGCGCCGCCCCGACCTCCCGGCCGACGGCAGGGCGCCGGTGATGGTGCAGGTGCACGGCGGCGCATGGGCCACCGGCGACAAGGAAGGCCAGGCGTACCCGCTGATGGTCCACCTGGTGGAGCGCGGCTGGATCTGCGTGTCGATCACCTACCGGCTCAGCCCCAGGGCGACCTGGCCCGACCACATCACCGACGTGAAGCGTGCCATCGGCTGGGTGAAGGAGCACATCGCCGACCACGGTGGCGACCCGGACTGGGTCGCGATCACCGGAGGTTCCGCCGGCGGCCATCTGTCCTCGCTGGCTGCGCTCACCCCCAACGATCCGCAGTTCCAGGTCGGTTTCGAGGACGTCGACACGTCGGTACGCGCCGCGGTGCCCTTCTACGGGGCGTTCGACTGGACCAACCGCGATGAGACGGGTCGAGGAGACATGGTCGACTTCCTCACCAACCGGGTCGTCAAGGCAACGATGGAGGACAACCCCGCCGTCTACGACCAGGCGTCGTCGATGACCCATGTCGGGCCCGATGCCGTCCCCTTCTTCGTCCTCCACGGCGCCGACGACTCATTGATCCCGGTCGAGCAGGCGCGAGCCATGGTCGACCTGATGCGCAAGGAGTCGAAGCAGCCCACCCTCTACGCCGAGTTCCCGGGCGCGCAGCACGCGTTCGACATCTTCGGCACGGCACGGGCCAAGGCCTCGTGCCGCGGCATCGAGCAGTTCCTCAACGTGGTGCGCGCCGAGTCCGGCACGCAGACCGCAGGCACGCAATCCACCGGGACTCAATCCACCACGTAGCCCACACCCGGCACCCATCGGGCGTCGGGAGGGATCGAGCCGCTCCCGTCGAGCACCCAGCCGATGCTCGCGACCCATCGGCTGCCTTCGGGTGCGTTGCCGCCAGGTGGGCCCGCTGGCGCCGTCGGGGGCGAGGTCGGTGACTGCACGCGCGT
>JBBKVY010000086.1:0-3444 GCA_037968675.1 Acidimicrobiales bacterium | reverse complement strand
ACGGGAGCTGAGTCCTGGCGTGCGCGATGCGGGCCTCGGCGTAGCGATCGGCGGCTTCGGCCGGGGTGATCGAGGATTGGTCGGCGAGTTCGAGGATCTCGGTGACCGTGGTGCCGATGCCCTCGATCCGCTTCCATGCCCGGTTGCGGTCGTAGCCGCCTGATTCCCCGGCCTCCTCCGCGATGTTGATGACCCCGCCGGCGTTGGCCACGTAGTCAGGCACGTAGAGGATGTCGCGCTCGGCGATCCGGTCGTCGTCGTCGTCGGTGGCCAGCTGGTTGTTGGCCGAGCCGGCGATGATCTCGCATCGCAGCTCGGGCACGGTCGTCTCGGACAGCACCGCGCCCAGCGCACACGGGGCGAAGACGTCGCACTCGATCGCGTGGGCGCCGGCGACGTCGACGATCGAGACCCGATCGGCGCCGTGGGCAGCGACGGCATCGGTGACCGCCCGCTCGCGCACGTCGGCGACGGTGACGTCGGCCCCGTCGTCGATCAGATGGCCGACCAGCGCGCTCCCGACCTTCCCGATGCCGGTGACCACCACATGGCGGCCGTCGAGATCGGGCGACCCCCAACGCGTCGTGGCCGCAGCCCGGATCGCCCACAAGACGCCCCACGCCGTGGCCGGCGACCCGTCGCCGGAGCCACCCAGCCGCGGGCTGACGCCGGTGACGTGCCTCGTCGTCTGCTGGATCAGGTCCATGTCGGCCTGGGTGGTGCCCACGTCCTCGGCCGTCAGGTATCGCCCGCCCAACTGGTCGACGAATCGCGCATAGGCCCGGATCAGCTCGTCGGAGCGATCGGTGCGTGGATCGCCCCAGATCACCGCCTTCCCCCCGCCCTGGTCGAGGCCGGCTGCGGCGTGCTTGTAGGTCATACCGCGGGCCAGCCGGCAGACGTCGGTGACCGCCTCGGCCTCCGTCCCGTAGGGCCAGAAGCGGGTCCCGCCCAGCGCTGGACCGAGGACGGTCGAGTGCACGGCGATGATCGCTCGCAGACCGCTGGGGGCGTCGTGCCCGAACACCACCTGCTCGAACCCGTCGCTGTCGACCTCGCGCAACTTTTCCAGTACGTCTGTCATCTGACCTCCGGCGACGACGGTACTGCGGCCGAGCCGCGTGAGCTCCGAGGAACCGGGCTCGCTGCCGGGGATGCGCAACCCGCCCACGACGGGCAGGTCCGCCCGTTCTGACCCAGATGGACTAGTCATCCCCCCGGGGCGAAATGACCCGCGCGTGCTATGTCCAGCTTAGGGGAGTTTTCGTACCTTTGAGGGGACCCGGTCGCCACCCAATGCCGGCATCCCGTTCCCCCGAAAGAGAAACCGCATCATGGCAGAACACGAGAACCTCGACAGCCCGGAAGCCCTGCTCACGCCGTCCGAGGTCGCCGCGCTGTTCCGCGTCAACCCGAAGACCGTCACCCGTTGGGCCCGCGCCGGCAAGCTGAACGCCATCCGCACGCTGGGCGGGCATCGTCGCTTCAAGGCGTCCGAGATCCGGGCGTGCCTGGAAGAGATGTCGCAGTCGGAGATCTGATCTCCCGGTCCACTCGCGCCGGCGTTCGGTGCTGGCGCACAGGCCCCGGTTAGGTTCGTCGCCCATGGGTACTCCCACCGCCGCGTTCTCCCTGCACATCCGTGTGCGCCTCGACAACAGCCCCGGCTCGCTCGGTCGTCTCGCCGTCGCCATCGGTGACGCCGGTGGCAACATCACCCAGCTCGAGGGCTTCGACGTGCGGGGCGAGTTCCTCGACGAGGACGTGGTGATCAACTGCGAGAGCGAGGCGCACCAGGAGGTCGTCCAGGCGGCGATCCGTGGGCTCGAGGGCGTCGAGATCACGCACTGCCGGGACCGCACCTACGAGATGCACGAGGGCGGCAAGATCGAGGTCCTGGCGCGGATGCCGATCCGCGACCGCGAGGACCTGTCGATGGCCTACACGCCGGGTGTGGCGCGAGTGTGCATGTCGATCGCCGACGATCTTGCGCTGTCGCACGACCTCACCATCCGCAAGAACACCGTCGCCATCGTCTCCGACGGCACCGCAGTGCTCGGGCTCGGCGACATCGGGCCGGAAGCGGCCATGCCGGTGATGGAGGGCAAGGCGTTGCTCTTCAAGAACTTCGCCGGGGTCGACGCGTTCCCCATGTGCATCGACGTCGACGGTTCGGCTGATGCCATCGTCGAGACGGTCGAGCGGATCGCGCCGACCTTCGGTGGCATCAACCTGGAGGACATCGCCGCACCGGTCTGTTTCGAGGTCGAGGAGCGTCTCAAGGCCAGCCTCGACATCCCGGTGTTCCACGACGACCAACACGGCACGGCGGTCGTCGTGCTCGCCGCCCTGCAGAACGCCTGCAAGCTCACCGACAAGAAGATGGGCGATCTTCGGGTGGTCATCGCGGGCGTCGGCGCTGCGGGAGTCGCCTGCGGCAAGATCCTCCTCGAAGCCGGTGTGGCCGAGGTCATCGGCGCCGACCGACAGGGAGCCATCTGGGAGGGCCGCGACAGCCTCAACCCGGCCAAGCAGTGGTTCGCCGAGAACACCAACCGCGACCGTCGCAAGGGCGCGGTGGGTGAGCTCCTCGCCGGCGGCGACGTGTTCATCGGTGTGTCGGGTCCCGGCATCATCGAGGCCACCGATCTCGACCGGATGAACACGGACCCGTTCGTGTTCGCCCTGGCGAATCCCGACCCCGAGATCCGTCCGGAGGAGGCGAAGGGGCGTGCGGCCATCATCGCCACCGGCCGATCCGACTTCCCGAATCAGATCAACAACGTGTTGGCGTTCCCCGGGATCTTCCGCGGGGCGCTCGATGCCGGTGCAACCGACATCACCGAGGGCATGAAGCTCGCCGCGGCCGAGGCCATCGCCGAGACGATCCCGCTGTCGGACCTCGACCCCGAGTTCATCATCCCGTCGGTGTTCGACGCGAGCGTGGCTCTTCGGGTGGCAGCCGCGGTGGCCGAGGCTGCCGTGGCCGAGGGCGTCGTCCGGTCGGTGGGCTCTGCCCGCGCGTGACCGTCGGGGTCAGCCCCAGAAGTTGACCGTGACCCAGACCTTGCCCTGCCCGTCGACGACGCACCCGGTTGCCGCGTTGGTGTACGCGCCGTTGAGGATGGCCGCTCGGTGGCCGCTCGAGGCCACCATGTTGTCGAACACGGAGCGGTCGCCCGACGAGCTGTAGCCGACGTTCTCGCCGAACGCCCGTGCCTGGGGGCGTGCACCCTGGATCTGCCCGGCGTAGTTGGGGTTGTGCGCCAGAGTCTGCCTGCTGGCCATCGACGTCGACCAGTTGCCCGCGACGTGGGCAATACCGCCGTCGTTGGACAGTGGGGCCACGCCGTTCGAGCCTCGATAGGAGTTCATCCACGAGGCGAAGTTGCCGGCGCACGAGCCGCTCGCCGTCGGCGTGGGCGCAGGAGGAGGTGCGGGTGC
>JBBKVY010000085.1:0-6450 GCA_037968675.1 Acidimicrobiales bacterium | reverse complement strand
TCCGCTCCAGTCGGTCGTCCCAGGTCTCGCCGTTGAAGTCGCCCTTCCATTCGTCGTTCTTGACGATGACGATCTCTTCGTCGGTGCGGGCGGATTCCATGGCGTAGGGACCGTTGCCGATCATGATGCCGTTCTCGTAGTCCTCGACCGGAGCGGTGCCGTCGCCGGCCTCCTCGGGCATGGGGAAGAACAGCTGGAAGCCAGCAACGGCATCGAAGCCGGAGTACGGCGCCGAGAGCGTAACCTCGAGGGTCATCGCGTCGTCGTCAGCCACGACACCGGAGATGGTGTTGTCGCTCTCGGGGTCGAGTGCCTCTTCGCCGCCCTCGATGAAGGTGAGCAGGTAGCTGTAGTCGCCCGCCATGGCAGCGACGCGCTCCCAGGAACGCTCGAAGGTGGTGGGCACGATGGCTTCGCCGTTCGAGAACGCCTGGTCTTCCTTGATGGTGAACGTCCAGACCGAGGCGTCGTCGTTCGCTTCGATCGACTCGGCGAGGAGCAGCACGACGGCAGGGTTGTCCGGGTCGGTGAAGTCGACCTCGGTGAGTCCGTCGTACAGCGCGTTGATCACCTGGTAGGCGTCGAGCGTGCTGTTGAGCGCGGGGTCGATGTGCTCGGGCGGATCGCCGATGAAGGTACCGAAATCGATGAACTCGCCGCCGGCTGCGCCGCCGTTGCCATCCTCGGATCCTGGATCGTCGCTGGGGGAACTGGAATCGTCGTCGTCACCGCATGCTGCGGCGAACATCGTCAGACCCAGCAGCAACGCAAGAACGCGTAGCCATCGGGAGTTGATTGACACAGGGGCTTCCTCCTGAATTGGGAACAGGGAACCGGTGGTGAGCAGGTGCCCCCAACCGGCCGTGGTTCACGCTACGGGATTCGAATGGACATTTCCGTGAACGACGCGTGACGGTACCAAGTTGACCGGGGTAGTCCAAGCACCCACCGTGCAAAACGCACATCGAACTCGTACATGTGGGTCGTTCTCGGTTGGCTCTCGCCCCATCTCTGGACGATCAGGCCATCGATCGACGCGTCAGCTGGCAGGGTCCGCGAGTCGGAAGTTCACGATTCGGGCGAAGGACTCGGCCTCGAGGCTCGCACCGCCGACCAACGCCCCGTCGATGTCGGGCTGACCCATCAGTTCGGGTGCATTGCCCGGCTTGACCGATCCGCCGTACTGGATGCGGACGCTCGCCGCTGCGTCGGCGCCCGCCACGTCGGCCACCACCGAGCGGACGTGGGCGCACATGGCCTGTGCATCCTCGGCCGTGGCCGTCCGTCCGGTGCCGATGGCCCAGATCGGTTCGTAGGCGAGCACCATGGCGCCCACCTGTTCGGCCGTCACCTTGGCCAGGCCAGCGCGGATCTGGCCGCCGACCTTCGACTCGGCCTCGCCAGCCTCTCGCTCGTCGAGTGTTTCACCGCAGCACATGATCGGCGTCATGCCAGCCTTGATGATGGCGTGGACCTTGACGTTGACGTCGTCGTCGGTCTCACCGAACACTTCCCGGCGCTCGCTGTGGCCGACGATCACGTATTGGACGTCGAGCTTCGCGAGCATCGACGGCGCGACCTCACCGGTGAACGCGCCGTTCTCCTCGAAGTGGCAGTGCTGCGCGCCGAGGCCGATGGGGATGCGATCGGCATCGAGCACGGTCTGGACCGAGCGGAGATCGGTGAACGGTGGATGCACCGTCGCCTCGACGTGTTCGACGTCGTCGACGGTGATCTCGTACCCCAGCTTCTGGACGAGTTGAATCGCCTCGAAGTGGTTGTTGTGCATCTTCCAGTTGCCGCTGATGATCGGCTTCCTGGTCGGCGTGGTTGCCATCGCTGGTCACTCCCCCCGGAGGGCTGCGAGACCTGGGAGGTCCCCTTGTTCGAGTAGTTCGAGCGACGCGCCGCCGCCAGTGGAGATGTGGTCGATGGCGCGTCCGAGCCCGAACTCTGCCACTGCGGCGGCGCTGTCGCCGCCACCAACGACCGTGAACGCCTTCGCTTCGGCGACGGCCTCGGCGATGGTCCGGGTTCCGGCCGCGAAACGTGGGTCCTCGAACACACCCATCGGGCCGTTCCAGAAGATGGTCCTGGCCTCGTGGACCAGGTCGGTGAACGCTGCGCTGGTGCCGGGTCCGATGTCGAGGCCGATCCATCCGTCGGGGATCGTCGTGTGCAGCTGGCGGACTTCGCCTCCCGCCTCGGGATCACCGATCGTGCCGCCGGGACCCATGGCCGTGACGTCGACCGGGAGGTGGATCTTGTCGCCGTCGCTCTCCAGCAAGCGCGTGCAGGTGTCGACCATCTCGGCTTCGAACAGCGAGTCGCCGATGTGATGGCCTTGCGCTGCGAGGAAGGTGAAGCACATACCGCCGCCGACGATGAGGTCGTCGACGATCGGGAGCAGAGCTTCGATGACCCCGATCTTGTCCGACACCTTGGACCCACCGAGGATCGCGAGGAACGGGTTCCGAGCGTTCTCGCGCATGCTGCCGAGCACCTCGACCTCCTCGGCCAGGAGGCGGCCGGCCGCCGACGGGAGATGCCTCGGCGGGCCGACGATGCTGGCGTGGCTGCGGTGGCTGGCACCGAAGGCATCGTTGACGTAGGCATCCTGGCCGTCGATCAGTCTGGCCACGAAGGTGGGATCGTTGCCGGTCTCGCCCGGGTCGAAACGCAGGTTCTCCAGCAAGGTGACCGCGGGGGCCAGTTGGGCGAGCTTCTCTCGGACCGGTGTCATGTCGTACTTGGGGTCCGGTTCTCCCTTGGGACGTCCGAGATGACTGCACGCCGTGACCGTCGCACCGTGGTCCTGGAGCCACTGGATCGTGGGGAGCGCGGCACGAATCCGCAGGTCATCGACGATCTCGCGTGTGCCGCCGGGCAGTTCGCGGAGCGGGACGTTGAAGTCGGCGCGCAGGAGCACCCGCTTCCCGTCCAGGGGGAGCAGGTCCTCCAGCTGAGGCACAGAGTTTTCAGACATCGGCGTTGTGGGCCCCGGCGAACAACTCGGTGAGTGGGCGGAGAGAACGACTCAGCCGCAGATGATGCCGACGAGGTCGACGAGGCGGTTCGAGTAGCCCCACTCGTTGTCGTACCAGCCGCTGATCTTGGCCAGGTTGCCGTTGGCCATCGTGAGGCCCGAGTCGAAGGTGCAGCTGGCGGGTGAGCCGACGATGTCGGAGCTCACGAGCGGCGCCTCGCTGTAGTCGAGGACCTTGCTGAGCGGGCCGCTGGCCGCCGCCTTGGCGAACGCCTCGTTGATGGCCTCGGCCGTGGCGTCGGTCTTGAGTTGCGCGGTGAAGTCGGTGACCGAGCCGGTCGGCACCGGGACCCGGAGGGCGGTGCCGTCGAGACGGCCGTCCATCGACTGCATGACCAGGCTGGTGGCCCGGGCGGCGCCGGTCGATGTCGGGATGATGTTGATGGCGGCGGCGCGGGCACGGCGGAGGTCGCTGTGCGGACCGTCCACGAGGGCCTGGTCGCCGGTGTAGGCGTGGATCGTGGTCATGAAGCCCTTCTCGACACCGAACGTGTCGTCGAGCACCTTGACCATGGGCACGAAGCAGTTGGTCGTGCATGAGGCATTGGAGATGACCTTGTCGGAGGTTGCGTCGAAGGTGTCCTCGTTCACGCCGACCACGAAGGTCTTGTCGGCGCCACCGGCCGGGGCCGAGATGACGACGAGCGGTGCGCCGCCCACGAGGTGGGCGCTGGCCTTCTCCTTGGAGTTGAAGATGCCGGTCGACTCGATGACCACGTCGACACCGAGGTCGCCCCACGGCAGATCGCCGGGGTTGCGTTCGGCGAGGACCTTGAGCGTGTCGCCACCGACGTTGATGCCGTCGGACGCCACCGAGACCTCTTGGTCGAAGCGGCCCATGACCGAGTCGTACTGGAGGAGGTGAGCCATCGTCTCGAGCGAGCCCAGGTCGTTCACGGCGACGAAGTCGATGTCGGCGCCCTGCGCCTTGGCGGCACGGAAGAAGTTGCGGCCGATCCGGCCGAAGCCGTTGATGCCCACACGTACGGTCATGGTTGTCCCACCTCGGGAGGTCTCGTCTGAAGGAGTCGAGCCAATCCGACCACGCGGACCCCCCGGCTCACAAACGATCGGCTGCCGCTGCGACGGCCACCCCAACCCGAACTCGACGTCGTGAGCGTCGGGGGCCGACGGGAATCACGTCGACAATGAAGTGCTCTTGACATTTTCCTTGTATTTCGATCATTCTCGCTCGCCATGGAGGCATCGCGGTGGGAGGATCTGGCTGCGACGCAAGCCGGTGTGATCAGCCGACCGCAGCTGCTCGGGCACGGCCTCTCGGGCTCGGCCGTCGACCGGATGCTTCGCTCCGGACGCCTCTCCGCCGCACTCGCCGGCGTCTACGTCGTGTGCGGTGCACCGCAGAGCCGGGATCAGCGACGGTGGATCGCGCTCCTCGCAGCTGGCCCGGCGGGGGTCCTGGGATTCGAGTCGGCAGCTCGGGCGCACCAACTCGCCACCGTGGAGCACGATGGACCGACCGTCGTCATCGTCCGGCACAGTGGCTTCCGCCGCCTACACGGAGTCACAGCGCACCAGATCAACGACGTTCGCCCTCACCACGTCGAGACGGTCCGACGGATGCCCGTCACCACGGTTCCACGGACGATCGTCGACCTCGCAGCCATCTGGCGCCTCGGGAGGATGGCGCTCGTGATCGATGACGCGGTCGCCGCGCACCGGACCTCGATCGAGGCGATCGGCGGGTGCCTCCACTCGGTCGCCCGTCGGGGCAAGCCCGGCGTCAAACTGCTCACGATTCTGCTCGACGAGCGCGGTCCAGGAGCCGTTCCCCCGGCATCGGTCCTGGAAGCGGCCTTCTTCCGGTTGGTCGAGGGAGCGGGCATGCAACCACCCGTGCGCCAACATCCTCTCCCCCGCACCGACGGGGCCACGGGACTGGTTGATGCCGCCTGGCCCCAGTGGAAGCTCATCGTCGAGATCGACGGCCGCCGATGGCACCAGCGACTGGCCGACATGCGGCGCGACCGAGACCGCGACGTCCAGGCGGCAGCGGCCGGTTGGCTGGTCGTCCGGTTCCTCCACGAGCACGTGGTGGGTGCTCCCGAGGAGACCTTGCGGGAGCTGCGGGACGTGATCCGCGCACGAGCTGACCTCCTCGGTGGCGCAGCCTGACTCCTCGAACTCGACGCTCTCACCGTCGGGGGCCGACGCCCACGACGTCGAGTTCGAAGGGGTGGTGACACTCGACGCTCTGAGCGTCGGGGGCCGACGCCTACGACGTCGAGAACGTGGTGGCGAGGACCGAGGCGAGGAGGTCGGGGTCGTGGGCGAGGCCGTGGGGGCGGACGAGGTCGGCCTCGACGATTCGTACCGCGGTAGGGGCGCCGGCGGGGACGCCACCGCCCGTGCCGGTCTGGACGACGACGGCATCCGGATCCACCCCGTGGGCGCGGAGGTGTGCGACCAGCTGACCGGGATCAGCGTCGAGGTTGGCAACGAGCGTGACCGGGGCGTCGGCGGCGTCGATGGCCTTCGCGATGTCGGGGATGGCGGCGGCGCCGAGGACGCTGGTGAAGAACGACCCGGGGCCGAGCACGATCTGGTCGGCGTGTCCGATGGCTGAGAGGACCTCGTCGGGCACCAGGGGTGCGGGTGGATCGAAGCCGATCGACTGGACGCCGCCCGCTTCTTCGACCGCCACCTGGCCGCGGACTTGGCCGGCGTCGGTGATGCCGACGAGGTCGATCGGGATGACGGTGGCAGGGAGGATGCGAACGTGCGTGGCGTCGATGCCGAGCCAGCCGCTGACCATCCCGGCGGCGTCGGCGAGATCGTGGCCGGCATCGACGAGGCCTGCGAGTACGAGATTGCCCACTGCGTGGCCCGCGAGCGGGCCGGAGCCGAAGCGGTGCTCGAATCCGATCGCGGCCGTCTCATCGGCGGCGAGCGCGGACAGGCATCGACGGAGATCACCGGGTGCGGGCATGTCGAGGTCCTCACGAATCCTCCCGCTGGAGCCGCCGTCGTCGCCCGTGGCCACCACGGCCGTGAGATGCCCGGCGTAGCGACGGATGGCACGCAGCGACATGGCGAGCCCGTGGCCGCCGCCGATGGCGACGACCCGGGGACCGGTGGCTGCCGTCATCGGTCGATGTCCCGATGTGAGACCGACACCGGCGTGCCCAGCGCCTCGATCCGGCGGCCGAGCTCCTCGGAGATGGCGACCGCCCGGTGCCGGCCACCGGTGCAACCGACGGCGATGCTCAGATACGCCTTGCCTTCCCGTCGATAGGCGGGCAGCAACAGTTCGAACAGGCTGGTGAGTTGGTCGAGGAACGCCTGCGCGTCGTCAGCAGCGAGGACGTAGTCGCTCACCGCTGGGTCGAGTCCCGTCTGCGGACGCAATTCGTCGACCCAGTGCGGGTTCGGGAGGAAACGCA
>JBBKVY010000084.1:0-12304 GCA_037968675.1 Acidimicrobiales bacterium | reverse complement strand
GGGTGACGTCGACCGACAGCTCGGTCCCTTCGACGGTCTCGACCGACCGGACCTTGCCGGCGTCGATGATGTCGGCCCTTGCCAGTTCGAACGCGGCGAGGCGCTCGGCGGTGTCGGTGATGTTGACCGAGGCGATCTCGGTCCGCATCGACACCTTGGCGTCCGACTTCGCCTTGCGCAGCAGCGTCAAGACCTCGCCGGCGACGGTCATCGTCAGCGCGGCCGCGTCGTCGGCGCCGCCAGCGGCGTCCCGGAGCGGGTCGCCCTGCGGCCACGCGGAGCGATGGATCGAACCGTCCTGCCACCACGACCAGACCTCTTCGGTGGCGTACGGGAGGAAGGGGGCGAAGAGCTTGAGCAACGTCTCGAGTGCAAGGCGCAGCGCGACCTTGGCCGATTCCGACTCGGGGCCGGAGCCGTACGCCCGCCCTTTGACGAGTTCGACGTAGTCGTCGGTGAAGTTCCAGAAATACGTCTCTGCCCGCTCGAGCGCTCGTGCGTAGTCGTAGTCGTCGAAGACGCGGGTGCACTCATCGACCAGGTCGGCGAGCGAGAGCAGCATGGAGCGGTCCAGCGGTTCGCTGACGACGGCCTCAGCGGCAGGTTCGCCCTGGAGCAACGCGAACTTCGAGGCGTTGAGGACCTTGATACCGAGACGCCGACCGATCTTCATCTGGCCGGAGTCGTTGGCGACGTCGCGTCCGGGCCCCCCACCGCAGGCCCAGTAGCGGACAGCGTCGGCGCCGAACTGCTCCAGCAGCGCGAACGGTCCGACCTCGGCGTTGTCCTTCGACTTCGACAGCTTCTTGCGATCGGGATCGACGACGAATCCCGAGATCGCTGCGTGCGAGAACGGCAGTTCGTCGAACAGTTCGTGCGACTTGACGACGGTGGCGAAGAGCCAGGTCCGGATGATGTCGTGGGCCTGGGGCCGCAGGTCCATGGGATGGACCCGCTGGTAGAGATCGGGGTCCTCCTCCCACTTCCCGGCGATCTGCGGCGTCATCGACGACGTGTTCCACGTGTCCATGACGTCGGGGTCGGCCGCAAACCCTCCCGGTCGGTTTCGTTGTGACTCGTCGAATCCCGGTGCCGGCACGGTCGTCGGGTCGACCGGGAGCATGTCCTCGGTGGCCGGGATCGGCGCGAGATAGTCGACGTCGCCGTGCTCGTCGATCGGATACCAGATCGGGAAGGGAACACCGAAGAACCGCTGGCGGGTGATGTTCCAGTCGCCCTGGATGCCGTTCGCCCAGTCCTCGAATCGCACTCGCATGTACTCCGGGTGGAACTCGAGACCCTTGATCCGCTCGATCAGTTCCGACGCCGGCGGATAGCGGATGAACCACTGGTTGGAGGTGACGATCTCGAGCGCCTTCTTCCCGTTCTCCCAGAACTTGACCGGGTGGGTGATGGGGCGGGGCTCGCCGTCCATCTTTCGCTTGGCGGTCAACAACTCGACGATGTTCTTCTGCGCGGTGAAGATCGTCTTCCCACCGAGTTCCGCGTAGTTGGCATTGGCCTCGTCGGGATCGACCGAGGCCCAGGTCGCGTCGCCGTCCGTCGACGCAGCGACCCACGTGAGGTCGCGTTCGAGGCGGCCGTCGTGGCGGACGACGGGTCGGATCGGCAGGTCGAGCTCGCGCCACCAGATGACGTCGGTCGTGTCGCCGAACGTGCAGATCATCGCGATGCCCGTGCCCTTGTCGGGTTGGGCGAGTTCGTGGGCGAGGATCGGGACCTCGACCCCGAACAGCGGCGTGACGGCGGTCGTGCCGAACAGCGGCTGATAGCGCTCGTCGTCGGGGTGGGCGACCATCGCGACGCAGGCGGGGAGCAGTTCCGGGCGGGTGGTGTCGATGTACAGCGTGTCGCCGTCAGGTCCACCGCCGCCGGGGAGGGCGAACCCGATCTTGTGGTAGGCGCCGGCGATCTCCCGGTCCTCGAGCTCGGCCTGGGCGACGGCGGTCTTCATGTCGACGTCCCACAGCGTCGGTGCGCCGGAGCGGTAGGCGACGTCGTGGTCGAGGAGCCGGAGGAATCCCTTCTGGGAGATGCGGGTCGCGACCGGACCCATCGTCGTGTACGTCTGTGCCCAGTCGACCGACAGACCGACGGTGCTCCACAGCTCCTGGTACTCGCGCTCCATCTCTTGGACGACGTCTTCGCACAGTTCGACGAAGTTGGGTCGGGAGATGCGGACCGGGTCCTTGGGCAGCTTGCCCTTGGCATCGGGCTGTGGCGGCGTGAAGTCCGGGTCGTAGGGGAGCGATGGATCGCACAGCGTCGCCGTCAGCATCTGGACCCGGCGCTCGACGTTGAGTCCGTTGTCGTCCCACCCCATCGGGTAGAAGACCTCTTTGCCCCGCATTCGCTGGTACCGGGCGACGGTGTCGGTGTGGGTGAACGACATCACGTGGCCGATGTGCAGCGATCCGGACACGGTGGGAGGGGGCGTGTCGATGGAATAGACCTCGTCGCGGGTCTTGGAGCGATCGAACGTGTAGGTGCCCGCTGCGGTCCACCGCTGACGCCACTTGGCCTCGAGGCCGTCCAACGTGGGCTTGTCGGGGATGGTGCTCACGGGCGTGAGGGTATCGGCGGCCGGGAATCCAGGAGAAAGGCGATCGGACCCGCGAACGGTCAGGGTTTCCTGTGTTCTTGACCCGTCCGGCTGAACCGGTACCCTGGACACGTCGTCGGGCGGAGACCGATTGCACCCTCTTGGAGTCTCCATGCCCGCACCAGTGTCCATCCGTTCGAAGAATGCGCGCGGGGCGTCGATGCCCACGTTCGAAGAACCGGGCGACATCTTCGCGTCGCCGGCCTTCATGGACCTCGGGTCCTGCCGCGGTGTCGATCCCGAGATCTTCTTCCCCGACCGGGGTGAGTCGCTCGCCCCGGCCAAGGCCGTGTGCGCCGAGTGCATCGTCAGTGACGAGTGCCTCGAGTACGCCCTGGCCAGCGGTGAGCGCTTCGGCGTCTGGGGCGGGACGTCCGAGCGCGAGCGCCGCCGCATCCGTCGTGCCCGCCGGATCGCCGCCGAGAAGGTCGCCTGAGTCTGGTCGAGCCCCGCGTCACCCGCCGCGGGGGAGGAAGCCGTCGCAGGTACCGCTGGTCAACAGTGAGACGGTTCGTGCCGCGCCGGCCAGCAGTGTCGACACGTCGTCGCTGCCGAACTGGTCGGGACCCGCATCCACCATGGCGGCGAGATCGTCGCGGAAGTCGGTGAGCACGACCTGCTGCGCGGGCGTGAAGCGTCCGAGGTCGGCTTGGGCTCGGTGGGCCACCTCGAGGAGCGCCACGGCATCGGCGTACACGGCCACCGGGCTCCCACTGACGAAGGGCGTGGCGATGTCGGCGAGCTGGCGTGTCGTGCAGGAGGCCGAGCACCGCCACGAGAGCGACCCTGGTGATCCGGTCCATCGTCCGCTTCCCGCTCGTGTCGCGGCGCACGTTCGACCAGAGCAAGTCGCCCCCGCGCCATGTTCTGCGCAGGAAGCCATATCGCGAACCCATCGACACCGATGAATGCACAGCGTGCAGGCAGTATGGATGGCGAGGTGTCCAGCGATTCGTGTGAGCGCTTTACACATCGTCGAATGTGATCCACCATGGGGAGGTGGAGATTCCAGCCGAGCTCGCGCTGCCGGACGATCATCCGGGGGTCAACGACAACGACTACCTCCGCCGACGCGCCGCCATCGCCGCCGTGGGCGCATCTTGGGAGCGGGGCCAGCCGATCCCGGAAGTCGAGTACTCCGACGAGGAGGACGAGGTCTGGTCGATCGTCTCCCGCGAACTCGCCCAGCGTCACCGCTCCTACGCGTGTGCCGAGTACCTCGCCGGTGCCGACGCCCTGGTCCTGCCGACCGAACGGGTCCCGCAGCTCCACGAGGTCGACGACCGGGTCCATGCACTGACGGGATTCCACATCTTCCCTGTCCCCGGGCTGGTCCCGACCCGGCGCTTCTATGGCGACCTGGCCGACGGGGTCTTCAACTCGACCCAGTACATCCGCCACCACTCGGTGCCCTTCTACACACCCGAGCCCGACATCGTCCACGAGATCATCGGCCACGCGCAGATGCTCGCCTCGCCGGTGTTCGCCGATCTGTACCGGGCCGCCGGCCAGGCGAGCCGCAGGGCCGAGACCGACGGCGCTCTCGAGTTCTTCTCCAAGGTCTTCTGGTTCACGCTGGAGTTCGGCGTGGTCCGGGAAGACGACGATCTCCAGACCTACGGCGCCGGCCTGCTGTCGTCGTACGGCGAGATCGCTGAGTTCCGAGACGCCGAGATCCACCCCTGGGATCTCGGCGCCATGGGCACGACCACGTACGACATCACCACCTACCAACCGGTCCTCTTCGCCGCGCCGTCGTTTGCCGAGATGGTCGACACCCTCGGCGAGTTCTTCGAGGCATTCGACGACTCGACCCATCAGCGCATCGTCCACCAGGAGTCACCCACGCCATGACCGTCACCACCAACGCCAGTTCGTCCGTCCCGGCCGCCCGCCTCGTGGGCTGGGACTGCATCGAGTTCTGGGTCGGCAACGCTCGCGCCACTGCCGGCTTCCTCATGTCGGCGTTCGGCTTCACCTGCACCGGCTACTCCGGCCCGGAGACCGGTCGTCGTGACAAGGCGAGCTATGTCCTCGAACAGGGCGACATCCGCTTCGTGATCACCGGCGCACTCGACCCGGAGTCGCCGATCGCCGCCCACGTCCGCGAACACGGCGACGGCGTCCACGACCTGGCCTGGATCGTCGACGACGTCGACGCTGCGCACGATGCAGCGATCGCACGCGGTGCCAGATCGATCCGTGCACCGTGGACCGAGGAGGACGATGGAGGGAAGCTGCGGCTCGCCACCATCGCCACCTACGGCGAGACCCAACACACCTTCGTCGGCCGGAGCCGCTACGACGGCCCGTCGCTGGCACCTGGCTACACCGCCGACGATCTGCTCCCCGATCCGATCGGACCCGCCGTCGGACTCGTCGGCCTCGACCACGTGGTCGGCAACGTCCCCCAGGGAAGCCTCGAGCAGTGGGTCGACTTCTACGCCCAGGTCCTCGGGTTCGATCAGCTGGTCCACTTCGACGACGCAGCGATCTCGACCGAGTACTCGGCCCTGATGTCGACCGTCGTGTGGAACGGGTCGAAGATCGTCATGCCCATCAACGAGCCGGCCGACGGCAAGAAGAAGAGCCAGATCCAGGAGTACATCGAGGCCTATCGCGGCGCAGGCGTCCAGCACCTCGCGCTCGCCACCGACGACATCGTCAACACCGTCACCTCGCTCCGCGAACGAGGTGTCCGGTTCATGACCGTGCCGGACACCTACTACGCCGAGGCGCAACAGCGGCTGGCCGATGTCGACGGCATTCCCTGGGACGACGTCGAACGGCTCAACATCCTCGTCGACCGCGACCACGAGGGCCACCTGCTCCAGATCTTCACCGAACCGATCATGGACCGCCCCACGGTCTTCTTCGAGATCATCGAACGGCGCGGTGCGCGCGGGTTCGGCGAAGGTAACTTCAAGGCATTGTTCGAGGCGATAGAACGCGACCAGGCCAAACGCGGAAATCTCTGACCGTGCCGACGCCCCGCCCGCTCGTCGCTGAACTCCCCGCGTACCGGCCCGGACGGTCGGCGGCCGATGCCGTGGCGGCGCACGGCATCGACTCGGCGATCAAGCTCGCCTCGAACGAGCTGGCGTTCGGGCCGCTGCCAGGAGTGCTCGAAGCCGCCGGCCTCGCCCTCCGGGAGTCGCACCGCTATCCGGCCCACGGCGCTCCGAGGCTCCGGAGGGTGCTCGCCGAGCACCTCTCGGTGGATGTCTCGCGTGTGGCGGTGGGCAACGGCTCGGTCGGGCTGATCCAGCAGTTGTGCCTCGGCTACGTCGACCCCGGTGACCGCGTCGTCCATGGGTGGCCGTCGTTCGAGGCATACCCGGTGTTCGTCGCCCTGACGGGTGGCGAGGCGGTGGCGGTCCCGAACGGCGGGTCGACCCTCGACGCCCACGCGATCGCCGACGCCATCGACGAGCGGACGAAGCTGGTGTTCGTCGCCAACCCCAACAACCCGACCAGCACGGCTCTGCGCCGCGACGACCTGCTCGTGATCGCCGACGCCACGCCGGAGTCGGCTCTGCTCGTGGTCGACGAGGCCTACCGCGAGTTCGTCACCGACCCCGAGATCCCCGATGCCATCGACATGCTGGGCGGCCGAGACAACGTTGCGGTGCTGCGGACGTTCTCGAAGGCGCACGGGCTGGCCGGCCTCCGGGTCGGATACCTCGTCGGTCCCGATCACGTGGTCGACACCGTCGACCGTCTGCTCGTGCCCTTCGCGGTCAACCACGTCGGCGAGACGGCGGCCTGTGCCAGCCTCTCGTTGGTCGCGGAGATCGGGCGGCGCTGCAAGGAGACGATCGTCGAGCGTGACCGGACCGCCGAGGTGCTCATGGAGAACGGCTTCCCGATGGCCGACAGTCAGACCAACTTCGTGTGGCTGCCCGCCGGCGTGGCGAGCGCCCCGCTCGGCGAGGCGCTCGAGCGGCGTGGAATCGTCACCCGTGTGTTCCCCGACGTCGGCATCCGCGTGACGTCGGGGACGCCGGCCGAGAACGACCGGTTCCTCGGCGCGTTCGAGGAGGCCTCGGTCGAGACCGGGGCCGCTGCCCACTGGCGGGCGCCATGACCTGGGTCGACGTCGAGGCCGACTCCGACTTCCCGGTCGAGAACCTCCCGATCGGTGTCATCAGCGTCGATGGTCGCCCCCGGCTCTCGACCCGCATCGGTGATCGTGCGCTCCCCATCGGCGACGTGATCGACGATCCGATGTTCGAGCGAGCGTCCGCCAACGACTTCCTGGCATCCGGGCCCGCTCGGTGGTCCGAGGTCCGACATCGAGTCCGGGACTGGGTGACCGACCCCTCGAACGAGCGCGAGCTGGCGTCGGTCGACGAGGTCGAGGTGCTCGTCCCCGTGGCCGTCGGCGACTACGTCGACTTCTACTCGTCGATCCATCACGCAACCCGCGTCGGTCGGCTCTTCCGCCCCGACGCCGAGCCGCTGCTGCCCAATTGGCGTCACCTGCCCATCGGGTACCACGGCCGCGCCGGCACCATCGTCGTCTCGGGCACGGACGTCCCTCGACCGAAGGGTCTGCTCGCCGCCGACGGTGACGTCAACCGTGGGCCGTCGCGACAACTCGACTACGAGGCCGAGGTCGGGTTCGTCGTCGGCGTCGGCAACGACCGGTCGAGCCCGATCGCTCCGGGCGACGCCGAGCAGCACGTGTTCGGCGTGGTCCTGGTGAACGACTGGTCGGCCCGCGACATCCAATCGTTCGAGTACCAGCCGCTCGGCCCGTTCCTCGGCAAGTCGTTCGCCACGACGATCTCACCGTGGATCGTCCCGCTCGCAGCACTCGCCGAGCACCGGACGGCGCCGCCAGCACAGGAGCCGCCACCCGACACGGAACTCGTCGATCCGGGCGACGGTGCGATCCGACTCCAGGTCGAGGTGACGCTCAACGGCACCTCCGTGTGTCGAACGGATCTCGCCGAGCTCTACTGGACGTTCGCGCAGCAGTACGCGCATCTCACGAGCAACGGCGCCTCGACCCGGCCGGGCGACCTGTTCGCCACCGGGACCGTCAGTGGACCGGGCGAGGGCGAGTCGGCCTGCCTCCTCGAGGCGACGCAGCGTGGCGAGAGACCGGTGACGCTCGACGACGGCGCCACTCGCTCCTGGCTCGAGGACGGCGACGTGGTCACGCTCCGGGCGTGGGCCGGCGGGAACGGCGCCGCCCGGATCGGGTTGGGCGAAGCCACGGGGAGGATTGTCGCATGAGCTTCTATCGCCGTGTCGGTGCGGTGCCGCGGAAGCGGCACACCGTCCACGAGGACGACGACGGGAATCGGCTGCGCGAGGAACTCCTGGGGACCCGCGGGTTCGCGGGTCCGTCGGCGCTGCTGTATCACCGCCACTCGCCCAGCGACGTCCGTGCGGTCGCGTCGGTCGGCGACCTGCGGCCAGGACACGACACGCTCCGTCCCAACCATCCGGTGAC
This sequence comes from Acidimicrobiales bacterium, assembly GCA_037968675.1. Classification (GTDB taxonomy): domain Bacteria; phylum Actinomycetota; class Acidimicrobiia; order Acidimicrobiales; family Salinilacustritrichaceae; genus Salinilacustrithrix. Next base: position 4,217 of record JBBKVY010000084.1, on the reverse strand, counting down.
GCCCATGCACCTCCGGACACCCGACCTCGGCGACGAACCCTCCCACGATCCCGTCCGCCACCGGCATGTCGTCGCGGGCAACGCCGATCTCACCATCGCGATCGCCCACGCAGCAGCCGTGAGCCCGCTGTATCGAAACGTCTCCGGCGATGAGTTGGTGTACGTCGAGCGAGGGGACGCATGTGTCGAGACGATCTTCGGATCCCTCGATGTCCAGGCCGGCGACTACGTCGTCATCCCCGCAGGCACGACACACCGGTGGGTCCCTTCCGGCGAGCTCCGCGCGCTCGTGATCGAGATGCGCGGCCACGTCACGTTCCCCGACCGATATCGCGGCGACAACGGTCAGTTCCTCGAGCACGCACCGTTCTGCGAGCGAGATCTCCGAGCCCCGACCGAGCCGCTGGTCCAGTCGGGCCCCGACGTCGACGTGCTGGTCCGCACGCGGCACGGCCTCACGACGCACCGCCACGCCCGACACCCTTTCGACGTGGTCGGCTGGGACGGCACCCTGTATCCGCACGCCCTGTCGATCCACGATTTCGAGCCCATCGTGGGCAGCCTCCACCAGCCTCCGCCCGTGCACCAGACGTTTGCCGGACCGGGGTTCGTCGTGTGCTCGTTCGTCCCGCGTCCGTTCGACTTCCATCCGGACGCAGTGAAGATCCCCTACCACCACAGCAACGTCGACTCCGACGAGGTCCTCTACTACGTCGGCGGCGACTTCATGAGCCGTGCCGGCTCGGGAATCGGACAGGGGTCGCTGTCGATCCATCCCGCCGGATTCGTCCACGGACCCCAACCCGGGAGCTACGAGGGGTCCCTCGATGCGACGCGCACCGAGGAGACGGCGGTGATGATTGACACGTTCGCACCGCTCGAGATCAGCGATGTCGGTCGGGCGATCAGCGACACCGACTACCCGCGATCCTGGTCCGAAGCCTGACAACTCAGGGCGTGGGGTCAGCGGACCTTCGGTACCCTCGCCGTCGTGCTGCACCTGTATGACACCGCCCGGCGCGCCGTCGTGCCCTTCGAACCCCGCGAGCCCGGAAAGGTGTCGATCTACGCGTGCGGTCCCACGGTCTATGGCCCGCCACACCTCGGTCACGGTCGCAACCAAGTGACCTACGACCTGCTGCGTCGCTACCTCGGTTGGGCGGGAAACGAGGTCACGTTCGTCTCGAACATCACCGACATCGACGACAAGATCATCGAGCGGGCCAACACCGAGGGTCGTCCGTGGCAGGACATCACCCGCAAGTGCGAAGCGGTGTGGTTCGACGCCATGGACCGCCTCGGGATCATGCGGCCCGAGCAGTCGCCGCATGCGACCGAGTACGTCGACCAGATGGTCGCGCTCATCGCCCGCTTCCTCGCGAGTGAGGTGGCGTACGAGACGACAGACGGCGTCTACCTCGACGTGTCGAGGGTCGACGGCTACGGACTCCTGGCGCACGGCTCACTCGACGATCTCCGCTCGGGCGCACGAGTCGAGGCCAACGAGGAGAAGCGATCGCCGCTCGACTTCGCACTGTGGAAGAAGGCCAAGGAGGGCGAGCCGTCGTGGCCGGCGCCGTTCGGTGACGGCCGTCCCGGGTGGCACACCGAATGCGTCGTGATGAGCATCGACCTGCTGGGCGAGGGGTTCGACATCCACGCCGGCGGGTCCGATCTCCAGTTCCCGCATCACGAGAACGAGCGCGCCCAGGCGCTCACCGAGCAGAAGCCGTTCGCCAACTGGTGGTTCCACCACGGCATGGTCGAGATCGACGGCGAGAAGATGTCGAAGTCGCTGGGCAACGGGAAGAACCTCCCCGACCTGCTCGACGCATTCGATCCGAGGGCCTTCCGGCTGCTGATCCTGCAGGCGCACTACCGCTCGCCGATCGACATCGCCGAGGAGGCGATGCGGTCGAACGAGGTCGCGGTCGCCAAGCTCGACACCTTCGCTCGGAGGTTCATCGCCGCCGCATCGGCGGCCGAGCCCGCGCCTGCGGTCCTCGACCGGTTCCGTGCGGCGATGGACGACGACCTCAACACGCCGGCGGCCATGGCCACCCTGTTCGACGCCGTCAAGGACGCGAACAGGACCGGTGATCTCGCGGTCGCTGCTGCTGCGCTCGAGATCGCAGACGCGTTGGGCATCGCGCTCGCGTCGGAGGCGGTTGCGGTCCCCGACGAGATCTCGGCGCTGGCGGCACGTCGCGACGAGGCACGGTCCGACAAGGACTTCGCTGAGGCGGATCGCCTGCGCGACGAGCTCGAGGCCGCTGGCTACGTCGTGGAGGACTCGTCGTCGGGGACCGCGGTGCGCGCCCGCTGAACGTCAGTCTCCGAGAGGTTTCCGCTCTTGCCTCGACGAGTTACCCCTCGGTAATTTGTACGTCGTTCGATCTGACCTTCCTGGAGGAGACCCCATGGCCGAGTTCTCGCTCGCACTCAACGACGACCAACTGCAGCTGCAGGACTGGGTCCACACCTTCGCCAAGGACGTCGTTCGCCCGGCCGGCCAGGAGTGGGACGACAAGGAAGAGTTCCCGTGGCCGATCGTGCAGGAGGCCGCCAAGATCGGTCTGTACGGGTTCGACTTCTTCGCCAACATGGCGATGGCCGACCCGAGTGGGCTGAGCATGCCGATCGCCCTCGAGGAGCTGTTCTGGGGCGACGCCGGCATCGCACTGTCGATCTTCGGTTCGGGGCTCGCCGCCGCAGGCATCGCAGCCAACGGCACGTCGGAGCAGGTCATGGAATGGGTCCCGCAGTGCTTCGGGACCGAAGACGACATCAAGGTCGCCGCCTACTGCGTGTCCGAGCCCGACGCCGGTTCCGACGTCTCCGGGTTGCGCACCAAGGCCGAGTACGACGAGGCCAACGACGCATGGGTGCTCAACGGCACCAAGGCCTGGGCGACGAACGGTGGCATCGCCCACCTGCACGTCGTGACCGCGACCGTCGACTCCTCGCTCGGCACCCGTGGCCAGGCCAGCTTCCTCATCCCCGAGGGCACCGCTGGTTGCGAGCAGGGCCAGAAGTACAAGAAGCACGGCATCAAGGCGAGCCACACCGCCGAGGTCGTCCTCACCGACTGCCGGATCCCCGGCCGCATGCTCCTCGGCGGCAAGGAGAAGCTCGACGGCAAGCTGGCCAAGGCCCGCGAAGGCACCAAGACCGGTGAGAAGCAGCCGGCCATGGCCACCTTCGAGGCCACCCGCCCCGCCGTGGCCTCCATGGCCGTCGGCATCGCCCGCGCCGCCTACGAGATCGCCCTCGAGTACGCCCACGAGCGCAAGGCGTTCGGCCAGCCGATCTTCGAGAACCAGGCGATCGCGTTCATGCTCGCCGACATGAAGACCGAGATCGACGCCTCACGCCTCTTGGTGCACCGCGCGGCGTGGCTCTCGAACAACGGTGGCGGCTACGTCAACGCAGAAGGCTCGATGTCCAAGCTCAAGGCCGGCCGCACCGCGGTGTGGGTCACCGAGCGAGCCATCCAGATCCTGGGCGGCTACGGCTATACCCGTGAGTACGATGTCGAGCGGTTCCACCGCGACGCCAAGATCATGGACATCTTCGAGGGCACCGAGCAGATCCAGCAGGGCATCATCGCCCGAGCCATCTCCGGCGGCCGGATCGATCCCCTCCGTCAGGACCGCTGAACGGACGTCGCACGAACAGACGCAGAACGGTCGCATGCGGATCGTGTCGTTGAACGCGTGGGGCGGCGCGATGTACGGCGCGCTCGCCGAGTGGTTGCCCGGTTGCGGCGCCGACGTCCTGTGCCTCCAGGAGGTGACGCGGACGGCGGAGCTCAGCGGCTGGACTTCGTTCAGCGACGCCGAGCGGCAACTCCCCCAGCGGGCGAATCTCTTCAGTGACGTCGGAACTCTCCTGGTCCGTCACCAGGGGTCGTTCGCGGCGAGTGACGCCGGCCCGGTCGTCGACGGTACGGGCACGTCACATCGGCAGGACTTCGGTCTCGGTCTGTTCGTCGACGAGCGCCTCCCCGTGATCGGCCAGGTCGCGGAGTTCGTTCACCGTCAGTTCATCGACCATGACGAGTGGCCGAGCCGTGATCGGCCGCGACTCGTCCAGGGTGTGCGCGTGATCGACCGACCTCGCCAGCGCACGGTGGCCATCGTCCACCTCCACGGACTTCGTGATTCGGCCGGGAAACAGGACACCCCCGATCGTCGCAAGCAGTCGGAGCGGCTCGC
>JBBKVY010000083.1:0-24335 GCA_037968675.1 Acidimicrobiales bacterium | reverse complement strand
CCCGCGTCCGGACTCGCGGCGGGTTGTGCTCCGGCGTCGCTCGTCGGCGCAGGGGTGTTCCGGTCCACCGGGACCTCGCCGCCGGGTGTCCAGAGGGATGACATCGTGCTCCTGTGGTGCTCGCTTGCGGCAGACGTGTTCGCCACCGGTAACATACGCCCGGTAGCAGACAGGCAAGTCAACTGAGTGAGAAAGCGGGGCCCGCCCCCCACCTGGCCACTTCCGAGTGCGTCCAGGTCGTGGTAACAGACCCGGCTCCGGCCGGTCACCCTGTGGCGGACGTCTTCGGACGTCCGTTTCCGCGTGCAACCGGCAGCACCGCTTCCTTCCTCTCCGTGAACAACGAATCCGAGCCCACAGGAGGACCGGAGTGCTGAGGAGTGATCGGCAATAGCTGCTGACGAGCCCCGTATCAACGATCGAATCCGCGCCCGCGAGGTACGCCTCGTCGGAGCGGACGGGGAGCAGATCGGGATCAAGCCACTTCCCGAGGCGCTCTCCATCGCCCGCGCACAGGACCTCGACCTCGTCGAGGTGGCCGACAAGGCCAACCCGCCGGTGTGCCGGATCATGGACTACGGGAAGTACAAGTACGAAGCGGCCCAGCGAGCGAAGGAGTCTCGGAAGAAGAGTTCCTCCGCCTCGGTCAAGGAGATGAAGTACCGGCCCAAGATCGGACCGGGAGACTTCGACACCAAGACCCGCAAGGTCGTGCACTTCCTCGAAGAGGGGCACAAGGTCAAGATCACGCTCATGTTCCGGGGTCGCGAGACCACCCATCCGGAGCTCGGGCGAAAGATCCTCGACCGCGTCGTCGAAGCCACGGCCGACGTCGGCCGGGTGGAGACCACGGCCCGTCAGGAAGGTCGCCAGATGACGATGGTCCTGGGACCCGACAAGCAGGCCCAGGCCGCAGCCAAGGCCCGCAAGAAGGAAGAAGCCGCCGAGGCAGCTCGCGTCGAACGAGAGAACGAGCAGGCCGCCGAAGCCGAGGCCGAGGCAGCAGCTGCAGCCAACACGCCAGACGAAGCACCCGAAGCCACCTCCGGCTGACGGACCCACCAACGCAACACCGAGGTTCAGCTATGCCCAAGATGAAAACGCACCGCACCTCCCGCAAGCGGTTCAAGGTGACCGGGAGCGGCAAGGTGACGCGTCGCCAGGCCAACCGCCACCACGGGAACGAGAAGTTCACGTCCAAGCGGCTCCGGCGGCTCAAGGGAGACGAGAACGTCTCCGCCGCCGACGAGAAGCGCATCAAGAAGATGATGGGCATCTAGCCCACATCCACGAGAACTGATCAGAACCGCCTGGTCGAGAAGCGAACGGAAGGAGACGCAGTCATGGCAAGGGTCAAGCGCAGCGTTCATGCCAAGAAGCGCCGCAAGCAGGTGATGACGCGGGCCAAGGGGTACTACGGCAACAAGAGCCGCTCGTACCGGTCGGCGAACGAACAGGTCATGCACTCGATGCAGTACGCATTCCGCGATCGGCGGGCCCGCAAGGGCGAGATGCGCAGGCTGTGGATCCAGCGGATCAACGCCGCCTGCCGCATTCACGGCACGACGTACTCGCGCTTCATCAACGGCCTCAAGGAAGCAGGCATCGAGGTCGACCGCAAGCATCTGGCCGACCTCGCCGTCAGCGATGACCAGGCCTTCGCTGCCCTCGTCGCCGCCTCCGACGCCGCCGTGGGCGCCGCGTCGGGAGCAGCCTGAACACCGACGGTCACGAGATCGGGGACTCCGGCGACGTGCTGGGACCCAGATCGACAGAATTGCAGCACCTACGGCGCCTCTCGGGGCGCCGTAGGGCGCGTCGGGAGGCCGGACGGTTCGTGATCGACGGACCGACGCTCGTGGCCGAGGCGCTCTCGTCCGACGTCGAGGTCCGCACGATCTACGCCGAGCCCGGCGCCCCGGTCGATGTGCTCGCCCGTGCTGCCGACCTCGCAGTCCCGGTCCGGTCGGTCGCGTCGGGGGCACTGGCCAAGGTCACCTCGCCGGTGACACCCCAACCGATGGCCGCCGTCGCCTCGATCCCGCAGCAACCGGATCCGTCCGTTCTGTCCGGCATGGTCATCGTCCTGGTGGGCGTTGCCGATCCGGGCAACGCAGGCACGATCGTCCGTCTCGCGGAGGCGGCCGGGGCCTCGGCGGTAGTCTCCTGCGCCGATGCAGTCGACCCGTGGAACCCGAAGTGCGTCCGTGCGTCGGCCGGCTCGCTGTTCCGCGTTCCCGTGCTCGACGCGGGCACCGTCGACACCTGTGTCTCGCTGCTGCGTGAGGCAGGCATGACCCTCGTCGCGTGCGATGCCGGCGCGGCGACGTTCCACGACGACGCCGATCTCACGGGCGACGTGGCGATCCTCCTCGGCAACGAAGCCCATGGTCTGCTGGGCGGCGCGCACGCTGCCGCCGACCTGGTCGTCTCCGTCCCGATGCACGGTGACGTCGAGTCGTTGAATGTGGCGATGACCGGGACCATCCTCGCCTTCGAATCCGCCCGCCAGCGCCGGGTCGGTGAGCGAAGGGACGGATCGGGAGGCGCCCGATGACGGCGCTGGATCTCGACCTCCTCCCCGACATCGTCCTGCTCGTCGACGCCGATGGTGCGCTGACGGGAGCCAACCTCGCAGCCATCGACTTCCTCGGACCCGTCGACGAGCATCTCGGCCAGTCCCTCGCCACCGCGTTCGATCTCCGCGACCCTCTGGGTCATCCGGCGTGGCGCGACGGCGTCGTCGACATCGGCAAGGAGTCCGAGGTCACCTTCCGGCGCAGCGACAGCGAGGACGTGGGCGCGATCGCGACCGTCGCCGTCGCCGTCGACGGGAGCGCCGCGATCTGCGCGCGACCCGTGTCCGACAGGTCGGGCATCGCGATCGTGGCGACCGTTTCACACGAACTCCGGTCACCACTCACGTCGGTGAAGGGATATGTCGCGCTGCTGCTCAGCCGCTGGGATCGCATCGACGATGCCAAGAAGCGGGAGATGCTCGAACAGGTCCACCACGACGCCGATCGAGTCACACGGCTCGTCACCGAGCTCTTGGACATCGCTCGACTGGAGACCGGCCGACTCGCGCTGCAACGCCAGATGGTCGATGTCGGCCGGCTGGCGTCCACCGTGGTCGACAAGGTGGCGATGTCGTACCCCGCGCTCGACTGCTCGGTGTCCATCGCCGAGGGCACCGAGGCGTACGCGGATCCCGACAAGCTCGAGCAGGTCTTGACGAATCTCGTCGAGAACGGCGCCAAGTACGGCGACCCTGCCGGCATGGAGATCACGGGAGACAGCGACAGCAGCGACGTGCGGGTGTCGGTCACCGATCGGGGCCACGGGATCCCGCCCGAGGACCTCCCCCGGGTGTTCACCAAGTTCTTCCGGCGAGACCACGGGCGGCCCGACGGTACCGGTCTGGGCCTGTGGATCAGCCGGGGGTTGGTGGAGGCCCATGGCGGCGAGCTGACGGCCACATCGACCATCGGCGAGGGTTCCACGTTCTCCTTCTCGCTCCCCGCCGACGCGTTCGACGCCCACCACGGCGGGTGAGCGTGATTCGCTTGGTCGCGACGGTGGTCGTCGGGCAGGGTTTGTCCCACCATGATCGATGAGTTGTCCCGCATCACCACCCAGGCACGTGCCCGCATCGAGGCGGCCGCATCGGTCGACGAACTCGATGAGGTCGCACGCACGACGCTCGGCAAGAAGGGGTCGCTCAAGGCGTTCAAGAAGCAGCTCGGCGGTCTCGAACCCGAGGAACGCAAGTCGGTGGGCCAGGCAGTCAACGACGCCATCAGCGCGCTGACCGACGTCGTCGACGATCGTCGCCACACCGTCGAGCGAGCAGCTCGGTCGAAGCGGCTCGAAGCCGAGCGGTTGGACCTCACCGAGGCACTGGCCGGATCGAGTCGGGGACATCTCCACCTGGTGACCCAGGCGATCATGGAGCTCGAGGACGTCTTCGTCGGGCTCGGGTTCACCGTGGCCGAGGGCCCCGAGGTCGAGACCGACTTCTACAACTTCGAAGCGCTCAACTTCCCCGAGGGGCATCCGGCGCGCGACATGTACGACACCCTCTACGTCGACTTCGGCGAGCCGGGCGCGACCCTGCTGCGGACCCACACATCGCCCGTGCAGGTGCGGGTCATGCAGAATCAACCCCCGCCGATCTACTCGATCATGCCCGGCCGCACGTTCCGACAGGACACGGCTGACGCCACCCACCTCCCGGTCTTCCACCAGATCGAGGGCCTCGTGATCGATCGTGGCATCTCGCTCACCGACCTGGCCGGAACGATCGATCGATTCACCAAGGCCTACTTCGGCGGCGACTTCTCGTCCCGACTCCGTCCCTCGTACTTCCCGTTCACCGAGCCGTCGGCCGAGTTCGACATCATCCGACCCGACGGGACCTTTCTCGAACTGGGCGGTTGCGGCATGGTCCACCCCAAGGTGCTCCGGAACTGCGGCATCGATCCCGAGGAGTTCTCGGGCTTCGCCTTCGGCTTCGGCATCGACCGGCTGGCGATCACCAAGGCCGGGGTCGACGATCTCCGCGAGCTCATCACCAACGACGTCCGGTTCCTCCGGCAGTTCTAGGAGGACACACCGATGAAGGTTCTTCTCTCCTGGCTGCAGGAGTTCACCCCGATCGACATGGATCCCGCCGAGCTCGGGCTCGTCATGAGCGACCTCGGTATGGCCGTCGAGGAGATGGACGTCCTGGGCGAGGGGCTCGACGGCATCGTCGTCGCCCGGGTCCTCGAGCTCCGTGTCCACCCCGACGCCGATCGGGTCCAACTCGTCGATGTCGACGCCGGCGACGGCGAGCCGCTGCAGATCGCGTGTGGGGCGTTCAACATGGCCGTCGGCGACATGGTCCCGCTGGCAACGATCGGCACGACCATGCCCAACGGCATGGAGATCGGTCGCCGCAAGCTCCGTGGCCAGTGGTCGAACGGCATGCTGTGCAGCCCACCGGAACTCAACCTGCCGGGCGAGCCGAGCGGGATCCTGATCCTCCCCGGTGCGCTGGCGCCGGGAACTCCGCTGGCCGAGGCCCTCGGCATCGAGTCCGACGTGCTGTTCGACCTCGAGATCAACCCGAACCGACCCGATGCGATGTCGGTCGTGGGCGTCGCCCGCGACCTGGCGGCCCGGCTCGGGCTCCCGTTCTCGCTTCCCGACCCCGACGTTTCCGAAGGACCGACCGAGACCGCAGACCTGGTCACCGTCGAGATCGAGGACCGGGAGCGCTGCGGCCGCTTCACTGCTCGTGTGCTCCAGGGAGTGCAGGTCGGACCGTCGGACCCGAAGATCGCCACCCGTCTGACGCTGCTCGGCATGCGGCCGATCAACAACGTCGTCGACGTCTCCAACTACGTGATGCTCGAACTGGGCCGTCCGTCGCACCCCTACGATCTGGCCACGCTGGCGGGGAACGGCTTCCGGGTGCGCCGTGCGACGGAGGGCGAGCCACTCACCACCCTCGACGACGTGACGCGCCAGCTCAGCGCCTCCGACCTGGTGATCTGTGACGGCGATGACGCGCCGATCGGGCTCGCCGGGATCATGGGCGGTGCCGAGACCGAGATCTCCGAAGCCACCACGGACGTCGTCGTCGAGATGGCCTGGTTCGATCGGATGCCGGTCGCCCGGAGCGCCCGGCGGCTGGGGCTTCGTTCCGAGGCCTCTGCCCGATTCGAACGGGGCTGCGACTTCGACGACATGGCGTTGGCCCATGCCCGCTTCATCGAGCTGTTGGGCAGCGCTGCCGGCACCGTGGCAGCAGGCATGGTCGATGCGATCGGCGTGCTGCCCGACCGTTCCCCGATCCTCGTCCGGCCCGCTCGGGTCAACGCCGTGCTCGGCGCGGAACTCTCGCCCACCGAGATGAAGGACCTGCTCGACCCCATCGGGTTCACCGCCGAGGTCGACGGCGACGGACTCACCGTGGCCCTGCCGTCGTACCGGCTCGACTCCGACTCGGAGATCGACGTCGTCGAGGAGGTGGGCCGAATGTACGGCTACAGCCGTCTGGGCAAGACCATGCCGGTGTCCACGCTCTCGGGTGGGCTCACGGTCCGCCAGCAGCAGCGGCGCTCGCTGCGCTCGATCCTCACCGGATTGGGGTGCTCGGAAGCCACACCCATGCCGTTCCTCGCGCCGGGAGATCTGGAACGCGCCGGCCTCGCGGGCGACGGGATCACGATCACGAACCCGCTGGTGGCCGAGGAGTCCGTTTTGCGGACCTCGCTGCTCCCCGGGCTCCTCAAAGCGGTCCGTCACAACCTGAACCACCGGAACGAGAACATCGCGCTGTTCGAGATCGGCCATGTCTTCCGTCGCCCCACGGAGCCCGACCGTGAACTCCCCGACGAGCGCGAGGTCTTCGCTGCGATCGTGGTCGGCGCTGACGCGCACGCTGCGGTCGAGATCTGGCGCACGGTGTGCGACGGGCTCTCGGTCCCCGAGTTCGACGTCGCCAACGCCGAGATGCCGGCCATGCACCCGACCCGATCCGGCGTCGCCCGCGTCCGGGGTCGGCCGGTGGGATCGATCGGCGAGGTCGATCCTGACGTGCTCGACTCCTACGACATCCCACAGCGCGTGGCGTGGCTCGAGATCGACGTCGATCGGTTCCTCGCACACCCCAACGGCGCGCCGACCTACGAACGCGTCAGCCGGTTCCCGTCGTCGGACATCGACCTCGCGTTCGAGGTCGCCGAGGGCACCTCGGCCACCGCCGTCGCCGACACCATCGCCGGTGCCTCGGGAGACCTGCTCGGCTACGTGCGCCTGTTCGACACCTACCGGGGCGACGGCGTGGTCCCCGGCGCCCGCTCCTTGACCTATCGCGTGCGCCTCCAGGCCCCGGAACGCACACTCACCGATGTCGAGGTCGGCGACGTGCGAACCGCGATCATCGATGCCGTCCAGGCCACCCACCCGGCCGAGCTGCGCGGCTGAACGACAAGATCTGACACACCGTCAGATCGTGAGTACGGTCCGGGTCGTGAGCAGCAGCACCGAGCGCCTCCAGGAGTTCACCGCGGAGAAGACGAGGTCTCGCGGTGAGCGACACGAGGCACGGGGCGACCATCCGCTCCGGGACGACATCGACCTGCTGGACGGCCGGTGGTATGCCGACGACCTGCACGACGGTCTCACCTGGATGCGCGAGAACGCCCCCGTCTACCACGATCCCTGGTCGGACTGCTGGGCCGTCACGCGCTACGACGACGTGATGGCGGTGTCGAAGGACACGGCACGGTTCTCCAACGCGTACAACATCCGTCCCGGCGGCTTCGGTGTCCCGATGATGATCTCGATGGACGACCCGGAGCACAAGCGTCGGCGCATGCTCGTCGCCAAGGGCTTCACGCCGAAACGCGTACGTGACAAGACCGAAGATCTCGTCGAGATCTGCGATGTACTGATCGATGCCGTCGCGGCGAAGGGGGAGTGCGACTTCGTCAACGAGGTCGCTCGGCACCTCCCGCTCATCGTCATCGGCGACATGCTCGGCGTCGCCCCCGCCGACCGGATGCAGTTGCTCGAGTGGAGCGAGATCCTGCTCGAAGGGACCTCGGGCGACATCGATGCCCTCGACCGCGCCGGCGCGGCGTTCCGTGACTACTGGGCGTACCAGCAGGCCGTGATCGAGGACCGGCGCGAGAAGCGGGGCGACGATCTGGTGTCGGTGCTCGTCGACGCGGAGATCGACGGCGACTCCCTCGACGAGGAGTCGCTGATCTGGGAGTCGCTCCTCATCCTGATCGGCGGCGACGAGACCACGCGTCACGTCCTCAGCGGTGGGCTCCACGCGCTGCTCGGCGACACCGCGCAGCGCGACGCACTGGCGGCCGATCGCTCCCTCATGACGAGTGCCGTCGAGGAGATGCTCCGCTGGGTGTCGCCGATCAAGACGATGAGCCGGCACGTCGTCGCCGACACCGACTTCGGTGGCCAGCAGTTGCGGGAGGGCGACGACGTGCTGCTGTACTACCCGTCGGCGAACCGCGACAGCGCCCATTTCGACGATCCGTTCCGCTTCGACATCCGGCGCGACCCCAACCACCACATCGCCTTCGGCTTCGGCCATCACTTCTGTCTGGGGAACGCCCTGGCTCGCCTGGAGCTCTCGGTGTTCTTCGACCGCCTGCTCGACCGCCTCCCGGACATCGAGCTGGGCGACGGTCCGACCCCGCGCCGAGCGTCCAGCTTCATCAGCGGCTTCGAGTCGCTCCCGGTTCGCTTCACCCCCGCCTGAGTCGCCCGGCGGTCAGTCCTCGGCCAAGTGGTCGAGGGCATCGGCCATGCGACGGATCAGCCGATACGGGTCGTCGATCACCTCCGGGGCGGTCAGCAGTCCGATGTTCATGCGGCCGTCGTAGCTGTAGACGGTCACGTTGATGCCGATCGGCTGGACGAGCACCGCGTAGGAGACGAAGTCGACGATCTCGACGTCGCCGATCCAGCGGGTGGTCGGGGACAAGGGGACGTTGGCCATCACCACGTTGGCGACCATCGTCGGGATCCGGTAGGCGAAGACCCGAGCACCGAGCGCAAAGCTCCTGGCCCACAGGTCGGTGATGCGAACCGATCGACGGTCCTGTTGGCGACGGGTGAGCTCGATCTGATCGCGATTGGTCCGCGCGATCCGGCGCAGGCGTTCGGCGGGCGCGCCCTTGGTGTGCATCGGGACCGAGATCGCCATGATCTCGTTGCCGCACAGGCGCTCGGGGTCGATGTCGAGCGCGATCGAGAACATCGCGATCTCGTCGTCGTCCCGTTCATGGTCGCGATCGACCGCCTCCGTCGCCACTGCCTCTCCCACGACGGCGACGAGGACGTCGTTGATCGTGACGCCGTGTTTCTCCTTGATCTCGCGGAATCGATCGAACGACAACGAACCGCGGGCACAGATCCGCCGGCCGCCGAAGCGTGGGCTGGTCCATCCGTAGGTCGCTTCCGACTTGAAGCCGATCAGGTCGTCACGGCGCCGGATGAGCTTTCCGTCCCGGCGTCGTTGCGACGTGGTCGTGGCGGTCTCGGCGGCGTAGGTGACGAGGGAGCGTCCCCATCCGGGGACGTTGCGCATCGCGTGCTGACGCAGCCCTCGCTCGTCGGGAACCGGCGGCGGGTCCCAGTGGGTGACGTCGGCCGTGGGCAGCGGACGACCGGGTTCGTCGGTCGTGAAGAGTCGCAGCGTGTTGGCAGCACCGACGCCGTCCATGACGGAGTGATGGATCCGGAAGACGATCGCCTGTCGACCTCCGTCGAGGCCGTGGACGAGCGTGGCGTGCCACAGGGGTCGGTCGCCCGGGAGTTGTTCGGTGGCCAGGTGCCCGCACAGCTCGTCGAACCCTTCCGTGCCGTCGATGGTCGACTCGCCGAGGTGGTGGTCGAGGTCGAATTCCGGATCGTCGTGCCAGGTGTAGCGGCCGGGGAGCAGGGCCGATCGCACCGCACGTTGGCGTGCACGGGGATGCAGGCCGAGACGTGGCTCTGTGGCCGCATGGACGTCGTGCAACGTCAACGGCGACCCGCGCCGGCTGGTGTCGAGGATCAGGCACTTCAGCGTGTGCATGGGCGATTCGTCGCTGAAGTGGAAGAACGACGTGTCGTAACCGCTCAGCGGTTCGGGCGTGTGCGCCGACGATCGGTTTCGTTCCCCCATGGCGTGACCACGCTATCCATGGCGTGATGGTCCGGTGGCGCCTCCGTCGCGTCCGGTGCGACGGAGTAGATCGGGCCACGGCTCGCGTCGGGCTGCCAGCGGGGCGAGTGTCCGCAGCAGGCGACCGGTCACCCGCCCAGCCGCAGCGGCGTTGCAGGCGGCGGCGCCGAGCAGCAGGCCAGCCGCGTCATCGGGCGTGTGTCGGCGCTCGGTCACCGTCGAGAGGTCCCAGGCATGGACATGCCACTCGACGGCGGCGATCCCTGCGTGCAGTCCGGCCGTGACCACACCGCGCGGATAGCCGTAGGGGAGATCCCAGGCTTCGTCGTCGAGTCGGGCGAGATAGCGGCGAGCGCGCTCGACGAACGCTTCGACGGCGTCATCCGGACGCATCGGTCCCACTGCATCGAGACCTCGCGCGGTCCGCTCGTCCATTTCGTCGAGCGGGAAGGGGATCCCGGGGTCGCCCGCGACCGCCCGGTCGAGCCACCCGTGGTACCAGCCGGCGACCGAGAGCATGTGGCGCACGGTGTCGGCTGCGCTCCAGGCGCCGCACGCGGGACGCGCCCAGTCGTCGACCGAGAGGTCCGCCGCGATCGACTCGACGGCGTCCACGCCGCCCTCGTAACTGGCGCGGACGGTCGATCGGGAGACGAGAGGCATATCCACACCATTGCATAGTCATGCAGTACCCGCGGTAGGGTGCCGGCCATGGCCAGCACAATCAGCGTCGGCGTGCTCGGCGCATCGGGATTCGCGGGATCCGAACTGCTCCGACTGCTCGCCGTACACCCGGATCTCGACGTGCAGCTGGCCGGTGCGGACAGCCAAGCCGGAACTGCGGTCGCCGATCTGTATCCGGGTCTCGCTGCCGCGTACCCCGACCTGCACTTCACCGCAGCGAGCGCAGCTGACTGCGCCGGGCTGGACCTGGTCTTCCTCGGTCTTCCTCACGGGTTGAGCCAGTCGATCGTGCCCGAGCTCCGGGGACAGGTGAAGTGGATCGTCGACGCAGCATCGGACTTCCGGCTGAAGGATCCGGGCCTCTATCCGACGTGGTACGGCGCCGAGCATCCGTCGCCCGAATTGCTGGTGCATGCGGCCTACGGCATCCCGGAGCTGTTTCGCGAACAGATCGTGGCCACCGATCTCGTCGCCGTCGCCGGGTGCTATCCCACGGGCGCGTCCCTGGCGATCGCCCCGTTCGTGCGCGCCGGCCTGATCGAGACCACGAACGTGATCGTCAACGCTGCCACCGGTGTGAGCGGGGCCGGACGGCCCCCGAAGGAGCACACCACGTTCTGCGCCGCCGACGAGAACTTCACGGCCTACGGCCTGTTGGACCACCGGCACACGCCCGAGATCGAACAGGCCACGGGCGCCCAGGTCCTCTTCACGCCGCACCTGGCCCCGATGAGCCGGGGCATCTTCACCACGGCGTATGCGCGCCCGGCAACCGACGTGTCGACCGAGACGCTCCTCGCCTGCCTCCACGACGCCTACGAAGACGAGCCCTTCATGGTGGTCGACGAGCGGATCCCTTCGACCAAGGCGGCCCAGGGCGCCAACACGGCACACCTCACCGCACGGTTCGACGAGCGGACCGGGTTCGTGCTGGTCCTCTCCGCCATCGACAACCTGGTGAAGGGGACATCGGGGCAGGCCATCCAGTGCGCCAACCTGCTGGCTGGCCTTCCCGAGACGACCGGACTCCCACTCGTCGGACTCACGCCATGACGGTGTCGACCCAGACGACCAACCGGGCCCAGGTCCTCCTCGAAGCCCTTCCGTACATCCAGCGATTCCGTGCATCGGTGATCGTGGTCAAGTACGGCGGCAATGCGATGGTCGACCCCGCGCTCGCCGCGTCGTTCGCCGACGACATGGTGCTGTTGCGCGCCGTGGGCCTTCGACCGGTCGTCGTCCACGGCGGCGGACCCCAGATCGGCGAGCTGCTCGGCCGGCTCGGGATCGAGTCGCAGTTCAAGGACGGACTCCGGGTCACCGATGCCGACACGCTCGACGTCGCCAGGATGGTCCTGGTCGGCAAGGTCAACCGCGACATCGTGGGGTCGATCAACACCCACGGTCCTCTGGCCGTGGGCCTGTCGGGCGAGGACGGTGGTCTGATCACGTCGGTCGCGCGCAATCCGGATCTGGGCTTCGTCGGCGATGTCGAGTCCGTCAACCCGGCGATCCTGCACCGCCTCCTGGCCGAGGACCTGATCCCCGTGGTGTCGACCATCGGCGGTTCGGCCGACGGGCAGGCCTACAACATCAACGCCGACACGGTGGCCGGAGCGCTCGCCGTCGCGCTGGAGGCCGAAAAGGTCATCTACCTCACCGACGTCCCGGGTCTGCTCGCCGACGTGGACGATCCGACATCACTCATCAGCCAGGCCACCGCCACCGAACTACGGGCGAAGGTCAGTGCGGGTGAACTGGCGGGCGGCATGATCCCCAAGATCGACGCCGCGGTCTCGGCCGTCGAGCGCGGCGTGCCCTCGGCCCATCTCGTGGACGGCCGGGTCGAACACGTCGTGCTCCTCGAGCTTTTCTCCGACGAGGGCGTCGGGACCATGATCACCAGACACAGCAGCAGTGGGAGAGCGTCGTGAGCGCACACGCCGATTCGATGGGCGCGCCGACCGCGCTCGACAACTGCCCGCTGATGCCGACGTACGGAGCGCCGCAGGTCCGGTTCGTCCGCGGCGCCGGCAGCGAGCTGTGGGATGGCGACGGGAAGCGCTACCTCGACTTCCTCTCCGGCCTCGCCGTGACCTCCCTGGGCCATGCCCACCCCGCCGTCGCTGCGGCGCTCGCCCAGCAGGCGAACACGCTGGTGCACGTCTCCAATCTGTTCGGCACCGAGCCCGGTTGGGAGGTCGCGGTCACGCTCGACGAGCTGCTCCGCCACGGCAATGCCGGCGCGCCGGGCTACCAGACGTTCTTCTGCAATTCGGGGGCCGAGGCCAACGAAGCCGCCATCAAACTCGCACGCAAGTTCGGCGGTCGTGGCCGTCACACCGTGGTGTCGGCATTCGCGAGCTTTCACGGCCGGACGCTCGCCACGCTGCACGCCACCGGCCAGCCGCAGAAGTGGGAGGCGTTCCAGCCCCTCCCCGATGGGTTCCGGCACGTCCCGTGGGCCGACCTCGACGAGTTGGAGTCGGCCCTCGATGCCACCGTGGCCGCAGTGCTGCTCGAACCGGTCCAGGGCGAGGGCGGCGTCAATCCGGCAACGGTCGAGTACTTCCGTGGGGTCGAGGCGCTGTGCGCCGAGCGAGGGATCCTCTTCATGGTCGACGAGGTCCAGACCGGCCTCGCACGGACGGGGCAGTGGTTCGGCTTCCAGCACTTCGGCGTCCAACCCGACGTCGTCACCATGGCCAAGGCGCTGGGAAACGGTGTCCCCATCGGCGCATGCGCCGCCAAGGTCGAGGTCGCAGCGGCCTTCGAACCCGGCGACCATGCGACGACGTTCGGTGGTCAGCCGCTGGCCACGTCGGCCGCTCGGGCGGTGCTGACGGAGATGCGGCGGATCGATGCGCCGGCGTCCGCGACTGCCGCCGGTGCACGGATCCGTGCCGGCCTCGATGGACTGGACGCCGTCGGCACCATCCGTGGCCTCGGTCTGCTGCTCGGCGTGGAGTTGGTCGACCGTGACGCCAGGGACGTCGCCGCCCAGCTGTTGGACGACGGCCTCGTGGTCAACGCGGTGACGCCCACGGCACTGCGTCTCGCGCCACCGCTCAACGTCGCCGATGCCGAGATCGACGAGGCGGTCGCCATGATCACGAAGGCGGTGTCGTGATGGTCCGCCACTTCCTCGAGATCGACGATCTGTCGCCCGACGAGCTCGGTCGCGTGCTCGAGCTCTCGACCACCATGTCCAGCGGCGACGCTGGGCCGGACATCTTCGATCATCGGACGGTCGCGTTCTACTTCGAGAAGCCCAGCCTGCGGACCCGGCACTCGGCCGAGGCAGCAACCGTTCGTCTCGGTGGGCACCCCGTCACCTTCAGCGCAGCGGAGGTCAGCGTGGGCAGCCGCGAACCGCCGCTCGATGTCGCCAGGGTCCTCTCTGGCTACCACGCCCTCATCGGTGCCCGGGTCTTCAACCATGCGCTGCTCGAGGACCTGGCGTCGGTGGCCACGGTCCCCGTCGTCAACCTGCTCTCCGATCTGGGGCACCCGTGTCAGGCGGTGGCCGACCTGCTCACGATGCAACAGGAATGGGGAAGCCTGTCGGGCCGGACCCTCGCCTGGATCGGTGACTACAACAACGTCGCCCGCAGTCTCGCCCTCGGGGCGGCCATGACCGGCATGTCGGTCAGGCTCGGTTGCCCGACCGGCTACGGACCGAACGATGAAGACATCGATCGCCTGCGTCTGGTCGGGCTCGATGACCTGGTGGTCACCGATCGCCCGGCCACGGCCGTGGAGGGCTCCGATGCGGTCCACACCGACGTCTGGGCGTCGATGGGTCAGGAGGACGAGGCGCAGGAACGCCACCGCGCCTTCGAAAGCTTCCAGGTCGATGACGATGTCATGGGCTCGGCGCTCGACACGGCGATCTTCATGCACTGCCTGCCGGCGCATCGCGGTGAGGAGGTCGCCGCCTCGGTCGCCGACGGGGGCCAGTCGCGGATGATCGGGCAGGCCCACAACCGCATGCACGCGAAGATCGGCCTGTTCCGCTGGTTGCACGAGGTCGGATCACTCGGATGAGCCGCCTCACCAAGCCACAGCGTCAACATCGGATCCAGCGGCTGTTGGAGGACAACGCCGTCTCCACCCAGGAGCGGCTCGTCGATCTCCTCGCCGACGATGGTGTGGTCGCCACCCAGGCGACGGTGTCGCGCGACCTCGAGGACCTCGGTGCCATCAAGGTCCGGGTCCCCGGGGGGGAGACGGTCTACGCCGTCCCGGCCATGCCCAAGGACGCGGTCGCCCCGGACGAGCATCTGCGGCGGGTGTGCTCCGAGTGGGTCGTGGAGGTCTCGCACTCGAACAACATCGTCGTCCTCCGAACACCACCCGGGTCGGCCCACGTCGTCGGCTCCGCCCTCGACCGTGCCGGCCTCCCCGAGGTCCTGGGCACCGTCGCCGGAGACGACACGCTCATGGTCGTCGCCGCCGAATCCACCACCGGCCAGACGGTGGCCCATCGCATCTCGGCCCTCGCCGGTCTCTGAGCCAAACTCCTCGTTCTGGTGAGCACATGAGCCACCAGGACGTCCCGATCACTCACCAGAACCGAATTGCAAGGAGTTTCCCACCATGGCCAAGCGAGTCGTCCTCGCCTACAGCGGCGGTCTCGACACGTCGGTCGCCGTCCGTTGGTTGATCGAGAACGAAGGAGTTGACGTCATCGCGCTCGCGGTCGATGTCGGCCAGGCGTCCGACGACTGGAACGTCGTCAAGGAGCGGGCGTTGGCCGCCGGCGCAGTCGACGCCGTCGTGGTCGATGCCCGTGAGGAGTTCGCTCGGGACTTCTGCATGCCGGCGCTGCGGGCCAATGCCATGTACGAGAACCGGTACCCGCTGGTCTCGGCCCTCAGCCGTCCGGTCATCGTCAAGCACCTCGTCGAGGCCGCCCGGTTCCACGGTGCCGACGCCGTCGGCCACGGCTGCACCGGTAAGGGCAACGACCAGGTCCGATTCGAGGTCTCCACCCGAGCGCTCGCCCCGGACCTCGAGATCCTGGCCCCGGTACGTCACTGGGGGATGACCCGGGAGGAGTCCATCCTCTACGCATACGACCACGGCATCCCCATCCAGGCGACGAAGGAGAAGGTGTACTCCATCGACGACAACCTGATGGGTCGTGCCATCGAGTGTGGGGAGATGGAGGATCCGTGGGCCACGCCGCCTCCAGGTGTCTGGCTGCTCACGAAACAGACGGCGACCGAGCCGCGTGACCTCGAGATCGGGTTCGAGGAGGGGATGCCCGTCAGCATCGACGGCCTGGCCAAGACGCCGGCCGAGGTCATCGACGAGGTGAACACCATCGTCGGCGCGTACGGCTGGGGACGGATCGACATGGTGGAGAACCGGCGTGTCGGCATCAAGAGTCGCGAGACGTACGAGTGTCCGGCCTCGCTCGCCCTCATCAAGGCGCACGTCGACCTCGAGTCGATCTGCCTCGAGCGTGACCTCCAGCGCGAGAAGTACCGCCTCGAGTCCCGCTATGCCGAACTCGTCTACGACGGGCTGTGGTTCTCGCCGTTGCGCGAGGCACTCGACGCGTTCATCGCTGAATCGCAGAAGCACGTCACCGGCGACGTCCGGCTCCACCTCGAGCCCAACAAGTGCGAGGTCGAGGGCCGCCGGTCCGATGCCAGCCTCTACGACTACGGGCTGGCCACCTACGACGCGCAGGACAGCTTCCGGCACGAGGACTCTGCCGGTTTCGTCCGTCTCTGGGGTCTCGGCATCGAGACCTGGTCGCAGCGCCAGGGTCCGGGTTCACGTCCGTGAGCGACGACGCCACGCACGGGAAGACCCTCTGGCACGGCCGTTTCGCGTCCCGGCCGGCCGACGACCTGCTCGCATACACCGTCAGCCTGCCCGTCGATCAGCGCCTGTACGCCGACGACATCGCCGGGAGTCGCGCCCATGTTCGAGGGCTCGGTCGGGTCGGGATCCTCAGCGGCGACGAAGTGACCGCGGTGCTGGCCGCACTCGACGCGGCGGAGACCGAACTCGCCGACGGAGCGTTCCGGTTCGTCGACTCCGACGAAGACATCCACACGGCGGTCGAACGGCGCGTCACAGAGCTGGCTGGTTCTGCTGGCGCGAAGATCCACACGGGACGGAGCCGCAACGATCAGGTCGCGACCGATCTGCGCCTGTGGTGCAAGCGGGAGCTGCTCGACACCGCGCGTGACGTCGTCGGGTTGCAGCACGTCCTGCTCGAGCGAGCCGAGGCGGCAGGCGACACCTACCTGCCCGGATACACCCATCTCCAGCGTGCGCAGCCGGTGCTGCTCAGTCACCACCTCCTCGCCCACGCGTGGTCGCTCGCGCGTGACGTCGATCGGCTCCTCGACGCGTACCACCGTCTCGACGTGTCCCCGCTGGGCGCAGGTGCGCTGGCGGGGAGCAGCCTCCCGCTCGATCCGGAGTCGGTGGCCGAGGATCTCGGCTTCGCCCGGGCATTCGAGAACAGCCTCGACGCTGTGAGTGATCGTGACTTCGTGGCCGAGTTGCTCTTCGCGGTCACCATGATCGGCATCCATCTCTCACGGATGGGCGAGGAGATCGTCCTGTGGAGCAGCGACGAGTTCGGGTTCATCCGACTCGACGACGGCTACTCCACCGGCTCGTCGATGCTTCCGCAGAAGAAGAACCCCGACATCGCGGAACTGGCCAGAGGCAAGGCCGGACGGGTCATCGGCAACCTCACGGGCATGCTCGCGACCCTCAAGAGCCTCCCGCTGGCCTACAACCGGGATCTCCAGGAGGACAAGGAGCCGCTGTTCGACTCCGTCGACCAGGTGCGGCTGGCCCTCCGGGCCACGGCCGGCATGTACGCGACACTCACCGTGAACGCTGACGCCATGGCCGCGGCGGCCGACGCTCCCGGCGCCGCCGCCACCGATCTCGCCGAGTTCCTGGTCCGCGCCGGCACCCCGTTCCGCGATGCGCACGCCACCGTCGGTGCCCTCGTCCGCGAGGCCCTCGCCGGAGACGAGTCGCTCGAGGATCTCGTGTCCGCCCACGAGCACTTGGGGCCGGATGCGGTGGCGCTGCTGCAACCGGGTGTTCCGGTGCGTCAACGCACGACCCGCGGAGGCGCTGGTCCCGATGCCGTGCGTCACCAGCTCGGCCGGTTTCGTGGGCAGCTCGCGCGTGACGAGCAACGACTGGGCGAGGCGACCGGTTGATGCACGAGACGATCCGAGTCCGCTACTACGAGTGCGACATGCAGCGTGTCGTGCACAACGCCGTGTACCTCGCGTGGTGCGACGATGTCGCCGACCGCTTCTTCCGCGCAGCGGGCTTGGGCGCATCGGACTGGGACGTGATGGTCAAGACCGCGGCGGTCACCTGGACCAGCAGTGCCACCCTCGGCGAGGAGATCACCATCGAGCCGTCGGTCACGCGGTGGGGGAACACCTCGTTCGACGTCACGTTGGACGGTACGCGTGACGGCCAACCGGTCTTCACGGCCACGATCACCTACGTCGCCGTGGTGACCGGTACCACCGAGACGGTGCCGGTCCCCGACGACTTCCGAGCCGCCGTCGCCGTCGTGTGAGCGGACGTCTCGATCGATCGTTCTTCACCCGCGACCCGCGGATCGTGGCTCCCGAGCTGCTGGGGATGGCGCTGGTGCACGACCGGCCGGGCGACCGCCGGGTCGGCCGAATCGTCGAGGTCGAGGCCTACTGCGGCGCGGAGGACCCTGCGGCCCACACCCATCGGGGGGAGACCCCGCGCAACCGGACGATGTTCGGCCCGGGCGGGTGCCTCTACGTGTACTTCAGCTACGGCGTGCACTGGTGCGCCAATGTCGTCTGCGGTGACGTGGGTGACGGCGTCGCCGTCCTGATCCGCGCACTGGCGCCCGTCGACGGTCTCGACGCCATGTACGTCGCCCGAGGGGCACCGGCGCGCCGTGACCGAGACCTGTGCTCCGGGCCCGGGAAGCTGACACAGGCCATGGGGATCGACGGCACGCACGACGGCATCGACCTCACCATCGATCCACAGCTGCAGGTCCTCGACGACGACACGACAGTCGGTGGGGTCGTCCGAACGACCCGGCTGGGGATCAGCGTGGCAGTGGACGAGCCGTGGCGCTGGTACGTGGGCGGCGATACGAACGTCTCCCGACGCTGAGACGTCGCGACGAGCGCAGGTCAGCGAACGACGACGAGTTCGTGCGCCGCCCGCGATGACGCGAGGTAGATCTCGGCGGCAGACATGCCGATGGTGTCGACGACGACGCCGTCGTACTCCACGCCCTTGTGCGTCCACGTCTCGTCGGCGGTGATCACCGCAGTGTTCTCGTGTCGTGTGGCCTGGTCGGCAGCGAGGGCGGTCACCGAAGGGCTCGATCGCCTCGATCGGTCCACCTCGACCACGGCCACGCCGGTGGGTCGGATGCCGATCAGTTCGACGGCGTCGATGTGGTTCGCTCGGGCGTGCGCGTTGAGCCAGTCGGCGATCTCGGCCGACATCCGGTAGGCGGTCGCCATCACGGACGTCTCGACCTGGAGCCGTTCGGCGATGCCACGCAGTCCGATGCCGAGCGGATTCGAGCGTTGGGCATCATCACCGACGAAGGTCAGCCCAGTGCTCCGACGCTGCACCGCCCGAAGCTGGAGCATCGTCAGATCCTGCGCCTCGTCGACGATGACATGGCCATAGCTCACCGGGACGCCCTCCACCCTGGCCCGCACCTCGTCGGTGAGCGCGCCGTCGGCGGCGCCGGCGAGCCACGTCGCGATCAGATCGTCGGGCGTTCCGAGCGCGGCCAGGAACGCCCTGCTCCGAAACTTCTTGAGGACCTGGGTGGTGGTCCACGCCGGCCAGATGTCCTTCACCGCCGCGCGGACGGCCGCAGGCGTGCGGTCGTGGCGGTTCGCCAGGACGTCGACGAAGACCTTGCGCTTGTCGCGCACGGGGAGCGAACGGCTGACGAGCCGTTGGGCCAGCTCGGTGATCTCGTCCTCGCGGATCAGCGCTCCCTCCACCCGTACCGCCGCCGGCGACACGAGACGCTGCTCGAAGCGGTCGAGGACGTCGAGCCAGCGCTCGTCACTGCCGGCAGTGCTCGACGGGCCGAGCAGCCGGTCGAAGGTCGTCTGTGTGATGCGCGCCTCGCCGAGTGTGGGCAGGACCGCCGACACGAAGCGGAGGAACTTGTCGCTCGGGCCGACGACGAGGATGGCTCCGGCGGTGAGACGGTTGTCGTTGTAGACGAGCCATGCTGCCCGGTGCAGTGCGACGACCGTCTTCCCGGTGCCCGGTCCGCCGCGGAGCACGAGGCGAGCGGCGGGATCGAGCCGCACGAGCTCGTCCTGTTCGGACTGGAGCGTCGCCACGGCGGTCCGCATCTCGGTGCCGCGGGAGCGTGCCAGCTCGCCGAGCAGGGGAGAGGTGCCGCTGATCTCGCCTGATGCGAAGTCCTCGACGAACAGATCCTTGATCGATCCGACGTAGGTGACACGCCGGTCGAGCCCCATCGGATCGTCGAGGCGGGCCCGGTAGAACCCTCCGGCGAAGGGGGCCCGCCAATCGACGACGAGTTGCTCGCCGCCGTCGTCGATACCGTAGAGACCGACACGCCAGACGTGGTCGTCGTCGATGCGCCCGAACACGACCAGCTCCTGTTGGAGCTTCTCGACCGTTCCGCGGACGACGGCGTCGATGTACTCGTCGGCCAACTCGTCCGCGCCGCCACCGGAGAGACCGGCCAACCGTCGGAGTTTGGACTCGACCGCGGCGCGCGACCGTGCGAGCGCGGCGCGCTCGGAGTCCAGGTCGACGTCGGGCCCCACGGACACGTGTCTATCGACCGGGGACGGTGGGCGGAAACGAGAAGCGGGCCGGGCCCGCGTAGGGTCGACTCGGTGCTGACCGAAGAACATCCGGATCTCGCAGCGTCTGCCGACCTCGCCGAGGCCGCCGACGCCGTACGCACTGCCGACGTCGATGCCGATGCGGAACGTCACCGGTCGACGATCCTCGAGTTCGTGGCCCAGCACGACGACGCACTGCACCGTTCCTGCCGACGAGGCCACCTCACCGGTTCGGCGCTCGTGACCGACCCGGTCGGCGAGCACGTGCTGTTGCTGTTCCACGCCAAGCTCCAGCGGTGGCTCCAGCCCGGCGGGCACTGCGACGGCGACGCCAACCTCGCAGCCGTCGCGCTGCGCGAGGCGACCGAGGAGTCAGGGATCGTCGGGCTCCGTGTCCACCCGGTCGCCATCGATCTCGACGTCCACGAGGTCGACTCCCCGGCCGATGGACCCCATCTGCACCTCGATGCGCGGTTCCTCGTGGTGGCACCGCCTGACACCCAGCCCCGGGTCAACCACGAGTCAGAGGCGATCCGTTGGGTGCGTCCCGCCGACCTCGGCCGCTACTCGGTGGACCTCGGCACGGTGCGAATGGTCCGGCACGGGCTCGCACTCCTCGGTTCGCTGGCTGCATGACCGATCGGACTGCATGAGCGAGCCCACCGGCCTGACCGACCTCGGGTGGGACGACGCGTGGGCCGAGGTCGCCCGGCGGGCAGATGGCGTCCCGGGTCGGGTGGTGCGACAAGATCGGGGATGGGTGCAGGTGGCCCGCTCGGCAACCGACGTCGGGTCGTTCCGCACCCGGGCCGATCGCGTGGGCACCCCCGTCGTCGGCGACTGGGTCACCACCGTCGACGACGAGGTCGAGACGGTCCTCGAGCGTCGCAACGCGCTCCGGCGCGCCGACCCCGTGGGTGAGGGCGCACAGGTCCTGGCCGCCAATCTCGATCAGGTCCTGGTGGTACTCGGTCTGGACCGGCCGGTGAAGTCGGGCCGGATCCAGCGGGCCGTCGTGCAGGCCTGGGACGCCGAGGCCGAGCCGATCGTCGTACTCACGAAGTCCGATCTCCACGACGCTCCTGACGACGAGCGCGCCCGGGTCGAAGGCGAGAACCCCGGGGTCGACGTCATCGCCGTGTCGTCCCACGGAGGTGCGGGGATCGACGCCCTGCGTGGACGGGTCGATGGCCAGATGGTCGTGCTCCTCGGGGAGTCGGGCTCGGGCAAATCCAGCCTTCTCAACGCATTGGCCGACGGATCCGTGGCCCTGATCGGAGACGTTCGTGCATTCGATGCAAAGGGTCGGCACACCACGACCCGACGAGAGCTCCACCGCCTCGACGGCGGAGGACTGGTGGTCGACACGCCTGGCGTGCGTGCGATCGGGCTCTACGCCGACGCCGACGCGGTCGACGCCACGTTCCCCGACATCGTCGACCTCGCCGCGCAGTGCCGGTTCAGCGACTGTTCGCACGACCGAGAACCTGGTTGCGCGGTCGGGGCCGCGGTCGAGGCCGGCGAACTCGATGCCGATCGGCTCGAGGCATACGGCGCGATGCACGGCGAGGCCGAATGGGCGCAGCTGCCGGATCACGAGCGCCGCCGCCGTCGGTAGACGCGCCTGGGTCACCCCACGTCGTCGGGCGTCTCGCAGCTCTCCATGAAGTTGACGTGGGCGAAGTCGTCGACGAGCACGTCGATCTGGAATCCATCCCGATCGGTGACGCTGAACGCCTGGTCGTAGCGATCGTCCGCGGGATCACGCTGCGCCGACGCGTACTCGCGGCGGTCGACGGCGAAGGTGCGGTAGTCGCCCAGCCACCTGGCCACCGCTGCGGCCTCGTCGTCGGCGGCCGGTGGTTCCAGCGACGAGAGCCGGGCGATCATCGACTCGAGTTCGGTCGTGCCGTCGTCGAGGACCTCGGCTCGCTCGGCCGGCGACGCGACCTCGCTCGCGAAGGGGAGCGACTCGAAGACCGGTGTCGAGCGAGCGCACGTCGCCTCCGCCGCGGCGGTCCACTGCGTGTCGTCCATGCGGTCGCGCGGCTCGGCTCGACCTTCGAAGATCGACAGGTACATGACATACCCCCAGATCCCCACGAACGAGGTGATCACCAGGAGGACACCGAAGCGCCGCGGGTTGAAGCGGCGACGCGGTGCCGGGTCGACGGGGGACTCCGCGAGATCGCTCACGCCGCGATGGTCGTCCACGCGAGCACCGCCGCGCCAGAATGCCAGCCATGAGCGAGCTCCTCGACGACCTCCGGGCGCGTGGCCTGGTGCACGACAGCACCGACCTCGATGCGCTCGCCGAACGACTCGACGCCGGCCCGCTCTGCCTCTACTACGGGTGCGACCCGTCCGAATCGAGCCTGCACGTCGGCAATCTGATCGGGCTCCTCGTGCTGCGCCGGTTCGCCGAGGCGGGACACGAGCCTGTCGCCCTGGTCGGTGGCGCGACGGGGATGGTGGGGGATCCCGGCGGACGCTCCGAGGAACGCAACCTGCTCGACGACGACACCCTGGCGGCCAATGTCGCGGGCATCCGTGCCCAGGTCGAGTCGGTCGTGGGGACGGTGGCCGACGTGGTCGACAACCGCGACTGGACCGCCGGTGTCAGCGTGCTCGAGTTCCTCCGCGACGTCGGAAAGCACGTCACCGTGAACCAGATGCTGGCCAAGGAGTCGATCAAGGCTCGCGTCGAGTCGGAGCACGGCATCTCCTTCACCGAGTTCAGCTACATGCTCCTGCAGGCGAACGACTACTGGCATCTGCACGACGCGCACGGTGTCGACCTCCAGATCGGTGGATCGGACCAGTGGGGGAACATCGTCGCCGGCGTCGACATGGTCCGGCGCCGATCCCAGGCAGCCGTGCACGCGTTCACCTGGCCGCTCATGACCACGGCGACCGGCGCGAAGTTCGGCAAGTCGGCGGGGAACGCGGTGTGGCTGGACCCCGACCGGACCTCGCCCTACACCTTCTTCCAGTACTGGATGAACACCGACGACGCCGACGTCGAGAAGTTCCTGCTCCAGCTGACGCTCCTCGCGGTCGGCGAGATCCGCGATCTGGTCGCTGTCCATGGTGACAACCGGCAGGAGCGTGGTGCCCAGCGCCGATTGGCACACGAGGTCACGGCGCTCGTCCACGGCTCCGACGCAGCCGAGGCCGCTGCTGAGGCCTCAGCGGTGCTGTTCGGTGGCGAGCCCGGCGGTGCCGGGCTCGGGGCGTGGACCGTCGTGGCCAGTGAGGTCACCACGGTCGGCGTCCCGGCGGGATCCTCACTGGCGGACGGCGTCGACCCGGTTCCGGTGCTCGTGGGATCCGGGCTGGCGACGT
Source organism: Acidimicrobiales bacterium (assembly GCA_037968675.1). Lineage (GTDB taxonomy): Bacteria > Actinomycetota > Acidimicrobiia > Acidimicrobiales > Salinilacustritrichaceae > Salinilacustrithrix. The sequence goes on along the minus strand of JBBKVY010000083.1, from coordinate 767 downwards.
CGAACAACGAGGCCCGACGTCTCCTGCGGGACGAGGCGGTGGTGGTGACCGGACGCCGTCTGGGCGAAGACGGCCTCATCACCGTCGACGATGTCCGCCACGACCGTTTCGTGCTGATCCGGAAGGGCCGCAAGAGCTACGCCGTGATGGATCTCGAGAAAGACCCCGGCTGAAGTTGACGCCCTGCCGGGGTGGCGCTACGTTGGTCCTTCGCCCCGCACGACCTCACGGTCGGAACGGGGCACACGGTCGAGTCAGCGCCGGCAACGGCCCCCGCGGCTTCGCACCATCGCCATGTTCGAATCAGTTCGGACGCGCCGATGGAACGGAGTTGGCACTGGGGTCACCCGCTCGCTAGCTTGCCCGCTCCGGCAACACCGCCTCCGGGCGCTTGCCACCAGAGCTCCTTGAAAACAGAAGAGAGGAATGACGTGTGAGTGCGGGCGATTGCCCTCGCTTCGGCGAGAGCGGTCGCACGGAAATACATTTGCACCTGTCATCTTTGAGTTTCTTATTTGGTCTACCCAAGACCACAATTCAATGAGATAGATGCCAGCAGGCGCCGGTCAGTCAGGCCGGTGCCGCTCAACCAATTGATCGAGTCGCCGCCGCCAGTCAGCAATGACCGGTGGTAGCGCAAGATCTTGACGGAGAGTTTGATCCTGGCTCAGGACGAACGCTGGCGGCACGCTTAACACATGCAAGTCGAACGAGGTCCAAGGAGCTTGCTCCGGAAGATCGAGTGGCGAACGGGTGAGTAACACGTG
>JBBKVY010000082.1:0-31072 GCA_037968675.1 Acidimicrobiales bacterium | reverse complement strand
GCCGACCACCGGGGTTGCGACGAGCTCGAGTGGTGATGAACGCTCTGCACCCATGAGCACCATCGACGACTTCGTCGCCGCCAACGCCAACTATGCCGAACACTTCCACGAAGCCGGTCTGGCGACGGCGCCGCAGCGCAAACTCACGGTGGTCACGTGTATGGACTCAAGGCTCGACGTGTTCGCCATGCTCGGGCTCGCGCTGGGCGAAGCCCACATCATCCGCAATGCCGGCGGTGTCGTGACCGACGACGTGATCCGCTCGCTGATCATCTCGCAGCGCAAGCTCGCCACCGAGGAGATCGCCCTGGTGCACCACACGCGCTGCGGTGGACTCACGTTCCGCGACGACGACCTCAAGGACGAGATCGAGTCGGAGACGGGGATCCGGCCGTCGTTCGCGATGGAGGCGTTCAGCGATCTCGACCAGAGCGTGCGCCAGTCGATGGGGCGGATCGAGGCGAGTCCATTCCTTGCGCACAAGCTGGTCCGCGGCTTCGTCTACGACGTCGACACGGGACTGTTGCGGGAGATCAGTCGCTGACGTCGCGGTCGAGCCGCGGTGTCCACCGTGGTCGCATCGGCGGATCGTCTTCCTCTGTCGAGTCCTCCGGCATGTCGTCGTCGGCGTGCGCCTGCGACCGATGGGCGGCGAACCAGGCCCCGTACCGGCGCGCACCCCAGCTCGCGGTGGCCCCGTGGAGGACGACCGATGCGAGCACCGTCCACGCCACGACGACGAAGAGGTCGTCGTCGACGTCTCGCCCCGTTTCCTCGAGCACGGTCAGCGCGAACAGGATCGACGCCAGGCCCCGCGGACCGAACCAGCCGAGGAACGCCACGGTGGGGAACCGCAGGCCCGTGCCGATGAGCGAGACCGCGATCGGGATCATTCGCCCCACGGTGAGCGTGCCCACCACGCACAGGGCGATGGGCACCGTCAGGTCACCGAGTGTCGGGCCGAGGAGCGCATTGCCGAACACGACGAAGGTGATGCTGGCGAACAGCTGACCGCCGTCCTCGGTGAACTCGCAGAGGTACTCGGACTCCTCCCCGCCGACGAATCGGAACGACATCCCGGCGACGAAGGCGGCGATGAAGGTGTTGCCACCGATCTCGTGCGCGAGCACGAATGCCAGACCGACCTGGGCCAGCGCTGCGAGCTGGCCGTCCACGCCGTCGACCCAGCCTGCTCGCCGAGCCCTGATCAGCAACCAGCCGGCACCGGCACCGACGACGGCACCGGCGACCACCCCATAGCCGATCTGTTCGGCGACGAAGCGGATCCAGAACGAGGCGGGCTCGGCGCCCGCCTCGGCCACCGTGATGGCGACGAACAGGGTCACCGCCGGCAGCGCCAATCCGTCGTTCAACCCCGACTCGACGTTCAGTGAGCTCCGGATCCGGCTCGGCATGCTCTCGTCGGTGAGCACCGCCTGTCCCAGTGCGGCATCGGTCGCGGCCAGGATCGAGGCCAGCAACGCTGCCTCCGCCCACTCGATGTCGAGCGTGGCCCGAGCGACGAGGGTGCCCAGGCCGATCACGAGCGGCAGCCCGATGCCCAGCATTCGGGCGGGGATGCCGATGAAGCTGCGTGCCATCCGGGGATCGACCCGGACGGCGTCGGAGAACAGGACGATCGAGAGCGTCAGCTCGGCGAGGACGATGACCTCCTCCGACGCCAGATCGATGCGTGCGAGATCCAGCGCCTCGGGTCCGGTGAGCAGCCCGATGGCGACGAAGATCATGGGCGCAGTGATGATCGTGGTCCGCAGTCGCTGGGACAGCAGCGCATGCGCGAACACGGCCAGTGCGATGACGGTCAGAGCACCCACGTGGCTGACCGTACGGGAATCGTGGCGGTCGCGGTCGTGTTCATCCGGTCATGGACACGACCGCGCTCCGCTCACTCGTCGACGCCAAGCACCAAGGCGTGCTCGTCACCCTGAAGAAGGACGGTCGCCCGCAGCTGTCCAACGTGGCCTACGCAGTGGGTGACGACGACGTGATCCGCATCTCGGTGACCGACGGGCGAGCCAAGACGGCGAACCTCCGCCGGGATCCGCGGGCGAGCCTCCATGTCGCCCGTGACGACTTCTACGCGTACACGGTCGTCGAGGGCACCGCCACGCTGCTGCCCGTTGCCACCGCCCCCGACGATCGGACCGCCGATGCCCTCGTCGAGTACTACCGGGCCGTCGCCAGCGACCACGACGACTGGGACGCGTACCGGGCAACGATGGTCGCCGACCGTCGTCTGCTCATCGAGCTGCCGATCGAGCGCCTGTACGGGATGGGCTAGCCACGCTGGGCGAGGGTCGCGCGACCGGCAGCCCACGCCTCGATCTCGTCGTCGAACGGCCCGGCGTCGCCGCTCGTGCAGTCGACCACCGGTGGCGCCTCGTCCGGCGCAGCGGCATCGACCGTCACCGGTCCTCGCACGGTGCCGCCGGCGCAGGACGGCACGGTGAGGACATGGATACCCGGCGCCTCGATCAGGGCGTCGAGTTCGTAGTCGGTCACGGTGGCCAACAACATGGCAGCGCCGGCGAGATCGGGGTCGTCGCCACCGACGGTCACGATCAGCACCGGGAGACCTCGCTCGACCGCGAGCCGTGCGCCGGCCATGGTCGCCGATCCGGGGCCGGCCTCGTCGGTGAGGCCGATGACCACGAGATCGGGCCTGGGGGCCGTGGGGTCGGCGATGGTCTCGATCGCGTCGAGCATCGAACCGTTGACCGCGGATGCGAGATGGCCGGTCATGGTCTCGGCGCCCACGGGAACGAGCGCCGTGGAGGAATGGCCCTCGGGGTCGGCGCCCACGTCGGCAGTCGGGGCGGTGACGATCACATTCGTGTCTGGTCGACCGGCCAGTACCGAGACCGCTGCGTCCAGGCCGGGCGCATCGATCCCCTCGGCACTGGTGACCGCGATCGTGAACGAGCCGGCGCTGGTGGCGACGATGTCGTCCGGTGTGCTGATCTCCGAGCTCGAGGCGAGTGCCGTGTCGACCACGGGCGTTGCCGAGGCGGTCGACGACGCGTCGGAATCGTGGTCGACGCCACACGCGGACAGCAGCAGTACGAGTGTGGCCAACACTCCCCGAACGAGCTGACGCATCGACTCCCAGTGTGTCCACCGCACCCGGCGTTACGGTGGATGCTCGTGGACGGTGGACGCACATGGACATAGCCGACTTCCAGGCCAACATCGCCGCGACCTACGGCGAGCGGGACGCTGGCCGGGGCACCGCGCCCAGCGTCGCGTGGTTGTGCGAGGAGGTGGGCGAGTTGGCGCAGGCCGCCCGCAAGGGCACGCCGGCACAGCAACTCCACGAACTCGGCGACGTCATCGCCTGGGTCGCGTCGCTCGCCCATCAACTCGGGCTCAGCCTCGACGACGCCGCCCGGCGCTACGCCGATGGCTGCCCGGCCTGCCACGCCCGACCCTGCTCCTGCTGACCCACGGGATCTCGCACCTTTTGTGGCGACCCCCTGACGGAAACGGCCGCTAGATCTACTAGGAGGAGCGGCGGCGGAGCAGTTCTTCGGCGATCTGGATGGTGTTGAGTGCGGCGCCCTTGCGGAGGTTGTCGCCGGAGAGGAAGAACGCGAGGCCGTGATCGACCGTCTCGTCGACGCGGATGCGGCCGACAAGGGTGTCGTCGATGCCCGCGGCATCGAGCGGCGTGGGCACGTCGACGAGTTGCACACCCGGCGCACGGCCGAGGAGCTCGCGGGCCCGATCGGGCGAGATGGGTCGCTCGAAGCGGGCGTTGATGCTCAACGAATGACCAGTGAACACCGGGACCCGCACACACGTGCCGGAGACGGGAAGGCCGGGAATGCCCAGGATCTTGCGCGTCTCGTTGCGCAGCTTCTGGTCCTCGTCGGTCTCGTCGCGTCCGTCGTCGACCAGCTTTCCGGCAAAGGGCAACACGTTGTACGCGATGGGCTTCACGAAGTTGTCGGGTTCGCCGAACTCGGCCGAACGGCCGTCGTGGGTCAGCCCCGGTGCCCTGTCGCCCACCTTGCGGATCTGGGAGTCGAGTTCGTCGACGCCGGTGAGTCCGGCACCCGACACTGCCTGGTAGGTCGAGACCACCATGGTGTCGAGCCCGGCTTCGCGATGGAGCGGAGCGAGCACCGGTATGGCCACCATGGTGGTGCAGTTAGGGTTGGCGACGATGCCGATCGGGATGTCGTCGAGCGCGTCGGCGTTGGCCTCAGGGACGACGAGCGGAACCCGGTCGTCCATGCGGAACGCTGACGAGTTGTCGATGACGACCGGGCCGGAGGCGGCGATCTCCTCGGCCAGCGCTCGGGACGCAGTGGCGCCGGCGGAGGCGAGGACGACATCGAGCGCCGAGTAGTCGGCGTCGGTCGAGTCCTCGACCGTGATCTCGGTGTCACCCCACGGGAGGGTGCGACCAGCCGAGCGCGGCGACGCGAAGTACCGCATCTCGTCGACCGGGAAGTCGCGCTCGGCAAGGAGACGGCGCATGACGCCTCCGACCTGACCCGTGGCTCCGAGGATTCCTACACGCATCCGTCCCAGGGTACGACCGAGGACCGGGATCGCCCAGCGGGATCCTCAGAGGTCGAGATCGAAGGCGGTGTGGAGCAGTTCGACCGCGTCCTCGACCTGGGACTGCTGTACGACGCAGGAGATCCGGATGGCCGACGTCGAGATCATCTCGATGTTGATGTCGTTGTCGGCCAGGACCTGGAACATCTTGGCCGCGACGCCAGGGTTGGATTTCATGCCCGCGCCCACGACCGACACCCGGCCGATGTCGTGGTCGAACCCGCACGACGCGGCGCCGACCTCACCGGACAGTCCGTTGATCAACTCGGTCGCGACTTCGGCCTCGGGGTGGGGGACCGTGAACGAGATGTCGGTGCGGCCGTGCTCCGAGGTGTTCTGCACGATCATGTCGACGTTGATCCCCGACTCGGCGAGCACCGTGAACATGCGCGCTGCGATACCGGGTTGATCGGAGACCCCGGACACGGTGACCTTGGCCTCGCTGGTGTCGTGGGTGACGGCGTTGACGACGGCCTGTTCCATGTCGGTGTGCTCCTTGACGATCGTGCCCGGTTCCCAGGTGAAGGCGGACCGGATGTGCAGCTTCACGGCGTGACGCCGCGCGAACTCGACGGAGCGCATCGCCGGCTTCGGACAGCCGGTCGCGGTCATCTCGAGCAGTTCGTCGAAGCTGATCTCGGGCATGCGCCGAGCCTTCGACGCGATGCGCGGGTCGGCCGAGTAGACACCGGCGACGTCGGTGTAGAGCTCGCAGATCTCGGCCCCGAGCGCGTGGGCGATGGCGACCGCCGTCGTGTCGGAGCCGCCCCGGCCCAAGAACGTGACGTTCTTGTCGATGGAGACGCCCTGGCTCCCGCCGATGACCGGGATGCAGCCGGCGTCGATCGCTTCGGCGATGCGGCCCGGCCGCAGCTCGAGGATCTTGGCATCGGTGTGCGACGTGTCGGTGATGAACCCGGCCTGTGAACCGGTGAACGATTGGGCTGGGACGCCGAGGTCGGAGATCGCCATGGCGACGAGTGACATCGCCTTGCGCTCGCCGGCGGTGATCAGCATGTCCATCTCGCGCGACGGCTTGGTGCGCGACACGTCGTCGGCCAGGCGGAGGAGCTGGTCGGTCTCCTTGCCCATCGCGGAGACGACCAGGACGACGTCGGTCCCGCGCTTTCGGGTGCGGACGGCGTGGTCTGCGACCTCGCGGATCCGATCGGGATCTGCGACGGCCGTTCCGCCGAACTTCTGGACTGTCAGCACGAGCTCCGACGCTACGTGTTCAGCTGACTTCCACCAACGCCTCCCAGTCGCGCAGCTGCTGCAGCGTCTGGGTTTCTGTGGCATGGAGGAGCGAGCAGATGGCTCGCAGGTCGTCGCGGCGGATCGACAACACGCGTCCGTTGAAGTCCCCTCGCTCGAGGATGATCGAGCGGGCATAGCGGTGGATGGCTTCGGCCTCGGGAATGCCCGAGAGCGCGACCAGGTCGAGGATCACCTTCGACGGACGGTCGGCGTCGTCGTCGTCGTCCGATTCGCCGAGCAGGACTGACATCGGGACGTCGTAGAACTCGGCCAGCTCGCGCAGGCGGGGCAGGCTCAGGTTGCGGAACCCGCGTTCGTAGGCGCCGATTGCCGATGCGCTCCACTGTCCGCCACTCTCGCGCTCGACGTCGTCGAGCGACAGCTTCCGGAGCCGGCGGACCGCACGGAGGCGCTGCCCGACCTCGACCGAGAACGACGACTGCCCGTCCGCTTCCACCTTCGCCATCGTGTCGGGCCCTCCCCGCTTCGTCGTCGCGCTCGAAATGGCTCGACGTACCACAGAACAGGTCAACAGGTGGCCTGACTGCTACGCACAGTAGCGACAACGCTCGTCAGAGTCCACGGACCTCGACGCCGACGCGGCGAACCTTCCGTCGGCTCAGGCGGGACGAACGTTGTCGATGCGGGTTCGGAACCGCACGGAGCGTGACTCCATCAGGGGTGGGAGGACCGAGTACGGTCACCCGGCCGTGGGTACCGAAAAGCGTGAACGGCAGAAGCAGGCGCGGCATTCCAAGATCGAGGAACTGCGCAAGAGCGAGCAACGAGAGAACGTCCGGCGACGTGGGGTGATGATCGGCGCCGCCATCGTGGCGTTCCTGGCCTTCGCCATCGGGTTCTCGATCCTCACCGACGACGACGACCAGCAGGCGTCGACCACCGACACGACGCCGATCGACGACGGGACGTCCGAGGATCCCACCGACTCCACCGCCGGCGACTCGGCCCCCGACGACACCGCGCCTGCGCCAGACGCCGATCCGCTCCCGTGTCCCCCGACCGACGGCTCGGCCGAGCAGGTGCGGGCGTTCCCCGCAGCTCCCGACATGTGCATCGACACTGCCAAGACCTACACGGCCACGATGGAGACCGACGTCGGTACCATCGTCATCGAACTGGCCGACGACGATGCGCCGCTGACGGCCAACAACTTCGTCTACCTCGCGCGGTACAAGTACTTCGACGGTCTCACCTTCCACCGGGTCATCCCCGACTTCGTGCTCCAGGGCGGCGACCCCGAGGGGACCGGGGCCGGCGGCCCGGGCTACCAGTTCGAAGACGAGCTCCCCGACCCCGACGACTACCAGGCCGGGTCGCTGGCGATGGCCAACTCCGGGGCCGGCACCAACGGCAGCCAGTTCTTCGTCGTCACGTCGGACAACGGTGCCCAGACGCTCGTCGATGCGGTCGGTGGCGAGGCGGCCTACTCGCTCTTCGGTCAGGTCACCGAGGGCATGGACGTGGTCGCGGTCATCGAGGCCGATGGCGACCCGGCAGGCTCGCCCACCACCACGCACGTCATCGAGTCGGTGACGATCACCGAGACCTGAGCAACGGATCGGGTCAGATCGAGAGCGCCCGATGGGCGGTGCCCTCGACGACCTGGCGGTGCCACCACTGCGTCGTGGTCGTGCGGTGTCGACGGAGTGCAGTCACCGACAGTCCGTTCGTCCGGAGCTGGTGGGGGATGTCGCGATCGACCCGGATGCCGGTGCTGATCGTGACCATCGGGGCAGCGAGTCGCTGCGCCCGCCCGGCCGCGCCTACAAGTCGGCCCGGTTCGAGGAATCGGAGACGTCCGTCGGGCGTCAGCAGTCTTCCCAGACGGGAGATCGTGCCGGCCAGGTCTGCGACGGTCGCCAGTTGCATCACCGAGAAGATGACGTCGAAACGCACGGACCGGTCGACCATCGACACGAGCGCGGGGTCGGCCACGCTGTCGAGGATCGTGACGTCGGCATCGGCCCAGAGCGAGCGATGTGCCTCCGCACCGCCGAGATCGAGGATGCGGCCGCTGACGTCGTGGGCCATCGCCCGTCGTCGTGTGCGCACGGTCATCCGGACACCGGGCGGGAGCAGGCGCTCATAGCCGGTGGGGGTCAGGTGGAGGTCCGCGATGAGGACAGTCTCGCGCCGCATCGGCGCGGCGGTCGGGGTGGGGCAACGTGGTTACGAGGCCCGGAAGGCCAGTCGGTACGGTGTTCGGCCATGACGATCAAGACTGTGGGCATCATCGGTTCGGGGATCATGGGTTCGGGGATCGCGCAGGTCGCGGCCACCTCGGGCTTCACGGTCGTGCTCCGGTCACGGAAGCAGGAGTCGGCCGACGCCACCGTCGCCGCCATGGCGAGGTCGCTCGAGAAGCTGGTCTCGAAGGGCCGCATGGAAGCGGCAGACGCCGAGGCTGCCGTCGCCCGGGTCTCGGCCACCTCGAATCTGTCCGACCTCGCAGACTGCGACCTGGTCGTCGAGTCGGTCGTCGAGGACCTCGCCACCAAGCTCGAACTGTTCGACGAGCTCGACCGGGTCTGCAAGGACGGAGCCATCCTCGCCACCAACACATCGACGCTCCCCGTCATCGAGATGGCGGTGAAGACCTCGCGCCCCGAGCGGGTCTGCGGCGTCCACTTCTTCAATCCGGCGCCGATGATGAGCTTGGTCGAGATCGTCCAGACACTCATCAGCTCGGACGAGACGATCACCGACGTCCGCGAGTTCGCCGAGGCGTGTGGAAAGGGGCCAGTGCTCGTCGAGGACCGCGCCGGGTTCATCGTGAACGCGCTGCTGTTCCCCTATCTGAACAACGCAGTTCGGATGCTCGAGAACGGCACCGCGAGCCGCGACGACATCGATGCGGCGATGAAGGGCGGCTGCAACTTCCCGATGGGCCCCCTCGCGCTGCTCGACCTCGTGGGTCTCGACACCTCGCTGTCGATCCTCGATGCGCTCTACACGGAGTTCCGTGATCCGAACTACGCCGCCGTGCCGCTGCTCCGTCGCATGGTGGTCGCCGGGCACCTGGGCCGGAAGTCCGGCGCCGGTTTCCACGAGTACTGAGACGCGACGAAGCCGGACTCACGCGAGTCCGGCTTCGTGCGCGTTGGCAGGCAGATGCCGTCGTGTCCGGGCATCACCCGGCAGGTCAGAGGATCACCAGGATCAGCAGAACGATCAAGATGATGACGACGATGCCCGGGATGTAGACGCCTCGCCCCTGTCCACGGTCGTTGGCGGTCTGTGTCCGTTCGGTGTCCATGTCATCTCCTGGGTGTCGGGTGCGGTGGTGTGTCGGTCACGTCCCTGCCCGGAGGCCGGCTGGTTCAGACCACCTCCCGTCGGTGACAATCCGCACGTGCGTATCGAGCCGCCACCGTGCCGCTGGCGACTTCCGGATCCTTCCGACGCCGACGAGCACGGCATCGCCGGCATCGGTGGTGACCTGGAGCCGGGCACGGTGCTGCACGCGTACCGCACCGGGCTGTTCCCGATGCACGTGGACAGCGGCAGGACGTTGGGCTGGTGGTCGCCCGATCCTCGGGGCGTGTTGCCGCTGGACGAGCTGCGGATCTCCCGGTCGCTGCGGAAGTCGTGCGCCCGGTTCGAGGTACGCATCGACACGGCGTTCGACGACGTGGTCGCGGCATGCGCCGACCCCGATCGACCCAGCGGCTGGATCACCGACGACATCCGCGCTGCCTATCGGCGGCTGTACGAGATGGGTTGGGCCCACAGCGTCGAGTCGTTCGATGACGACGGCCGCCTCGTCGGTGGGCTCTACGGCGTCAGCATCGGCGGGCTGTTCGCCGGTGAGTCGATGTTCCACCGCGTCGCCGATGCCTCGAAGGTCGCCCTGGTGCATCTGGTCGACGCGTTGGGAGAAGGGGGCGACGGTCGGCTGCTCGACGTCCAGTGGACCACCGATCATCTCGCGTCGCTGGGCGCCACCGACCTGCCGCGCGGTCGCTACCTCGAGCGGTTGGCCGCCGCGTTGACGCTGCCGGCGCCGCCCGTGTTCGCCTGACCGGACACCGGCACGTACCCGCTCGCGTCGGCACCGGTGACGACAGCGAGCGTCGACAGCGTCGCCGTGGCGGCGAGACGAACAACTCGGGTGATCGATGCGGTCATGACGGAGAGATCGTCGTCGGGGCGTCAGACCTTGATGGGCCGATCGGCCCGAACATTCTCAGCCCGTCTTCGACTTACCGTGGCCGACGCCCTTGCCTGGCTTCGTGGCAGGGGCGCGGGTGGCCCCGGCCGACGGCTCGGGCTCGACGTCTTCGGTGGATTCCTCGGCTCGGTCCTTGCCGGCGTCCGATCGAGCGACCTTCGACACGCATGCGCCGTGCCCCGGTCCTGGCGCACAGTCCTCACGGGCCGCCTTGCTCACGGCCTCGCCGTGGTTGCGGTACTCGCCATCCGTTTCATCCGCCGTCTCGCCGTCGCTGTCGTCGACCTCGGGCACCTCGGTGCGCTCGTCTCCATCCCCGGCCTCGTTCTCGGCTCCCTCGTTCTCCGTGCCCTCGTTCCCCTCGAGGTCGTCACCCTCGTCGTTGTCGGTGAAGGTCGTCGACGTCGGTTCGTCCCCACAGCTGTCATGGCCGTCCACAGCGTCCCCGTCATCGGTGTCCGGCACGGTCGCACCGTCATCGAGACACGTCGGCTCCTCGGTCTCCTCGACGACCGGCGCCGGTTCCTCGTCGCCACCGTCGGCAGCGAGAGCGACGCTCGCGCCCGCCACCACGGCGAGGGTGGCGATCATTCCGAGCAGGGTCTGCTTGGCGATCGAGCGGGTGCGGTCGGCAATGGTGTGCGGCATGTCTGTCGCATCGGCACGAGAACAACGAACCTTGATGATCTTTTGGCAGGGGCCGTGCCAGGACCACGGATCCGACCTCGGTGGGTTCAGGAGATGTCGTAGCCGGCGTCGTCGATGGCCGCACGCACTGCCTGGTCGTCGAACCAGCCGTCGACGATGACGGTCTTGTCGTCGACCGACACCGTGATTCGCTGCACGCCGTCGATCGGTGTGACGGCGCCGGTGATGGCGGCGACGCAGTGGTCGCAGGAGATGTCAGGAACGGAGTAGGTCGTCGGCACGGTGATCTCTCGGGTCGGGGGTTCGGGCGTCGGTGCGGTGTCCGCGGAAGCGGCGGAGGCGCAGTGAGTTGGTGACCACGAAGACGCTCGAGAATCCCATGGCCCCGGCGGCGATCATGGGAACGAGGAGGCCGAACGCGGCGAGCGGGATGGCCGCAGTGTTGTAGGCGAAGGCCCAGAAGAGGTTGCCCTTGATGGTCGACAACGTGCGGCGAGACAGCGCCACTGCGTCGGCGACGCCGCGGGGGTCGCCGCCGACGAGGGTGAGATCGGAGGCCTCGATGGCGACGTCGGTACCGGTCCCGATCGCGATGCCGAGATCGGCTGCGGCCAACGCCGGGGCGTCGTTGACTCCGTCGCCGACCATGGCCACCACCCGACCCGCGTCCTGGAGCGATCGGACCTCGTCGAGTTTGTCGTCGGGGAGGACCTCGGATCTGACGGTCTCGATCCCGACCGCGTCAGCGACGGTGGCGGCGGTCCGGGCGTTGTCGCCGGTGAGCAGGATCACGTCGAGGTCCATCGACCGGAGCGCGGCCACGGCGTCCGCAGCGCTGGACTTGATGGTGTCGGCCACGGCGAGCACGCCGTGGGCAGTCCCGTCCCAGCCTGCGAGCACGGCCGTTCGTCCCTTCGCTTCCTGCTCGGCGGCAGCCGTTTCGACTGCGTCGGGCACGGTGTCGAAGAGCAGTCGACGTCCGACGAGGACATCCACGTCGTCGACCGTCCCCCGAACGCCCTTGCCGGGGATGTTGGAGAAGTCGGACACCGTGCGGAGATCGTCCGATCCCGAGGCGATGGCCTTGGCGATCGGATGCTCGCTCATCGACTCGAGCGACGCCGCACGTCGCAGCACCGCCGACTCGTTGCCGTCGGGCGCGACGACGTGCACCAACTCCATCCGTCCCTCCGTCAAGGTGCCGGTCTTGTCGAACACCACGGTGTCGATGGCCCGTGTCCGCTCCAGCACCTCGCCGCCCTTGATGAGCACGCCGAGCTGTGCGCCCCGTCCGGTGCCGACCATGATCGCGGTCGGCGTGGCGAGCCCGAGCGCGCACGGACACGCGATGATCAGGACCGCGACCGCAGCGGTGAAGGCGTCCTCGGCCGAGTGTCCCGTGACGAACCATCCCGCCAGCGTCGCCGCCGCGATGACGAGCACGACGGGGACGAACACCGCGGCAACGCGGTCGGCCAGGCGCTGTACCGGCGCAGCGCTGCCCTGGGCGTCGTCGACCATCTTGACGATCTGGGCCAGCGCGGTGTCGCTGCCCACCCGCGTGGCCTCGACCACGAGGCGACCGTCGGCATTGACCGTCGCGCCGATGACCTCGTCGTCGACCGTCTTGTCGACCGGCACGGGTTCGCCGGTGAGCATCGACTCGTCGACGGCGGAGTCTCCGTCGACCACTCGGCCGTCGGTCGCGATCTTCTCGCCCGGTCGCACGACGAAGCGCATGCCGACGGCGAGATCCTCGATGCTGATCTGCGAGCCGTCCTCGAGCGTGGCCGTCCGCGCCCCGAGCTCAGCGAGCGAGCGAATCGCTTCACCACTACGACGCTTGGCGCGGGCCTCGAAGTACTTCCCGAGGAGGATCAGGGTGATGATGGCGGCCGCGGTCTCGAAGTAGACGTGCCCGGCGCCACCATCGGCATCGCGGACGAACACGAGTGCGACGACCGACCACAGGAATGCCGCGAGCGAGCCGATCGACACGAGGGTGTCCATGGTCGCCGTGCCGTGGCGGGCGTTGGTCAGCGCGGCCTGGTGGAATCCGACTCCCGAGTACAGGACGACCGGCGCGGTCAATACGAGAGCCACCCACTCCCACCCGTCGAACTGCAGCGCCATGATCATCGAGACGAGCAGGGTCGGAACCGTGAGCACGGCAGCGACCAGCAGGCGTCGCGTGAGGGTGCGGATCCACGCCTGTTCCGAGGCATCGTGATCGTCGACGTCGGGAACGGCGTACCCCAGCTTCGTGATGACCGCCGTGAAGTCGTCGGTCCCCAGCGACGCATCGTCGAAGACGATGGTGGCGCGGGCGCCGGCGAGGCTGACGTTGGCTTGTTCGACCCCGTCCAGCTTGTCGAGCCCGCGAGCGATGCGGGCCGAGCATGCCGCACAGGTCATGCCCTCGACGGGCAGATCGACGCGAGTCCTCATGACGTGCTCCTCATGGAGACGACCGTAGCAGCGCACGGTGATACCCCCAACCCCTATCCGCTACGCTTTCTCCATGACTGGCTACACAGACGACAGACAGGCGTATCTGAATCGCCTCAAGCGGATCGAGGGGCAGGTCCGAGGCCTGCAGCGCATGGTCGACGAGGACACGTACTGCATCGATGTGTTGACGCAGATCGCCTCGGTGACCAAGGCGCTCCAGGGCGTCGGGATGGGCCTGCTCGACCAGCACATCCACCATTGCGTGAAGGAGGCGGCCGAGAAACCAGGAGATGCCGCGTTCGACGAGAAGGTCGAAGAGGTCATGACGGCCGTGGGGCGTCTCCTGCGCACCTGACAAACTCCCGTCCATGCGCGCCGTGGTCTGCAACGAACTGGGTCCGCCGTCGAATCTCGTGGTGGAGGAGAGGCCCGACGTCGAGCCCGGTGGCGGACAGGTCATCGTCGATGTCGAGGCTGCGGGAGTGAACTACGTCGACGGGCTGTTCGTCGCCGGCGAGTACCAGATCAAGCCACCGCTTCCTTTCGTGCCGGGCAACGAGGTGGCCGGCACGATCAGCGCGGTCGGCGCCGATGTGACCAGTTGGTGCGTGGGTGATCGGGTGCTCGCGAGCGTGGGGTTGGGCGGCTTCGCATCGGCGGTGGCGACCGCGACGGACTCACTGGCGCCGGTTCCCGATCAGCTGTCCTCGGCAGCGGCTGCGGCGTTCACGCAGAGCTACTGCACCGTGGCGTTCGCACTCGGTCGCCGAGCAGCGTTGGCGTCGGGCGAGACGCTCCTGGTGCTCGGTGCCGCCGGCGGCGTCGGCAGTGCTGCGATCCAATACGGCAAGGCGGTGGGTGCGACGGTCATTGCTGCTGCGTCGTCCGACGAGCGCCTCGAGCGGTGCGTGGCCGCCGGCGCCGACGCGACGATCAACTACTCGGATGTCGACCTGAAGACTGCGGCCCGTGAGGCCGCCGACGGTGGCGTCGACGTGGTGTTCGACCCCGTCGGCCACGACCTCACCGAACCAGCGTTGCGGGCCATGGGCGAGTTCGGTCGGCTCTGCATCATCGGGTTCGCCCGCGGCGACATCCCGAGGATCCCGACCAATCAGGTGCTCCTCCGCAACCGTTCGGTCGTTGGCGTCGACTGGGGCGCCTGGGCGATGGGCCACGGCCGCGAGCAGCGCGTGCTCCTGTCCGACACGTTGGCCATGGTCGAGACGGGACGGCTCACGCCGCCGGAGCCGACGTCGTACCCACTCGACCGCGTGGCCGACGCGCTGTCCGACCTGCTCGAGCACCGACTGGTGGGCAAGGCCGTCCTCGTCCCGTGACCGTCTCTTTGGCGGAGGCCACGACGGTCGTCGCCGACCGCCTCCACGGCGACCCGGGGTTGCGATGACCGCCGCAGGTGGCAACCGGTGGGCCCGGTGGCGGACAATGGGAGTATGACCGCCCCGACGGAGCCCCGTCCCATGGCCCACGCCCCGAAGGACAGGCCGTGGATGATGCGGACCTACTCGGGCCACTCGACCGCCACGGCGTCGAACGAGCTGTACCGGGGCAACCTCGCGAAGGGCCAGACCGGTCTGTCGATCGCGTTCGACCTGCCGACCCAGACCGGCTACGACCCCGACCACGTGCTCGCTCGCGGTGAGGTCGGCAAGGTCGGCGTCCCGGTCGTGCATCTCGGGCACATGGGCCAACTGCTCGACGGCATCCCCCAGGGCGAGATGAACACGTCGATGACCATCAACGCCCCGGCGGCCTGGATGCTCGGCCTCTACGTGGCCAACGCCGAGAAGAACGGTGTCGAGTCGCAGCAGCTGCGGGGCACCACGCAGAACGACATCGTCAAGGAGTATCTGAGCCGCGGGACCTACATCTTCCCGCCGCTGCCCAGCCGTCGCCTGATCGTCGACATGATCGCGTTCTGCGCCGAGTGGATCCCCAAGTGGAACCCCATGAACGTGTGCAGCTATCACCTCCAGGAAGCGGGCGCGACGCCCGTGCAGGAGATCGCGTACTCGCTGGCCAACGCCATCGGCGTGCTCGACGCGGTGAAGGAGTCGGGCCAGGTCGACGAGGACCGGTTCCCGCAGGTGTTCGGCTCGATCAGCTTCTTCGTGAACGCCGGCATCCGCTTCGTCGAAGAGACCGCGAAGATGCGGGCGTTCGGCGAACTGTGGCAGCGCATCGGTCGCGACCGCTACGGCGTCACCGACGAGAAGGCGCTCCGGTTCCGCTACGGCGTGCAGGTCAACAGCCTCGGTCTCACCGAGCAGCAGGCCGAGAACAACGTGCAGCGCATCGTGCTCGAGGCGCTCGGTGTGACCCTGTCGAAGAACGCTCGCGCCCGCTCGATCCAGCTGCCGGCGTGGAACGAGGCCCTCGGCCTGCCCCGTCCGTGGGACCAGCAGTGGTCGCTCCGCGTCCAGCAGGTCCTGGCCGAGGAGACCGATCTTCTCGAGTACGGCGACCTCTTCGACGGATCCCACGTGATGGAGAAGCTCGTGGCCGACCTGGTCGAGGCGTCGTGGGCCGAGATGACCGAGATCATGGACCTGGGCGGTGCGTTCGAGGCCATCGACGAGATGAAGGGCCGTCTGGTCCGCAGTCACGCCGAGCGCATCCGGCGCATCGAGTCCGGTGACCAGGTCGTCGTCGGCGTCAACAAGTACACCGAGACCGCCGACTCGCCACTCGGCGGCGAGGATTCGATCATGAAGGTCGATCCCGCGGTCCAGGAGCAGCTCATCGCCGACGTCCAGCAGTGGCGCTCGGATCGTGACAGTGATGCGGTCAAGCGCTCGCTCGACGAGGTCCGTCGTGTCGCCGAGCTGGCCGATGGAAGCGCGGCCGGGAACATCATGCCGGCGACCATCGACCTCGCTCATGCCGGCGGCACCACCGGGGAGTGGGCGGGTCTGTTGCGTGAGGTGTTCGGTGAGTACCGGGCTCCCACGGGGGTCGCCGCCGCCAGCGGCTTCGGCTCCACCAGTGACGGACTCCGCGCCGTGGCCGAGCGCGTCAAGGCCCGTCCCGAGGGTCCGCCCCGCCTCCTGGTCGCCAAACCGGGCCTCGACGGTCATTCCAACGGCGCCGAGCAGATCGCCGTCGCCGCTCGCGACGCCGGCTTCGAGGTCATCTACCAGGGCATCCGGCTGACGCCGGAGCAGATCGCTGCGGTGGCCGCCGACGAGGACGTCGATGCGATCGGTCTCTCGATCCTCTCCGGCAGCCACCTCCAGCTCATTCCCGAGACGGTGCGTCTCCTCCGCGAGAGCGGTGTGCAGGCACCCGTGATCGCCGGCGGCATCATCCCCGAGGACGACCGCAAGCCCCTCCTCGACGACGGCGTGGCCGCGGTCTACACACCCAAGGACTTCGACCTCACGAAGATCATGGGTGAGATCCTCGACCTCGTGAGCACCTGACAGGAGATCGATGACGGGCGAGCAGGCCATTCGAGGGATCGCCGCCGGGGCCGCGGCGTTCGGTTCCTACGCGGCCGTCACGTCCGAGGGCTGGGCCGCGCTCGTGGCCGGGCTGTGCGCCGTCCTCACCGCCGTGCTGGTGCTGCGATCACGACCGGCACCTGACGCTGGACCGGCGAGTCCCGAGGAGGCGGTCGACCAAGACGGCGAGCCCGTCGATGCCGCATCGACACCGGCATCGCCGACCTCGAACGATCCCGCGCCGACGTCCGCGGAGACCTCTGCGCAGCTCCTCGACACCCAGCATCTCGACGCCACGATCCGGGGCCGGATCGCGGTGGCTCGACGTGCGCTGCGACCGCTGTCGGTCGTCCACATCCTGATCATGGGGACCGACGACGGCCCCGGTCCCGTGCCCGCAGCGCTGATGGCCGCGGCAGCCGAAGCAACGCTCCGCGAGTCCGACATCGTGGGTCGTCGAGACGATGGTGTGTACGTGGTCGTCCTCGAGGACACCGGCGAGGACGGCGCGGTGTGGACCACCGAGCGGTTGCGTCGCCACGTCGCCGGGACGATCGGACCGCGCCGCTTCCAGGCCGGTGTCGCGTCGTACCCGAACCACGGTCTCGATGCCGAGTCGGTCGTCGCCAACGCGGCCGATGCCCTCCGCGCCGCCCAGGAGTGGGACCGCGACCGGATCGAGGTCGCCGTCCACTGAGAGTGGCTCAGTCACTCGTGCGGGCGCGACGGGGAGTTCTGCCCGATCAACCGTCATCGAGTTCGCCCAGGATCTCGTCGGTGTCGGCTCCGGGCGGGCGTCCGGCCCACCGGATGCGCCCCGGTGTCGCCGACAGGTGGGCGACGAGGCCCTGCATCGGGGTGCCGTCGACGTCGACGACCGAACCTCGGGCCTTGACGTGGGGATCGGCGAGGACGTCGTTCATCGAGTACACCGGCGCGGCCGCCGCCTCGGCTGCGTCGAACGCTGCGAGCACCTCGTCCTGGGTACGGGCGCCGATCCACTCGGCCATGCGATCGTCGATGACGGCGCGAGCGGCGACGCGTCCGCCGAAGCTGTGGAGCGACTCGTCGTCGTCGAGGCCGATGAGCGCGAGCACCCGTCGGGCGACCGACTCGGCCGACGTCGACACCGCCACCCAACCGCCGTCGCTGCACTGCCACGTGCCGCGGGGGACGGTGTACGGAACCCCCGAGCCGAGCCGCGGTTGCTCGTAGCCCTCGACCGCGGCGGCGGACACCAACGGTCCCATGACCTGGAGCAGGGACTCGAGCAGATTCACGTCGACGGTCTGGCCCACGCCGGAGTGGAGGGCGACCATCGTCGCGAATGCCGCGGTCAGTCCGGTGATCTCGTCGGTGAGCGCGATCGGCGGCAGGAGCGGCGCGCCGTCCGGTTCGCCCGACAGCGAGGCGAAGCCGGACATGGCCTCGGCAAGCGTCGCGAAGCCGGCTCGGCCGGCGTACGGGCCGGTCTGGCCGAAGCCGCTGACGCGGGTGATCACGAGGTCGGGATTGCGTTCCAGCAGGACGTCGGGCCCGAGGCCGAGGCGTTCGAGGGTGCCGGGGCGGAAGTTCTCGACGAGCACGTCGGTGGTCGCGCAGAGTCGGAGCAGGACGTCGCGGCCACTGTCGGACTTCAGGTCGAGTTCGATGGTCCGCTTGCCGCGACCGAGCAGTTTCCAGAAGTACGTGACGTCGTCGTCGGGGTGGCGCAGGAACATGTTACGGGTGCCGTCGCCCACCCCGGGCCGCTCGACCTTGATGACGTCGGCACCGAAGTCGGCCAGGTAGCGAGCACAGGCCGGAGCTGCGAGCACGGTCGAGATGTCGATGACCCGCAGACCATCCAGCGCCGGCCTCGGAGGAGGACTCATGTCGCGATGGAGAAGCAGCGATCGGCGAGTTCGCCGAACGAGTACCCCGGGTACGCGCCGAAGAACATCGACCGTGTCTTCTCGGACCACGCCAGCGCGTCCGGCGTCGAGATCCGGTGCATGAGCTGGAGGATCCCGCCTTCGTACACCTGGTATTCGGCCCAGGCGCCCGGATAGTCCTTCACGCAGGCGACCTCGACATAGGGCACGTCGCCGGTGGCTGCGAACGTCCGACGACGGTTCCGGTGCGTGTGGCCGGCGAAGTAGCCGCGAAGCGCGTCGTGGGCCGCGATCACCGACACCAGTGACTCGGACGAGTCCGGGTTGATGCCGAAGTAGCCGTCCGGTCGCTCGGCCGACGCCGGGTCCCACGGGTGGTGGTGGCCCAGGACGAGCACCGGACGATCGGCGTCGGCGCCGAGGTCACCCAACCATGCGGCCTGGTCGTCGGTGAACTGTCCATTGGCCGCACGAGGAATGGTCGTGTCGACGAGGGCGATCGTGACGCCGGGGAGGTCGATCTGTTGGGTGGGGGTCGCTGCGAACGTGGCGCCGTGATAGCCGTCGTGGTTGCCGCGCACGTGGTGCAGACGGTCGCCGAACGCAGAGCCGTAGCAGTCGAGGAACGACTGGTACTCCTCGAGCGTGCCTCTGGTCGTGAGGTCGCCCTTGACGATGACCGCCGCAGGATCGATCGCCGCGATCTCGCTCACGGCACCGTCGTTCATCGTGAGCGGGTACGGACGCTCGCCCGGCTCGACCATCAGCGGCGGACCGAGGTCGAGTCCCTCGAAGTGGCCGCACTCGGTCTCACCGAAGTGCACGTCGTTGGTGGTGGCGAATCGACAGAGGAGGTCGCCGCCGGGACGGGCCAGCGTGCGGAACGAGACACCGTCGATCTCGTGGTCCGTGTCGGACTGCAGGTCGTGCAGCCGGCGAACCGTCGTGCCGTGGTGGAGCACGGCCATGTCGTGGCCGACCGTCGTCAGTTCGACAGCGGTCGTCTCCAGCGACGCGTGCTCGGCTGTCACCAGGGTCGCCGGCGGCGAAGCGGGATCGGCTTGCCCCACCAGCGGGCCGAGAACCGCCACCGCGGCGTCGTCGGGGTGTCGTCGACGGCGGCCGTCCGAGGCCACCCGACCTCGAGCGCGGCGGCGATCGCGGCAGCCTCCTCGTCGGTCGGAACGGGGCGGATCTCCACGGCTAGAGCGGCACGTTTCCGTGCTTGCGGGCGGGGAGCTCTTCTCGCTTCGACGCCAGCATGTCGAGCGCCGCGTTGATCTTGCGGCGCGTGTCGGCCGGGTCGATCACGTCGTCGACGTACCCGCGGTCGGCCGCGGCGTAGGGGTTGAGGAACTTCTCGGAGTACTCCTCGACCAGTTCGGCCTTCTTGGCATCCGGGTCGTCGGAGTCGTTGATGTCGCGCCGGTTGACGATCTCCACTGCGCCGGCCGCGCCCATCACTGCGAGCTCGGCCGACGGCCAGGCGATGGCGTAGTCGGCACCGATGGACTTGGAGTTCATGACCACGTAGGCGCCGCCGTAGGCCTTGCGGGTGATGACCTGGATCCGGGGGACGGTCGACTCGCAGTAGGCGTAGAGCAGCTTGGCGCCGTGGCGGATGATGCCGTTGTGCTCCTGGTCGACGCCGGGCATGAAGCCGGGGACGTCGACGAAGGTGAGCAGCGGGATGTTGAAGGCGTCGCAGGTGCGGACGAACCGAGCGGCCTTCTCGGACGACTCGATGTCGAGGACGCCGGCCATCGCCATCGGCTGGTTGCCGACGATGCCCACTGGCCGACCACCCATGCGGGCGAACCCACAGGTGATCTGGGGTGCCCACTTGGCCGAGTACTCGAAGTAGTCGCCGTCGTCGACGATCTCGGCGATGACCGCCTTCATGTCGTAGGGCTGGTTCGGGTTGGTGGGGACGAGGTCGTGGAGCGCCGCGCACTGGCGGTCGGGGTCGTCGCCCGTGTCGAGGACCGGCGGCTCCTCGAGATTGTTGGACGGCAGGAACGACAGCAGGTACTTGACGTCGTCCAGCACGGCCTTGTCGTCGGGCGACTCGAACTGCGCCACACCGGACTTGCCGGCATGGGCGTCGGCGCCACCGAGTTCCTGCTGGGTCACGTCCTCGCCGGTCACGGTCTTCACGACATCGGGACCGGTGATGAACATGTACGACGTGTTCTCGACCATGAACACGAAGTCGGTCATGGCAGGGGAGTAGACGGCGCCGCCGGCACACGGGCCCATGATCACCGAGATCTGCGGCGTCACGCCCGAGGCCTTGACGTTGCGATAGAAGATGCCGCCGTACTGGTCGAGGGAGACGACGCCCTCCTGGATGCGGGCGCCGGCGCCGTCGTTGAGGCCGATCAGCGGCGCACCGACCTTGAGTGCCATGTCCATGAGCTTGTGGATCTTCTTGGCGAAGGTCTCACCGAGGGCGCCGCCGTAGACCGTGAAGTCCTGGCTGAAGACGAAGATCTTCTTGCCGTCGACGGTGCCCCAGCCGGTGATGACACCGTCGGTATAGGGACGGTCCTCGAAGCTCGACTCCATCGGCCGGCGCGACAGCAGGTCGATCTCGTGGAAGCTGTCGTCGTCGAGCAGGTACTCGATCCGCTCCCGGGCGAGCATCTTGCCCCGCTCGTGCTGGCGGTCGATCGAGCGCTCGGAGCCGGGTTGGCGCGCCTCGGCCTTCTTCGCCTCGAGGTCTGCGATCCGTTCCGACATGGAGTGCTCGGCCATGGCGCCGGAGAGTACCGACCGAGTTTCCGGGCCTCCCATTCTTCGTCGGGGGACAGGCAGGATGGAGCGGTGCACACGCTCTTCGTCTACGGCACGCTCCGCCATCCGCCGCTGCTCGACGGCCTCGTCGGAACCCCGGTGGCGGCACGACCGGCGACGTTGCCCGGGCACCGAGCCGCGACCATGCGCGAGCGCGTGTATCCGGGCCTCGTGGTCGCCCCGGACGCCGTCGCCGAGGGATCCCTCGTGGTCGTCGACGATGCCGGACTGGCCGTGCTCGACCAGTTCGAAGGGCCCGAGTACACGCGTACCCGCGTCGATGTCACGAGCGCGGCGGGGATCGTCGAGGCCGACACGTACCTGCTCACCGGCCCCAGTCGCTCGCTGGTCGAACCGACCACGTGGAGCCTCGACACGTTCGTGGCCCGCGAGGCGGCTCGGTGGATTCGGGGTGCCACGCCGGGTACCCACCATCCGACGTCTTGACGGGCACACCCTTCGCGCCGTGGCTGCCGTCCGAGACGGCGTTGTCGCTGTCCACGTAGCCTCCGGGCGTGGATCTCCCGGTGCCGTTCCCGCTCAAGCCGATGCTGGCGAAGCCGAACGACGGGATCCCCGAGGGCGACTGGCTCTTCGAGCCGAAGTGGGATGGGTTCCGGTGCGTCGTGTTCCGAGACGGCGCAGAGATCGAGCTCGGGAGCCGCAATCAGAAGCCGTTGACCCGGTACTTCCCCGAGATGGTCGGGCCCCTGTTGGCGGCGCTGCCCGACCGGTGCGTCGTCGACGGCGAGATCGTCGTCTCGGTCGACGACCGCCTCGACTTCGACGCGCTGGGCCAGCGCATCCACCCGGCCGAGTCCCGCGTGAACATGTTGGCCGAGAAGACACCCGCGACGTTCGTGGCGTTCGACCTCGTGGCGCTCGGTGACCGCTCCCTGCTCGACGTCCCGTTCGCCGAGCGTCGGGCGCTGCTCGAGGATGCCGTGACGCCTGGTCCCCAGGTGTACGTCACCCCGGTCACCACCGATCACGAGCTCGCCGCCGAATGGTTTCGCAGCGTCGAGGGCGCCGGTCTCGACGGATTGATCGCCAAGGACCCGGCCGGTGTCTACGAACCCGACAAGCGCGTCCTCAAGAAGGTGAAACACAAGCGGACGGCCGACTGCGTCGCTGCTGGATTCCGCTGGCACAAGGACGGCAAGGGTGTCGGCTCGATCCTCCTCGGCATCCACTCCGGAGCGTCGGAGACCTCAGGGGCAGCGAACGGTGAACTGCGTCATGTGGGTGTGTCCGCCAGCTTCAAGACCACCTTCCGGACCGAGCTCGCCGAGGAGCTCGCGCCGCTGGTGGAGGAAGACTTCTCCCGTCATCCGTGGAGCACGTGGTACGACGCCGAGGCCCATGCCGCTGCCGGCTCCGGTCCTGGTAGCGCGATGCCGGGCGCACCGAATCGGTGGAACAGCGAGCGCGACCAGTCGTGGGTCCCGCTGCGCATCGAGCGGGTCGTCGAGGTCGGGTACACGATCATGACCAGTGGCCGCTTCCGCGGCACGACGCGGTTCGTCCGGTGGCGGCCTGACAAGACGCCGGCCGAGTGCACCTACGACCAGCTCGATGTCGTGCCGCCATTGGGATTCGGCGATCTCGTCTCCGGGGTCTGATCAGGATGTCCTGATGCAATGGGTCGGATTGCCCATGGCGCATCGGTTCGACCTGGATGAAACTCTGTATGGCAGAGCGGGAACCTGCTGGGAAATCCCAGTCAGCGGTGGTTCCGGGCGCCCGGGCGGGGCGTCCGGGACGCAGCCGTGGCGCTCACCGGGACGCAAGGCGCTCTGCCCGCTCGACCAGCCGCTCGGCACTGAGCGATGCCGCCAGCGCTGCGCAGCCGGCGTCCGGGCCGGTCCACTCCATCGCATCGACGTCGGGACTGACCGGCGCATCGGTCTGGAGCGTCGCCAGCGTGCGGAAGAGCAACGCGTCGTCGAGGTTGTCCTGCAGCGCGACCGCGAGCTTGGCGCCACCCCGAACGCTGATGTCCCACTGTCCCGCCGCTGGCGGGATCTCCTCGATGTGGACATATCGGGCGAGAACCGTGCCCGCCGACTTCGCGCCCCAGCCCGGGAGGCCGGGGAAGCCGTCGGCCGAGTCGCCGACCAGGCCGAGATAGTCGGGGATCGACTCGGGGAGCACACCGAACTTCTCCCGCACGCCTTCGACGTCGTACCACTTGTCCTGACGACGGTCCCACTGCACGACCTTCCCGCCGACCAACTGCGCCATGTCCTTGTCCGGGGTGCAGATGATCACCTGCTCGGCCCGTTCGTCATCGCGTCCGAGAACGGCACCGGCGGCGAGTCCGTCGTCGGCCTCGTGGGTCACCTGCGGCCACACCGCGAACCCGAACGCTTCGAGGGCCTCCTCCACCAGGGGGAACTGCGCCTTGAGCTGCGGGTCGATGCCCGAGCCGTCCTTGTAGTCGGCCCACATGTCGTTGCGAAAGCTCTCGATGACCTGATCGGTGGCGATGCCGAGATGGGTGGCGCCATCGTTGACGAGTTGCAACATCGAGTTCACGACGCCACGGGCCGCCCCCTGGTCGAGGTCACGGTTGTTGGGGGAGTAGTGGTACCGGAACAACTCGTAGGTCCCGTCGACCAGGTGCACCTTCACGATGATTCTCCTGGGTGGTGGATGGCGTGACCATCCTGGCAGTTCTTGCCGAACCCTTGACTCGAACAGGTGTTCGGATTACGATGCGAGTCAGCCGTTGGAGCTGGGCTCGTCAGGCTCCCGAACAACCAGCACTTCCCCACTGATTCCGGATGGAGGTGTTCCGCGTGCTCGGGACCTTTGTCGACGACCTGGCCGATGTGGCCGAGAAGCTGTTGTCGTGCGACCTCGACGACGTTGCGCCTCGCGCGCTGCTGCGTTCCATGCGTGAACTCGAGGTGGCGCGCCGACGCATCGACGCCGGCACCGACCGACTCGTCGACCGCTGTGAGTCGACCACCGCGTACTTCGAGGACGGACACAAGTCGGCCAAGGCGCTCGTCAAGCACCTCGGCCGACTGTCTGGCGCCGAGGCCGTGGCCCGCACGCAGACGGTGCGTGCGCTGACCACGCTGCCTGCGGTCGCCGAGGCCTACCGAGCCGGGAGGATACCGACCGGATGCATCCGGGCCATCGCCCGTACGGCGGCGAATCCACGGGTCCGGCCGTTCCTCGGGGTCGCCGATCCGGTGTTCGCCGAGATGGCGTCCGAGCTCGGCCACGACGCGTTCTGCGACTGGCTGAAGCGGTGGGAGGCGCTCGCCGACGCCGACGGTGCCGGCGAGGTGGCCGACCGTGAGCACGAGCGGCGGTCTGCCCGCATCCAGCGCAGTGACATCGACGGCTCGTGGCACGTCGAGTCCGACCACGGCGACATCCAGGGCGCGGTGATGGCGCAGGTCTTCGAGGCCTTCGTCCAGGCAGAGCTCGACGCCGACATCGCATGGGCAAAGGCGGAGCACGGACCCGACTTCGCCATGGACCAGCTGCCTCGCACGCCGAGGCAACGGCGGGCGGACGCACTGTTCGCCATCTTCAGACGTGCCATGGCTCAGCCATTCGATGCCAAGGACCCTGAACCGTTGGTCAGCATCGTCATCGACGACGAGTCACTGGCGATCGAGGCCGACCGGGCAGCGGGGGAGTCGGTTGCCGCCGACCCCGAGCGCATCGACACCGCGATCTGCTCGACCGATTCCGGGGTGCGCCTGCATCCGTCATCGGCGCTGGCTGCGCTGGTGGTCGGCCACGTCCGGCGGGTCGTCATCGACGCGTCGTCGAACGTGATCGACGTGGGCCGTCGGCGCCGGTGCTTCACCGGATCGAGCCGAGAGGCCGCCCAGATCCAGGCACTGCTCCGGGACCTTGGCGGCGCGGGTTGTCTGTGGTCCGGATGCGACACCTGGTACCGAAGACTCCAGGTCGACCACCGCCGGGCGTATCACCGGGGCGGGCCGACCGACGTGGGCAACAGTGATCTCCAGTGCGGCGTGCACAACCGATTGAAGGAGCACGGCTTCCGACCCGTGTTCGATGCGGACGGGTCGTGGATCATCGTTCGTCCCGATGGATCCTCGATCACGCCCGCCGCGTGAGCTGGCGAGTGCACCCGACCGCGGGCTCGCTTGCCTCGCTGTTCACCACGATGGGGCTGCCGTTCACCTGGCCCGCGTAGCGTTCCCGCCATGACCGAGAAGCCCGCCGTGCTGTTCCTGTGCGTCCACAACGCCGGCCGTTCGCAGATGGCGGCCGGCTGGTTGCGCCACCTCGCAAGCGATCGGGTCGACGTGTTCTCCGGTGGATCCGAACCCGGCGACGCCGTCAATCCAGCGGCAGTCGAGGTGATGGCCGAGGTCGGCATCGACATCGCCCGGGAGCAGCCCCGTCGCTGGACCGACGACGACGCCCGGACCGCCGACGTGATCGTGACCATGGGCTGTGGCGACGCCTGCCCCGTCCACCCGGGAACGCGTCGGGAGGACTGGGCCCTGCAGGATCCCGCGGGTCAGGGAGCGGCGATGGTCCGCGAGGTGCGGGACGACATCCGGGCCAGGGTCGAGGGTCTCCTCGCGACTCTGGACGTCACATGATCCGCAAGCTCGTCGCCGAGTTCGTCGGCACCGCATTCCTGCTCGCCGGTGTCGTCGGCTCGGGGATCATGGCCGAGAACCTCACCGATGATGTCGGTCTCCAGCTCTTCCAGAACGCGTTCGCCACTGCGGGGGTGTTGGTCGCGCTCATCCTGGCCCTCGGTCCCGCATCGGGGGCGCACTTCAACCCCGCGGTCACGATCGCGGACCGCGTGTTCGGTGGCATCGACACACCGACGGCGGTTGGCTACATCGTCGCCCAGGTGAGCGGTGGCATCGTCGGCGTGATGACGGCCAACGTCATGTTCGACCTGACGGTGATCGACTGGTCGACCAAGGATCGCAGCGGGGGCCACCTCGTGTTCGCGGAGGGGATCGCCACGCTCGGCCTGCTGCTGGTCATCTTCGGCGTGGTCCGGTCCGGAAAGCCGACGCTCGCGGCATTCTCGGTCGGTGGCTACATCGCCGGCGCCTACTACTTCACGTCGTCGACGAGCTTCGCCAACCCCGCAGTCACGGTGGCCCGGATGTTCTCTGACACCTTCGCCGGCATCGAACCATCGTCGGCGCCAGGGTTCATCGCCGCACAGTTGGTTGCCACCCTGGTGGCGGTGGCGTTGATCCGCGTGCTCTATCCCGACATCGAAGCGGTCGCAGACCAGGTCGTCGTGCCCCATGACGCGCCCGTCGTGAGCACCGGTCAGATCGACTCGCCGTAGGCCTCGCAATCCGGGTTGTCGCACGCGAAGTCGCCGTTGCCGTCGGGGAGCATCGTCACCCCGCAACCGCTGCAGATGGGGGCGCCGTCGTCGGGCTCGAGCAGCGGCCCGTCGTCGCTGTCGCGGTCATCCCACACGACGACATGCCTACAGGTCGAGTGCTCCACTTCCGACGCGGACCGCCCGACCGCCGACGGTGGCGGCCACCAGTTCGGTGCCCTCGAGCAATGCGCCCACGTGGATCTCACTCGGTCGGCCCATCTCGACGCCCTGCTCGATGACCCAGCCCGACGCCAGACGCTCCGGCGTGGCGTGTCCGGCGAGATATCCGCAGGCCGAGGCGGCCGCGGACCCGGTGGCCGGGTCCTCGCCGATGCCGAGACCAGGCGCGAACATCCGCGCTCGCCACCGCCCGGCGTCGACGCGTTGTTCGGGGTCGACGGGTGCCAGGACGTAGAACTCGGGAGCCGCGGAGAACGCCATCGCGTCTCGCCAACAGCCGAGGTCGACTGCGCAGCGGCCCAGCGTCGCCACGTCGCGCACGGTGAGGATGGTGATCGGCACGCCGGCGCTCCACCCCCGCACGCCGAGGGTCGAATGGAGGTCGGACAGCTCGAGGCCGAGCGAGCGGATCACGTCCTCGGGATCAGCCGACTCGACCGACCGCGGAGGACCAGCGGTCGTGAGGGTCGCGAATCCCGCGTCGAGGTCCACGTCGATCGGCCCCACGCCCTCGAGCAGGGTGACGGAGTCGGTGGCGAACCCGAGATCAACGAGGGCCAGCGCGGCGCCGATCGTGGGGTGACCGGCGAACGGCAGCTCGCGTCCCGGCGTGAAGATCCGCGTGCCGACGCCGTCGTCGCCGCCGGTCGCCAGGAACACGGTCTCGGACAGGTTCAGCTCCTTGGCCATCGTCTGCATCTGCCCGTCGGTGAGATCGGGCGGGTCGATCGCGATCGCCAGTGGATTTCCGGTGAAGGGCGTGTCGGTGAAGACGTCGTAGAGCAGGTAGTCGACGGTCGGCATGGTCTGACACAGTGTCAGATGTGACCGATCTGTTGACCCACGACACCCTCTTCATCGGCAACGAGTTCGTGGCCCCGGCCGGCCCCGGCCGCATCGAGGTGATCAATCCCGCCACGGAGGAGATCCTCGGGTCGTGTCCGTCGGGAATCGAGGCCGACATGGACCGTGCGGTCGCAGCCGCGCGCCACGCCTTCGACCACGGCCCCTGGCCACGCACGAGTCCGAGCGACCGAGCCGACGCCCTTGCTCGTCTCTCGGCTGCGCTCCAGGCCCGTGGCGCCGACATCGCCGACATCATCACCAAGGAGAACGGTTCGCCGTCGGCGTGGTCGATCATGGGGCAGGTGTTCTCGTCGACGATGGTGCTCGACGCCTACGTCGACATCGCCAAGAACCACGACTGGGTCACCCACCGCCAGGGTTCGCTCAGCCCCGTCACCATTCGCAAGGTGCCGGTCGGCGTGTGCGCCGGGATCATCCCGTGGAACGTGCCGCTGTTCATCAGCGTGCTCAAGCTCGGACCTGCGTTGGCGTCGGGCTCTTGCATCGTGCTCAAACCGGCACCCGACACGCCGCTCGACAGCTACCTGCTCGCCGATGCGATCCTCGAGGCCGAGATCCCGCCCGGCGTCGTCAACATCGTCGCCGCCGATCGCGGTCCGTCGGAGTACCTCGTCCGGCACCCCGACGTCGACAAGGTCAGCTTCACCGGGTCGGTGGCGGCCGGCCGCACGGTCGGAGCGATCTGCGGCGAGCAACTCAAACAGATGACGCTCGAACTCGGTGGCAAGTCGGCCGCCATCATCCTCGACGATGTCGACCTCGACGCCGTCATGGGCGATCTGCTCGGGTCCGGCCTCATGAACAACGGGCAGGTGTGCGGTGCACAGAGCCGCCTGCTGATCAGCCGCAACAAGTACGAGGAGTTCGTCGACGCAATCGGTCAGGCCATGGCAGCCATGCCGGTCGGCGATCCGCTCGATCCGACCACCGCCATCGGCCCGATGGTCAACGCCACCCAACGCGACCGGGTGAAGGGGTACCAGCAGCTCGGCATCGACGAGGGTGCCACCGTTGTCACCGGTGGTGGCCAGCCCGACGGCCCCGGCTACTTCATCGAGCCGACACTGTTCGCGAACGCGACCAACGACATGCGCATCGCCCGGGAGGAGATCTTCGGTCCGGTCCTCACGGCGATCCCCTATGACGACGAGGCCGACGCGGTTCGCATCGCCAACGACTCCGAGATGGGTCTGTGCGGATCGGTCTGGTCGGCCGACGCCGATCACGCGGTCGAACTGGCGATGCAGGTCCGCACCGGCGTGGTCACGGTCAACTCCCAGATGATCCTCGACATGAAGGCGCCGTTCGGCGGTTTCAAGTCGTCGGGAGTCGGTCGCGAGCTGGGCCCGGAGGGCATTGCGCCCTACACAGAGCTCCAGACGATCATCACGCCGGGCTGAGGTCGCCGACTACTCCTCGACGAGCTCGATGAGGGTGCCGAATGATCCCTTGGGGTGCACGAAGGCCACGGTCGTGCCGCGCGAGCCCGGCCGTGGAGCCTTGTCGATGGGGGTGGCTCCCGCGTCGATCATCGACTGGAGCGCCGCCGCACAGTCGTCCACCCGGTAGCCGATGTGATGGAGGCCCTCACCCCGCTTGGCGAGGTACGTGGCGATGGGCGAGTCATCGCGTGTCGCTGCGGTGAGCTGGATGTAGCTGTCGGCCACCTTGACGAGCGCTTCCTCGACACCATCGGACTCGACGATCTCGCGGTGGTGCACTTCGGCGCCGAACGCCTTGCCGTAGTAGGCGATGGCGGCCTCCAGGTCGTTGACGGCGATGGCGACATGGTCGATCTCGGTCAGCAGCATGCGGAGACGGTAGTCACGATCCGTTCCACCTCGTTGGTCCCTGGCAACATGTCGCCATGTCGACGATGACCCGTGCCTACTCCATCACCGCCGAACGCCTGGCTGCGGAAACCGAGGCCAGCGGCGGCGACCCGAGCGCCATCGACGTCTCCAGGGTCGTGGCCCTCGACGACCTCGAACTGCGAGATCTCGGGCCCACTGACGTTCGGCTGAAGATCCTCGCCGTCTCGGCCGAACACAACATCGACCACGCGGCGACCGCCGACACCGTGAACATCACCGAGGCCCGGGGCGGCAAGATCTACCCGGGGAACTCTGCGCTCGGCGAGGTGGTCGCCGTCGGGCGCGACGTCACCGCGTTCGTCGAGGGAGACATCGTGGTCACCCACTGCAACGGCGAGCCCGACGAGAACGGCTTCCCGCTCCGCATCTGGGCCTACGACCAGCCCGAGTCGATCGGCTGGTACTCGAAGGAGGCTGTGGTCGAGGACTGGCAGATCATCAAGGCGCCGCTCGACTGCGGGTTGAGTCTGTGGGAGATGGCAGCCCTACCGCTGCGCGCGCCGACCGCCTACCACCTCTGGCGGCGGGCACTCGGCATCTACCGGGTCAAGGTCCCGTACGAGCGACAGGCCCGCCTCAACGTCTTGAGCTTCGGTGGCGGCGTCGGCGAGCTGTTCCTGATGTTGGCCAAGGCCGAGGGTCACAATGCCTACTTCTGCGCCGGAAGCAAGGAACGCCGTGACTCGCTCGAGAAGCATGGCATCGTCGGTATCGACCAGAAGCAGTTCAACCGGTTCGCGACACGCGACGACGTGAAGGCCTTCTCCAAAGAGGTCAAGACGCTGACCGACGGCGTCGGCATGCACGTCGTCTGCGACATGCTCCGTGGCCCGGTCTTCGACGCCGGCCTCGCGGTGGCCGGGCGCTGTGGGGTGAACGTGAGCGCGGGATGGCAGCTGAGCCAGGTCGTCACGTACAACTCGACGGTCCAGTCGGTGAAGCAGGTCACCATCGACCACACCCACTACGAGACGCCTGTTGGATGCGCCGCGGCCACCGAGTTGTACGGCTCGGTGTTCAAGCCGACGATCCACGACGAGGTGTACGCGTTCGATGATCTGCCGCGGTGCTTCCAGGAGATGCACGAGAACACCCAGACGGGCATTCCGATCATCCGCGTCGCCGACGAACTGCCCGATTCGGTGAAGCACCTGGCGTGAAGCGGACCGACGTCGCGACATCGACAGGATGCCTCCCGGGCACGTCGCCCGAATCCCGGTATCGTCGCAAGAAGTGAACGAACTTGGCGGCCGCCGGAGCGGTTATCACAGCCCAGAGGTGGTGTTGGCGGAGGCGCGCCGCCTGGCCGATGACCTCAGGCGTCGCGCCGAGCACGACGCGGCCGCCATTCGCCGCGACGCCGCGGCGTGGGCGGCGACGACGCGTGCCGAAGCGAGCGAGCTCCGCGAGGCCGTACTGGCCGAGATCTCCTCGCAGCGAGCGCTCCCGTCGACATCGGCGTTGCGCCGAACCCCGGCGTCGGTGACTGCCGGGCCGCCGCCCCCGCCTCCACCACC
>JBBKVY010000081.1:0-9453 GCA_037968675.1 Acidimicrobiales bacterium | reverse complement strand
CACCGCGATCTCCATCCGCTCAACGTGATGATGACCGCGGACGGCCCGGTCGTCATCGACTGGGCGAACGCCTCGGCGGGCGATCCGGCGTTCGACGTCGCCGACACGTGGGTCATCTTCTCGTGTGCGTCGGCACCGGTGTCCGGCTTCGACCGGGTGTTGGTCCCGGTCGGCCGTCGGGTCATGCTCCGGGCCTTCCTCGGTGGCGTCGACCGCGAGGGCGCCCGGGCCGCGATCCCCGCCGCGGTCGCTCACCGGCTCACCGACGCCAACCTCAGCGTCGACGAGCACGCGCGGATGCGCCGGCTCGCGACCTGGGCGATCTCCTGACCGATCGTCGGCTCGAAGCGGCCGACTGCGTCAGGACGAGGTCTGGTCCGCTCCCGACCAGAAGGCGTCGAGGGCGGCCGCCGCCCGATCGGGATCCTCGAGCATCCACCAGTGGCCCGACCCCTCGAGCGGCGCGATCTGGGCGCCGGCGCGCTGGGCCAGATCGTCGTAGAACGCGCGCGGACCGGCGTAGTGGTCCTCGGTCGGGACGATGACCAGTCCGGGGACGGTCGCCGCCGTCGTGGGCAACGCATCCCAGATCGGTGCGAGGTCGTCGCGGCCGGCCGACCGGTACAGGGCGAGGATGCACCGACCCATCGCCTCGTCGTTGGCGGCGGCCACCTGCCGGCCGATGTCCGACGGCATACCCAGGGACTCGAACAGGGCGACCTTGTCGTCGAGGGATGCGCCCATCATCCCGGCCACCGCTTCTTCGCCGACGTCCGGTGTACGCCACAGCTGTGCCAGGTCGTGCCACTCGTAGTCCGGGTGCATGATCCCTGCGACGTCCATGGCCCACGAGCGGACGAGATCTGGACGAGTGGCCACCAGCCCGAACGAGTGGCCCGCACCCCAGTCGTGGCCGACGAGGTCGATGTCGCCGTCGATGGCTTCCAGCGCGTCCACGAGCCACTCGACGTAGCGAGGTGCGACGGGATCGAAGCCGTCGGGGACGGGTGCGCCGAATCCCGGCGGGGAGAGTCGGATGCCGTCGTCCCGACCGTGCTCGGTCGCGAGACGCTCGACGAGTGGCTCCCAGATGGCGTCGGTCTCGGGCACTCCGTGGACGAACACGATGGGCATGGCACGGGTCTAACAAACGGGACGTGAGCGCCGACGCGAAACGGCCGACTCCCGCAGGAGCCGGCCGTTCCGTTCACCCCGTTCCCACCACGGTGATCTCAGATGCGTACCCGTCGGCGCCGCCACTCGAGTCCACGCCTTGCCATTCGACTGCCCCTGACGTCGTGTCGTGCGATGGATCAACCGTACGGAACTCGGCCGCGACCTGTCTGTGCGATCGCGCACACCGTTGCCGAGATCGTGGACATCGCCGGCGATGTCGATGCGGCAACCCGCCGTTCGTCGTCGTGGTGACACACTTCGATGACCAGGAGGACCACCATGGGCAGCACCCGAGACAGCAGACGCACGGCGGCCGGCGACGCCTTCTGGGACGCGACGTTCCCGTTGCTGGCGGAGGACGACGTCGAGGAGGGGACGATGATGCAGTTCCCGTGCCTGCGCACCGCCGGGGAGTTCTTCGCCATGCCCCGACACCAGACCGGCGACGCGGTCCTGAAGCTCCCGGCCGACCGGGTTGCGCAGCTCGTCGCCGAGGGTGTGGGCCAGCCCTTCGGGCCGGGCGAGAAGGTGTTCAAGGAATGGGTGCTGGTCAGCGCCGACCACGACGACCGATGGCTCGACCTCGCACGTGAAGCCCGGGCATTCGCCAACCCTGCGACGAGCTGAACGCGGTTCGCTCCGCGCCCCAACACCGGGGCTAGTCTGGCAACGCACGTTGCCAGGTATGCGCCAGACGGGGGTCTGATGGTGTCCGAGCGGATCGTGATCGTGGGTGGAGGGGTCGGTGGACTCTGTGCTGCACTCGCGTTCGGTCGCGCCGGCCACCCGGTGCTGCTCCTGGAGCGCGACGTCGTGTCCGACGCGCCCGACGCCGATGCCGCGTTCGCGGCCGAGCGCAAGGGGGCGCCGCAGGTCCACCAGACCCATGGCTTCCTGGCCCGATTGGTGGTCGAGTTGCGGGAGCACTTCCCCGACGTACTCGATGCGCTGCTCGAGGCCGGCTGCACCACCATGCCGACCACGGTCGACCTCGGCGAGCCGATGCCCGGCGACGAGGATCTGCGGGTCCTCGTGGTCCGGCGGACGACGTTCGAATGGGTGCTCCGTCGCATGGTCGCAGCGGAGCCGGGGGTCGAGTCCCGTTCCGGCGTCGGCGTGGCCGGTCTCACGACCGTCGTGGCGGATCGGAATCCGGGTGCGACGCCGGTTCCGGTCGTCACCGGCGTGCGGCTCGATGACGGCTCGACCATCGAGGCCGGCACGGTGATCGCCGCCACGGGTCGACGGGGTCCGGTCGACGCATGGTTGGCCGACGTGGGCGTCGACATCGACGAGACCGTGGTGCAGAGCGGTCTCCTGTACTTGTCACGTTGGTACGAGCTCGCAGCGACGCCAGAGCTCGACGTGGACGCCAAGCTCGGCGGTGACCTCGGGTTCGTGAAGTACCTCGGCGTTCCCGGCGACGGCGACACGCTGTCGATCACGCTCGCGGTCCGCACCGACGACAAGGAGCTCCGAGCGGCTCTCAGCGACGACGAGGGGTTCGAGCGAGCGTGTCGAGCGCTGCCCGGCCCGGATCGCTTCTTCCGCGATGGTCCTCTCGAGCCGATCGGCGACGTCCGACCCATGGGAGGACTCGTGAACCGTCGGCGACGATTCGTCGACGATTCGTCGGCGCCGCTGGTGCTCGGGTTCCACGCCGTGGGCGACGCCCACACCTGCACCAATCCCCTCTACGGCCGGGGCTGTTCGATCGCGCTCGTGCAGGCGATCCAGCTCGTCGATGCCTTCGCCGCCCCCGGCGACGACCCGGTGGCGCGCGCCACTGCGTACGAGTCGGCGGCCGCCGAGCAGATCGAGCCCTGGTTCGATGTCTCGGTGGAGATGGACAAGATGGGTGCCGATCCCGCCGGTCCGGGCCACGCCCCGTCCGACGGGGCGGACGCCGCAGCGCGCGGTATGGCCGCGGTGTTCGCCGCGGCGGCGACCGATCCGATCATCGGACGGGCGCTCTCCCGGTTCATGAACATGCTCGCGACGCCGGCCCAGCTCATGACCGACGGCGCCACCATGACCCGCATGGCCGAGGTCATGGCGAATCCGGACGAGTATCCACTCCCTCACCGCGTGGGGCCTCGCCGCCACGAACTCCTCGCGCTCCTCGACCAGGAGGTCGCCGCACCGTGACCCACACCCCCATCGGCATCGAAGGCGTCCACGAATGCACGATCACGACCAACGGCATCGACCTCCACGTCCTCGATGCCGGCCCGGCGGACGGACCCGTCGTCGTCCTCGCGCACGGGTTCCCCGAACTCGCGTACTCGTGGCGCCACCAGATCCCTGCCCTGGCCGCGGCCGGCTATCGGGTCCTCGCGCCCGACCAGCGCGGCTACGGGCGTTCGACCCGCCCGGACGAGGTGGCCGACTACGACATCGTCCATCTCACCGACGACCTGTGTGGCCTGCTCGACCAGATCGATGCCGCCGAGGCCACATTCGTCGGCCACGACTGGGGATCCATGGTCGTCTGGCAGATGGCGTTGCTCCATCCCGACCGCGTCAGCGCGGTCGTCGGCATGAGCGTGCCCTTCCTGCCGCGTACCCCGATGGCGCCGGTCGAGATGATGCGCCACGTGTTCGCCGACGGCTTCTTCTACATCGTCTACTTCCAGCAGCCGGGGGTGGCGGACGCCGAGTTGGGCGCCGACCCGGCCCGGACGATGCGGCGGATGCTCTGTGGCGTCGCCATCCGGGAGGGCGACGACGCGGTCCAGCTGGCGACCGACATGGCCGCCGACGACGACCGGGGCTTCGTCGACCGCATGCCCGAACCCGACGGACTCCCCGACTGGCTCTCCCAGGGCGAACTCGACTTCTACACCGCCGAGTTCGCCAGGACCGGCTTCACCGGCGGCATCAACTGGTACCGCAACATGGACCGCAACTGGGAGCTCACCCCCCAGATCCAGGACGAGCACGTGGCCATGCCGTCTGCGTTCATCGGCGGCAGCGCCGATCCGGTCCTGGTCATGAGTCCGCCAGATGGTCAGACCGCGTGGCTCGACGATTTCCGCGGCAGCACGATCGTCGACGGCGCGGGACACTGGGTCCAACAGGAGGCGCCGGGTCCGGTCAACGATGCGCTCCTCGAGTTCCTGGCCGGCATCGAAACGGGAAGTGTCGAACGATGAGAGCAGCAGTTCTCCGAGACGGTCAGATGGTCGTTGCCGACGACGTCGCCGAACCGGAGCCGGCGTTCGGACAGGTGCTCGTCGACGTCAAGGCGTGCGGCATCTGCGGCAGCGACCTCCACTTCGCGAAGCACGGCCGGACGATGCTCGCGCTCGGCGACGAGATGAACGGCATGCCCGACTTCGGCCGGACGCCTCCTGATCTGGGTCGAGATCTGTTCATGGGCCACGAATTCTCGGCCGAGGTGCTCGAGTACGGGCCAGACACCGAGGGCCCGGCGCCGGGATCGCTCGTCACCTCCATCCCGATCATGCTCACCGCCACAGGCATGACCGACCTCGCCTACACCAACGACTTCCCGGCCGGATACAGCGAACGGATGCTGCTGTCCGCACCGATGCTCGTCGAGGTGCCCAACGGGCTCGACGCCGAACGCGCAGCGCTCACCGAGCCCATGGCGGTCGGCCTCCATGCAGTGAACCGGTCGGAGATCGGCGAACGTGACGGTGCCCTGGTACTGGGCTGCGGGCCGGTCGGCCTCGCGGTCATCGCCGCGCTCCGACTCGAGGGCGTCGAGACGATCGTCGCCACCGACCTCTCGGCCGCCCGACGCGCGTTGGCGTCCACCATGGGGGCGACCGACGTCGTGGACCCACGGCTCGAGCCGGCATTCGACGCGTGGCATCGGGCCGGCGGCGGGAAGGACCTGGTGGTGTTCGAGGCCATCGGCGTGCCCGGGATCATCGGGGACGCCCTGCGCGATGCCCCGGTGCGCTCGAAGATCGTGGTCGTCGGGGTCTGCATGGAGCAGGACACCATCACCCCCTACTACGGCATCGGCAAGGAGCTGTCGTTGCAGTTCGTGCTCGCGTACGACCCGATGGAGTTCGCCGGCAGCCTGCGTTCGATCGCCGAGGGAGACATCGACGTGAGCCCCATGATCACCGGCGAGGTCGACCTCGACGGTGTGGCCGGCGCGTTCGCCGACCTCGGCAATCCCGACGATCACTGCAAGATCATCGTGACCCCGTAGGGCGAGCCGGGATCACGCGAGGCGGCTGCGGAACCACAACTGGGCCAACGCGAAGTCGAGAACACCCACGCCGATCACGAGCGCGAGGATCCACCCGGTCGTCGTGAAGTCGACGACGAACAGCGCGACGACGGTGGCCGCCACCCAGGCGAGATCACCCATCGACACCGCCAGGCCGGCGGCCGGGAGTGATGCCTTGGCGCGGGCGGCCACGATCGCGACGTCGATCGCGAAGATGACCAGCCCGGCACTCACGATCCTGATCCACGCGGTGCTGTCCACGCCCAGGGTGTCGGACCAGTACGGAGCCGCCACCAGTCCGGCGACACCGCACGCAAGCGACGTGGTGGCGTTGACGGCGAGCACGGCGCGGAGCCGTTGCGCCGGCTGTTCGGTCGTCGCCGGAACGGCGGGGGCGGTTCGATGCATCGTCTGTGCCATGGGGTCGATGATCGACCGTACGGGTAGCGGTGGCGATTACCCGTTCGGTAATGGCCGCATGCCAGACCGGTGGTTACGGTGCGCCCATGGCCAGGTCCGGTGTCGGCGATCTCCTCCGGGAGTGGCGCAACCGCCGCAACCGCAGCCAGCTCGACCTGTCGCTCGATGCCGGGGTTTCGGCTCGGCACCTTAGCTTCGTCGAGACTGGCCGCTCACGTCCGAGTCCCGAACTGGTACTTGCGCTCGCCGAGCACCTCGATGTACCGCTGCGCGACCGCAACACGATGTTGCTGGCTGCGGGCTACGCGCCCCGCTTCTCGCAGACTCCGCTCGACGACGATGCGATGGCCCGGGTGCGAGCATCGCTCCAGCGCATGCTCGACGCCCACGACCCCTACCCGGGCGTGGCCGTGGATCGTTCGTGGAATGTCCTGCTCGCCAACCGGGCGGCACTCGCCCTCGCCGAAGATGTGCCGGGCGACCTGCTCCGGCCGACCATGAACGTGTTCCGGCTGTGCCTGCACCCCGAGGGACTCGCGAAGCGGACGACCAACTTCGAGGACTGGGCCACCTACCTGCTCGACCAGATGCGTCGGACCATCCAGCTGACCGGCGACACGGATCTCCAGGCGATCGAGGACGAGGTTCGCGCCTATCCGAACGTGCGCGCCCTCGGCGAACGCGCGGCACGGTCGACGACCGACGACCCGACCCTCCTCGTGCCGTTCACCATGGCCAGCGATGCCGGCGAGCTCTCGATGTTCACGACGATGACGACGTTCGGGACGCCCCGTGACGTGACCCTCGACGAGCTGTCGGTCGAGTTGTTCTTTCCGGCCGACGACGCGACCGACCGACGTCTGCGCAGTGTCGACGCTTCGGTTGTCAGTGCGTAAGTAGTTGCTTACCATAGGTCCATGACTGCTCCCACTGCTCCCGCCGTCGTCGACCGCTCCACCTGGCTCGAGGCCCGAACCGAGCTCCTGGCCGAGGAGAAGGCGCTGACGCAACAGCGCGAGGCCGTCGCCCGCCGGCGACGTGCGCTGCCGTGGGTGCGCGTCGCCACCGACTACCGATTCGCGACGGAGTCGGGCGAGCGGTCGCTCGCCGACCTGTTCGGTGACCACCACCAGCTCGTCGTGTACCACTTCATGTACGGACCGGACTGGGAGGAGGGGTGTCCGAGCTGTTCGTTCTGGGCCGACAACTACGACGGGATCTCGGCCCACCTGGCAGCGCGCGACACCTCGCTCATCGCCATCTCGCGGGCGCCGCTGGCGGACCTCCTCGCCTATCGCGATCGCATGGGTTGGTCGTTCGAGTGGGCGTCGTCGCTCGAATCCGATTTCAACGTGGACTTCGGCGTCTCGTTCCCCGCCGACGCGCAGGGGAACAGCCACGGCACCTACAACTTCGGCACCATCGACGGCGTGGGCGAGGAGATGCCGGGTCTGAGCGTGTTCGCACGCGACGAGGCGGGCGACGTCTTCCACACCTACTCCTGCTACGCACGCGGCCTCGATCCGTTCAACGGGACCTACCAGCTGCTCGATCTGACGCCGAAGGGCCGCGACGAGGCCGACCTCCCGTGGACCATGGCGTGGCTCCGCCGCCACGACGAGTACGACGTCTGATCAGCCCGCCGCGCTCGTCGGTCCACCGCTCCTCGACCTCGCCGCCGCTGTCGGTCGGTGACAGAACGCCCTCGGCAAGAAGTCGTGGTCAACGGCGTGCGAGGTCCCCTTCGTCGACTCCGGTGTGGATGGCACACTCGACCCCGACATGCGGAAGTTCGTGGTCGTCTTGGTCGCTGTCGTCGTGGCCGGAATCGCCCCTGCGGCGGCATCGCCCCGCGCCCCGGAGATCAGGCGATCGGTGGCGGTCCCCGCACAGGTCGAGTCGCTCGTCGTCGACGCCGTCACGACCTACCGCCTCGAGCCCGAGCCCGGCGTGATCCGAGTGACGGTCGAGGCCACGTTGACGAACACCGCGCCGCCTCGACGAAGTGGCAACTTCGTCGAGACACCGTTCTTCGACGCCTTCGGGACCGCAGCGATCGGTCCCGTCGCCAACGCCTCCGCCGACCGGGGTGGGAGCGCGCTCACGACCTCGGTGGAGACCGGCGACAGCGACGACGTCGACTTCGTGGTCGTCGACCTGTCACCGAACCTGGTGTTCGGGTCGCCCCAGACGGTGACCGTCCGGTACGACATCCCGGCCCAGCCGAGCCGGTCGGACTTCGCGACCCGGATCAACGGGGCATTCGCATCCTGGTACGCCGTCGGCGCCGGAGACAGCGGCACGATCGACATCGTCGTCGATGTTCCCGAACGGTTCGAGGTCGAGTTCATCGACGTGCGCGTGCCCACCCCCACCGTGGCCGACGGTCGCGCCGTCCGTCGCCTCGAGGGCCTCCACCAGTTGGAGTCGTTCTTCGGCATCTCGGTCCGCGACGACGGAGCGCTGGTGAAGCGACCGACCGAGGTCGCCGATGACGAGTTCGAGATCCAGGCATGGCCCGGCGACGAGGCGTGGGCCGACTTCGCCGTCGACGCCGTCGACCGTGGCGTGCCCGTCCTCGTGGCGCGCACCGGCATCGATCTCGCCGGGGAGCGCGAGATCGCGATCGCAGAGACCGCGACGCCCTACCTCTACGGC
This sequence comes from Acidimicrobiales bacterium, assembly GCA_037968675.1. Lineage (GTDB taxonomy): Bacteria > Actinomycetota > Acidimicrobiia > Acidimicrobiales > Salinilacustritrichaceae > Salinilacustrithrix. Next base: position 989 of record JBBKVY010000081.1, on the reverse strand, counting down.
TATGCCGGCTGGTTCCTCCCCGAGGAGGATCGGATCGAGATCGGCGACGAACTCGACCTCCAGGTGATGCTGCACGAACTGTCGCACCTGTGGTTCAACTTCGACCTGTTCGACAGTCGGTGGATCAACGAAGGACTCGCCGAGGTGATGTCCAACGACATCGCCCGATCCTTCGACGAGGAGTTCATCGAAGCCGAGCCGATCGACGTCGAGTCGCCGGGCGCACAACCGCTGAACGAGTGGCGGAACCCCGGGCCGGACGAGGACGCGGAGGCCATCGAGAACTATGGCTACCGCAGTTCCCATGCGGTCATGCAGGCGCTCTACGACGAGATCGGCGCCGATGGACTGCGCACGCTCGTCGCCCACGCCGACGCCGGTCTGCTGCCGTACGTGGGCGATCCCGACGCCGAGGAGTCGTCGGCGGCCTCCGACTGGCGTTCTCTCTACGACATCGCCGAACACGTCGTCGGCTCGGAGGACATCGCGTCGCTGTTCGACGAGTACGTCCTCGGCGACGACGATCGAGAGAAGGTCGTTGCCCGGTCGAGCGCGCTCGAGGCGTATCGGGCCCTCGAGGAGTCAGGAGGCGAGTGGTCCCCGCCGTTGGTGGTCCGCCGCCGCATGACCTCGTGGGAGTTCCGACGCGCGGCCGAGTCGATCGACGAAGCCGGGCTGCTCCTCAGCAGTCGTGACCGCCTCGCCGCCGATCTCGATGCTCGGTCGATCCCCGTGCCCCAGGCGCTCGAGGACTCGTACGAATCGGCGAAGTCGCTCGACCAGACGTCGGCGCTCTATCTCGCGCTGTCCGACGCCGCACCGGATCTGCTCGCCGCGGATGCTGCGGTGGATGACGTGGGACCCCTCGACCGCATCGGCCTGCTCGGCTCGGACGTGGCCGGCGATCGGGATGCCGCGCTCGCCGCATTCGCGGCCGGCGACGCCGACGGAGCGGCCCGCCTGGCGGCCGACGTGGTGGCGACCACCGA
>JBBKVY010000080.1:0-9549 GCA_037968675.1 Acidimicrobiales bacterium | reverse complement strand
GCGGTCCGGACCTGGCTCGATGGCCAGCCCGGCTACCTCCCGGCGCTCGAGCTGGGCGATCCGGTTCGTGCTGCGACCGTCGGCACCGTCGTCGAGACCCGATGCGACGCCTACGAGGTGGGCGACGTGGTCACCTCGCTCGGAGGGTTCAGCGACTTCTCCGTCTCGCTCGACGATCTGTTCACGACCAAGGTCGGCGGTCCGTCGGACGACGTCGACCGAGGCGCGATGCTCGCGGTCTACGGCTCGACGGGCGCCACCGCCTACTTCGGCATGCACGACATCGGACGGCCGGCCGAGGGGGAGACGGTGGTCGTCAGCGCGGCGGCCGGCGCCACCGGATCGATCGCGGGACAGATCGCCAAGGAGAAGGGTGCTCGGGTGGTCGGCATCGCAGGCTCAGACGAGAAGTGCCGGGTCGTGGTCGACGAGTTCGGCTTCGACGCCTGCATCAACCACCGGACCGACGACCTCGTCGCTGCGTTGCGTGAGCACTGCCCCAAGCGGGTCGACGTCTACTTCGACAACGTGGGAGGACCGATCCTCGACGCCGTCCTCGGTCGTGTCGCCATGGGGGGGCGGATCGTGCTGTGCGGCGTCATCTCCAGCTACCTCTCGGGCGATCACCCCGGTCCGGCCAACTACGTGAAGCTGCTGGCGATGCGCGCCCGCATGGAGGGGTTCAACACCCTCGACAACTGGGGCCGGTACGACGAAGCCAACGCCGAGCTCCGTCGGCTGATGGACATCGGCGCGCTGCGGTACCGCAGCCACGTCTTCGACGGTCTCGACCAGGCCGTGCCCGCGCTCAATGCGCTGTTCGAGGGCACCAACATCGGCAAGACATTCCTGAAGCCCTGAACTCCGCGGCTCCCGCACCCGGTGGGGCGCGACTGCGGCGCGGTCAGGAATCGTCGACCGGCGACGACCGCGTGACTCCCGAACGAACCGGCGTGGCGTCGCCCGATCCGGTCGTCGCCCGATTGGCGAGCTGACCGAAGAGTTCGAGGAGGTCGACGCCGGTGAGGTCTGATGCCAGCTGCATGCCCTGGGCGACGTTGGAGCTCACCGCCTTCGTGATCGCCGAAGCGCCATCGGTCGAGATGACGGTCAGCTTGTCGATCGCGCCGATGGGCTCCGACGCCCTCGACACCACCTCGGGCAGCGCCTTGGCCAGGAGGTCGACGATCGCCGCGTCGCCGTACTGCTCGTAGGCCTGGGCCTTCTTCTCCATCGACTCGGCCTCGGCCTGCCCGGTCGCGAGGATCGCCGCCGCCTCGGCGTCGCCCTCGACCCGAACCGCCTGGGCCAATGCCTCGCGCCGTGCCTTCTCGGCCTCACCCTCGGCCCGCCCCTCGATCTCGCGAGCTTTGGCCAGCTCCTCACGACGCTGGCGCTCACCGGCGCCGATGAGACGGTTCTCCTCTGCCGTCGCCGTGGCGGCGGCGATCGTCGACTCGCGGCGGGCCTCGGCATCGCGGATCGACGCGACCTTGCGACCCTCGGCCTCCTGCTCGACCGCGTACCGCTCCGCGTCCGCCGGCTTGCGGACCTCGGTGTCGAGCTCGCGCTCCTTCAGCGATGCCTGCTCCTCGGCGACCTGCTGTTGCGCGGCGATCACCTCTCGGTCCTGCTCAGCCTTGGCCCTGGGCCCGGACGCCGCCGCCTCCGCCTCCGCGGCATCGGTCTCCGCCTTGATCTGCGCGACACGCAGGGCCAGCGTCCGCTGGGCCTCCGCGACCTCCTCGTCGGCCCGGAGCCGGGCCTGCTCCGACTCGCGCAGTGCGATGGCCTCGGCGATCTTGGCTTCCTTCTCCGCCCGTGCTGCCTCGGGCCGCCCGAGGTCCTGGATGTAGTCGCCTTCGGCCTTGATGTCCTGCAACTGGAACGTGTCGAGGACCAGTCCCTGGTTGGTGAGGCTGACCTCCGCCTCCTCCGACACCTCGCGAGCGAAGGCGGCGCGGTCCCGGATGATCTCCTCGATCGTGAGCCGACCGACGATCGAACGGAGTGAGCCCGCGAGCACCTCGGTCGTGAACCGGTCGACCTCGTCCTGCTGTCCGAGGAAGCGCTGAGCGGCGGCGCGGACCGCGTCCTCGGTACCGCCGACCTTGACGATCGCGACACCCTCGAGCGAGCAGCGGATGCCGTTCGCCGAGACGGCAGAGCCGACGGCGACGCTGATCTGACGGCTCGAAAGGCTCAGCGACTCGAGCCGTTGCACGAACGGGAGGACGAACACGCTCGCACCCATCACGACCTTCTGGCCCGACAGGTCGGTGGTCACCTCTCCGGTCTCGGGATTGGTGACCGGCTGGCCCTTGCGGCCGGTGACGACAAACGCCTCGTTGGGCCCGGCGACCTTGATGCGCGTCAGCAGGTAGATGATGACGAGGACGAGCAGACCGACAGCGGCGGCGATGGCGACGAGGGCGACGTTCACAGTGAGGGATCCTCCAGGATCTCGGTGAGGGGAATGACTCGGACAGAACTGGAGCTCAGGACTTCGATGACGACGACCTCGCTGCCGTGATCGATGTCGACGTCGGCGCGGGCCGTGAGCTTCTGCGGCGAGCCTCCGACGGTGAGCATGATCTCGCCCCGGCCGCCGGCGATGGCCGTGACGACTCGGCCGGACCGGCCCATGTAGTCGCGGCTGGTCAGGGTGGCGTCGGTGGGCATGTCGATGAACGTGAGCGAGAGCCGGAGCGCGAGGAAGCCGAGGAGCACGCCGCCGGCCGCTGCCCCGACGAAGCTCGCCAGCACAGCGCCGTCGGTCGCGTTGTCGACCAGCAGCCCGCCGATACCGAACGCACCGAGGAAGGCGCCGACCACGGGGACCGACAGGAGCCCGCCGCCGTCGATGTCGATCACGTCGAAGACCCCGTCGAGGAAGTCGTCGAAGACGAACCCGACCAGCAGCATCCCGACCCCTGCGACCGCCAGCACGACGAAGAGCGTCGTCACGAGGCGGGGCTCTGATCGGTTCGGATCGGACGAAGCGGGAGGATCACGGCGATCACGCCAGCCTAGATCCGGCAGGTGGTCCGCACGGAAGACGCCGTCTCGTGCGGGTCAACCGATCTCGCCCCGCAGCTGGTCGATCCATGCGTGGGCGTCGCGCCAGGAGGCCTCGGCATCACGACGTACCTCCGGCCCGTTGTCGCCGGCGGCGTGGTACGAGCCGAGGAAGAGGACGTCCTCGTTCTTCGACTTGAGGTCGCGCAGCGCGTCGGCGACCAGCTCGTCGCCCACATGACCCTCGAGATCGATGATGAAGCAGTAGTCACCCAGACCCTGCTTGGTGGGTCGACTCTCGAGGCGGGTCAGGTTGATGCCTCGCGCAGCGAACTCCTGCAGGATCGTGAGCAGCGAGCCAGGGACATCGGCCTTCTGGAAGACGACGATCGACGTCTTGTCGTGCCCGGTGGGCACGGGCACACCCTCTCGCCGTAGCGCCACGAACCGGGTCTGGTTGTCGGGGTGGTCCTCGATGTCTTCTGCCAGGATCTCGAGGCCGAAGACCTTTGCCGCCAGCGCCGTGCCGATGGCGGCGGTGTGGCCGTCGTGCTGCTCGGCCACCATCCGCGCGGCGAGCGCGGTCGAGTTCGCGGCCAGCTCCTCGACATCTGGCAGGTTGTCGTTCAGGAAGCTGCGGCACTGCGCCGTGGCGACGGGGATCGACAGAACCCGCTCGATGTCGGCCGTCCCGACCCCCGCCGGTGCCAGCAGACACATGACGATGTTGATCACGACCTCGCGCTGCATCTTCAGCTGGTGGTCGAAGATCAGCGAGTCGAGGGTGACGTTGACCGATCCCTCGATCGCGTTCTCGATCGGGACGAGGCCGACATCGACCGTGCCGTCCGACACCGCGCTGAGCACCTCGGGGATGGAACGGCAGGCGACCAACTCCATGGCCGCATAGTCCGGCTGCGTGAGGAGCGCCTGTTCGCTGAAGGTCCCCTCGGGTCCGAGGAACGCGATGCGCTCGTTCGCGCTGTCGGGAAAGGACGTGTCCACGGGGGCTGCCACGAGCGGCAAGGATAGGGCGGTGGACGCCGACGACATCCGCCAGTTGCTCCACGACGTCGCCGCGGGCGACGTGCATCCCGATGATGCCGTCACCCGGCTGCGGCGTCTTCCCTTCGCCGATCTCGGTCACGCCCGAGTCGACCACCACCGAGCCATCCGCCAGGGCCTCGCCGAGGCGGTCTACGGGCCGGGCAAGTCGCCATCACAGTGCGCCACCATCGTCACCGAACTCCTGAGCGTCGGCGACCGGCCCATCCTGTTGACGCGCGTGGACGACGATCAGGCTGCCGCGGCCCTCGCCGAGAATCCCGGAGGCGACCGCGTCGGCGACACCGTCATCTGGCGTTCGGCCGGACCGGTGGACGGGTTCTCGGTCCTGGTCGCCACCGCGGGCACGGCCGACCTGCCCGTGGCCGACGAGTGTGCCGCGGTGCTGGCGGCGCACGGCGTGGCCGCAACCCGTCTCACCGACGTCGGCGTCGCCGGCGTCCACCGCCTGCTCGCATCGGTCGACGAGGTGTCGGCCGCTGATGTCGTCATCGTCGTCGCCGGTATGGAGGGAGCGTTGGCGTCGGTCGTCGGCGGGATCACTGGCGCGCCGATCATCGCCGTGCCCACGAGCGTGGGATATGGCGCATCGTTCGAGGGTGTGACCGCGCTGTTGGCGATGCTGTCTTCGTGCGCAGCGGGTGTCACCGTCGTCGGCATCGACAACGGCTACGGGGCGGCGTGCGCAGCACTGCGTCTGCTCGGCGTCGTCGCTCGAGAGGGAGCTGAACAGCGATGACGACGGCCGCGTGGTTCCACGCGTTCTCGGGCATCGCCGGCGACATGGCGTTGGGCTCGTGCATCGACGCCGGCGCCGACGTCGACGAGGTCCGGGCGATCCTCGACCGCCTCCCGGTCGACGGGTGGACGCTCGACGTCGACGAAGTGCTCCGAGGTGGAATCGCTGCGAGCCACGCCGTGGTGCGCGTGACCGAGTCGAGCGTCGTACGTACGGCCGAGCACATCAACGGTCTGATCGAGGAGGCCCGTCTCCCCGAGCGCGTGCGCGGGCGGGCGCTGGCCACGTTCCGTCGTCTGGCCGAGGTCGAGGGTCGGCTGCACCGCCGCCCGCCGTCGCAGGTCCACTTCCACGAGGTCGGCGGCGTCGACGCGCTCGTCGACATCGTCGGGACCTGCGCGGCCCTCGAGGTCCTCGATGTCGACGTCGTCCACGCTGGCCCGGTCGCGACGGGCGTGGGCATGACCCGCTCCGCCCACGGGATGATCCCGGTCCCTGCGCCGGCCGTGGTCGAGCTCCTGCGTGATGCGCCGGTCGCGCATGTCGACGTCCCGCACGAGCTGACGACACCGACCGGCGCGGCGTTGCTCGCCGCTCTCGTCGAACGTTGGGGGCCGATGCCGGCGATGACGGTGACCGGGAGCGGTTACGGCGCCGGCACCCGGGATCTCGATGCGCGGGTCAACGCGGTGCAGCTGGTGATCGGAACGCTCGCCGAGAAGACGTCGATCCTCGGCGAGGCGCAACCGTTGGTCGAGCTCACGGTCAACGTCGACGACGCCACCGGCGAGACGCTGGCCCACACGATCGCCTCGCTGCTCGATGCCGGTGCCGCCGACGCGTGGATCGTCCCTGTGGTGATGAAGAAGGGCCGCCCGGGTCACCTGGTGTGCGCGCTCGTCGATGCCCCGGGCGCATCGGCCGTCGCCGAGGTCCTGACCTCGGAGACCGGGTCGTTCGGCGTGCGCGCCCAGCCGGTCGACCGGTGGCCGGCCGCGCGCTCGTTCGACTCGGTTGCGGTGGACGGCCACGCGATCCGCATCAAGGTGTCTCCCAGCCGGACCAAGGTCGAGCACGATGACGCCGCCGACGTCGCCCGACGTACCGGCCGACCGCTGCGCGAGGTGGTCTCGCTCGCCGAGGAGGCGGCCCGCCGCCGGGTACCGAGCCATCCCAGTGACATGGACTTCGACCCCGACGAACCGGCATGAACGCCACGCCGGCTGCCCCGTGATCCTGGTCGACCCGGCGGTGTGGCCGTGGCGAGGGCACCGGTGGGCCCACCTCGTGTCAGACGAGTCGTATGACGAGCTCCATGCATTCGCCGCCCGGCTCGGCATCCCCCGCCACGTGTTCCAGGGCGACCACTACGACGTTCCCTCGGACGTCCGCGACCAAGCGATCGCGGTCGGGGCGACGCCGGTGGACAGCCGGGTGCTCGTCCGGCGCCTCCGAGAGGCCGGCCTCCGGCGCCGGAAACCGTCACGCGCGGCGGAGTCCCGGTCGTCAGCCGAGTGAGGTGAGCTCACGCGAGATGTTGGTCCGGGCCGGCCCCTCCCACCGTTCGCGGCCGGCGATGGTGTGGAAGATCCGAGGCCGGTCGAGGAACGATCGCAGGATCGCCCGTCGCCCGTCGCACCACGCATCGTCGGGCACGTGGGCGTACTCCGCGCGCACCTCCCGCACGTAGCGATCGTACCGCTCGTCGTCTGCGCCGAGCACCGACAGGTCGGCGTCGCAGAGCACGGCACCGGCGCGATCGGTGGGTCGAGGATCGTGCGACGCCGTCAGGCACACCAGTCGCGTGATCGCATCCAGGGCGGTGAGGGTCACGCCCAGCGGCGACAGTGCCTGACAGGCGACCACGGCCGACGCTCCCTCGTTCACGCCTCGCGCTGCGGTGGGGTCGTGGACCACGTCGTGATACCAGCCGGCCAGGACCGCAACCGCCCAGTCGTCACCCGGGCTGTGCAGACCGAGGACGACGTCGACGACGTCGGACGCATGATCGAAGTCGTGGTGGTGCCGGCCCGACTCGCCGTGTCGGGCCACGAGGTCGGCGAAGGCACCGAACCGGTCTCCCGTGTGGGCACCTGTCGCATCGAGCGCGGCACCCCACCGGTCGTCTGGCACGTGCACGTCGAGAGTCTGGCAGCGCCTGCAGGTCGACGCTCCTCCGACAGACGGAGTGCCAGACTCCCCGCGATGAGCGAGGTGTGCGACACATGCGGGTTCACTGCGGACGACTACTCCGCCCGAGACCTGCGCACGAGCCCGGGCTGGTTGGCCGAGATGGCCGAGGACATGACCGCCGGGGTCGATCCTGGAGCACTGGCACACCCGTCGGTGGCCCAACTCGTCACCGGACTCCGCGTCACGATCGAGTCGATCGATCCCGAGATCCCGGACGCATCGGCAATCCACGACGCGGTGCACGGACTGCGCGAACTCGGTCGGGCACTCCACCAGATCGGCGCCGGCATCTCGTCGCAGCAGGGCACGGTGACCCAGATCAGTGCCTCCGATGGTGGCGTACCCAAGGCTGCCGTCGCCACGGTCGACATCGGACTTCGCGGACTCATCGGCGATCGGCAGGCGAACCGCAAACACCACGGTCGTCCGTTCCAGGCACTGTGCCTGTGGTCGACCGAGGTGATCGACGCGCTGGTTGCGGAAGGGCATCCGATCGCTCCCGGGCTCGCCGGCGAGAACCTGACCCTGTCGGGGATCGACTGGGCGTCGATCCGACCAGGCGCCCGGCTGCTGATCGGTGAGGTGACCTGTGAGATCTCGTGCTGGGCGGAGCCGTGCCGGAAGAACGACCCGTGGTTCAACGGCCGCTCCGACCGGATGGACCACCGCCTCCACCCCGGCTGGTCACGCGCCTACGCCTGGGTGATCGAACCCGGCTCCATCGCCACCGGCGACCCGGTCATCGTCGAGCCCTGAGGATCTTGCGGCCGTTTCCGCGCAGGGGTCGCCACAACGGCCGCACGATCAGATGGTGTAGGCGGCGTTCTCGATGACCGATCGACCGAGCGATGCGTCGCCCTCGATGGTGACGTCGGGGTGCGTCGGATCGCCGGGCGTACGGCCGGCGGCGAAGCGGACCCACAGAGGCATCGGCAGGGTGATCGTCGTGGTCGGATCGTCGAGGTCTGCGACGACGGCCGCGCGTCCGTCGACCCGGACATCGATCGTTCGGGTGGTGTCACCCGTCAGCCGGAGGCGGACCGATTGACCGTCGGTGGCGCCGGCCTTCTTCCCGACGACGAAGCCCATCGCCGTCGTCATCTCGTCGAGCATGACCTCGGCCGCAGGCCCCGACTCGTGGCCGGGCATGCCGAGCGGCCCGCGGCAGTCCTGTTCGTGGATCCAGCAGTCGAACACCCGGATCTGCATGAAGCGCCCGTAGGTGTCCTGGCCCGCAGGCGTGAACGACTCGGCGTCGAAGTCGGCCTCCGACATGGCAGACAGCGCGGCCTTGCGCTCGCCCGCCACCAGCGCGAACTCGGCCAGCACCTCCTGACCGGATCGAGCGCGCCGAGTCTCGATGGCGACCTCGTTGAACGACCCGATGTCGTTCTTCACGTGATCGGCGGCGGCCACGTCGACCTGCTCGTCCGGTCGGCCCAGCAACATGAGCTCGGTGCCGATGACGTGACCGAAGTTGTCCTTCACCGTCCACCCGGGGACATCGCTGGTCGTGGCCCACTGCGCAGTGGTGAGGTCGCGGCCGAGGGCCAGGAGGGCGTCGAACTGGTCGTCGAGCGCGGCGACGAGGGCGGCACGGTCATTCGCGGCAGGCATGGCGCGGACCCTAGGCCGCTCCCCCGGGCTCGACGAGTTCACTCGGGGCGAGAGGACAGGGCCCGCCAGAGTGACCGATAGTTGGGGTAGGTGTAGTCGTCGGTGACCCAGCCGGCTGCGACCAGCTCACGATGCAGCTGCGGCAGATTCCGGAACGGCACGCCCATGTCGACGTGGTGGGCGAGGTGCCAGCCGGTGTTGAACGGCGCCACCCAGAAGCGCGCCAGCAGGTTCTGGCGAACGTGGTGGGTCGTGCGACGGCGATCGGACGACGCTTCCATGCCTCCGTGCTCGGCGATCGACCGCAACCGGTTGATGACCCGCCAGATCGTCATCCACGAACCGAGCCACAGCACCGGGTAGGTGAGGACGCCGACGAGTCCGGCGGCCCAGACGCCCCAGGTCGTCAGGACGGCGGCGAGCACGATCTGGGAGACGAGGATCTTGCGGGCGATGCCGTATCCCTCCTCGGTACGGACGGCGGAGACCAGCGGCTTCACGCTCTTCCAGCCGGTGTTCCCCCGGAGGTCGCGCCAGAGCTTGCGCTTCATCGAGGACCGGGTGATCGGGTAGCCGTTGTACAGCGGGAGGTCGGGTTCGTTGGGGCCGAACTCTTCCCTGTGGTGGGCGAAGTGGCTGCGTCGGTACAGCTCCATCGGGACGAGGCTGGGATACGACCCGACCCAGCGGCCGACCAAGTCATTGGCGCGCTTGTTCGAGAAGAGCAGCTTGTGCGCGGCTTCGTGCATGAGGATCGCCAACCGGGCATGGGCCGCGCCCATGAACACGAAGGCGGCTGCCCACGCCCACACGGTGTCGACGTAGAGGGCGAAGCCGATCGTCAGTGCAACCTGGATCCAACACAGCAACACGCTGCCGACGTTGCGGAGATCGTCGATCTGACGGAGCTCGTCACG
>JBBKVY010000079.1:0-3042 GCA_037968675.1 Acidimicrobiales bacterium | reverse complement strand
GGGCAGGGGCAGGAGCCGGGTCAGGGGCAGGGGCGGGAGTTTGCGCGCCACCCGCCGAGTCGGAGGCATCGGTGGTTGCGGACTCGGTCGTCGACGTCGCATCCCCGGCGTCCACCGCGGTGTCACCTGAGTCATCGTCGACGAGCAGCACAACGAGGAGACCGATCAGCACGAGGCCAATGACCGACGGGATGACGACGGCGGGGTTCTTGTACCACGGTGTCGGCTCGTCTGGCAGCGAGTCGGTCGCGACCGACGTCTTCATCGCCTGTGTTGGCTCCCCGGCCGGTGACACGTCGGCCGGGGTCGACCGTGTCAGGTCATCGGGTCCGGGTCTCGTCGCTCATGGTGCTCCCTCCGTGACACCCGCCGGTCGACGAATGCGACATTTTCTATCTCATCCGATGCGGTTTCGCTCAGCAGGGAGACATCACGTGGTGACCTAAAGTCCTTCTCACGTGAGCTACGACGCCTTCATCTCCTATTCGCACAGCGCCGACGGCCTGCTTGCTCCGGCGGTGCAGGAAGGAATGCAGAAGCTGGCGAAGCCGTGGAACAAGCGCCGGGCTCTTCGTGTGTTCCGGGACGACACCGGCCTGTCGGCCAACCCTGCCCTCTGGACGTCGATCGTCGCCGCCCTCGACGAGTCGAGCTGGTTCGTGCTCTTCCTGTCGCCCGCAGCCGCCAACTCCGAGTGGGTGGACAAGGAGGTTGCCCATTGGCTCGCGAATCACCCGCGCGAAAACATTCTCCCGGTGCTCACCGAGGGCGACCTCGTGTGGGACACCGCTGCGAACGACTTCGACGCCACGGCCTCGAGCGCCGTGCCGCCGTCGTTGTTCGGCGCCCTGTCCGAGGAGCCGCGGCACCTCGACCTGCGCTGGGCCCATGACGAAGATCAACTCGAGCTGCGCAACACCCGCTTCCGAGATGCGATCGCTGATCTCGCCGCGCCGGTGCACGGCATCGCGAAGGAAGATCTCGAGGGCGAGGACGTTCGCCTCCATCGGCGGGCCCGTCGGCTCGCTCGAACCGCGGTCGCGGCGCTCGTCGTGCTGCTTGCCGCCTCGATCGCAGCCATGGTGTTCGCCTTCAGCGAAGCGTCGCGTGCCGACGAAGCCGCCGAAGAGGCGCGCTCAGAGGCGGAGCGCGCCCGCCAGGCCGAAGTGGTCGCCGAGGAGGAGCGAGCCGACGCAGACGACCAGCGAAAGCAAGCGGAAGACGCGCTCGCGCGAGCGTTGAGCGCCGAAGAGCTAGCCGACCTGGAAGCCGAACGAGCGCTCGACGAGCAGGCCCGAGCCGAGGAGCAGACGGTGATCGCCGAGTCCGAACGCGGGCGCGCCGAGGCCGAGACGGTGCGGGCCGAGGGCGAAGCGGTGCGAGCCGAGCGGGCTGCGATGTGTAGCTCGTACAACCAACTCATCGAGATCGAGCAGCTCCGCTTCCTGCCGGTTGCCGAGCTCTACGCGGGGCCGGATAACCTCGTGTTCAACGGTGGGGTCAACCAAGAGAATCGGCAGTCGGTCGCGCTGCAGCTGCACGGCGAGCTGCGTGCCCTTCGGTTGACGGCGACAAGCACCGCGATCGACGGCTACACGATCGTCGCGATGGACGGTCTCAAGTCGTCATCCTGGGGCCTTTGGACGTCGGAGGGTGGTCGCCCTGAGGACTACTTCGAGGAACTCCCTCCGGGTGGGTTCCTCGACGACCCTTCGATCTTCACCTGGAACCTCGGCTACGAGGCTGGCGGCTACGACTACTACGACCTTCCGGTCGACATGAGCTATGGCGAGGCGGTCGCCGAGATCGAGTCGACCATCGGCGGACTCTGCCGCGAGGTGGGGTTGTAGCGATTCCGGACGCACTCGTCGACGTAACGATCGCGTTGCTCAGCTGACGCGGACCCACAGGAAGTCGGTAGCTCCGCCCGGTGCGTGCCAGACGACGAACTCGCCCGACCACGAGACGGCCGGTGTGTACACGCCGTTCACGGTCGCGGTGACGATCTGTCCGAAAGATGGGCCCCCGCCCGTCACACCGAACAGGATGTCGGTGGCGGGGCCGGGGCTGTACAGGAGGGCGTTGGGTATGTCGTCGAACAGACCGAGCGGGATGTGCGTTCCGGGGATGTCGACCGGCGTCGAGATCGGTGACGTGTTCCCGAGCAGCACCTTGTCGAGGACGTAGTCTTCGGTATCACCGCAGTGGTTGCTGCTGTGGCGTTCTGGCGGTTGCGTCTGACGATGTTTGCCGTCGGTACGACGGTCGGTATTGGAGGTGTCTCGTCCTGGGGGGCGCTGATCACCTTCGCACGACCCGACTTCTGACGAGCCTCTGTTCTGCCCTGTCACGCGGCCCGCGAACCGGCGAGAAGGGGCGCACGATTGCCGGGTCGCGCGGGCCGCTCGCCAGTGCGAATGGTCGATCGGTGCCCGTGGCAACCTCGAGCGTCCGCTCGCGCTGCCCGCGGAGGATCGGCAGGTCGGGATGACCTACCAGTGGTGCCAGTGGCCGCCAACAAGTTCCGCGTCCGGCAGGTTGTCGAACCAGTTCTCCGCCCGATGGTGGCTGGCTTGCGGCCGAGGTCTTCGAGTTCTCGGGCGTACAGCTCGATATGGGTTCGGGTCACCTCGAACAGACCGAGACGGCGTTCGTCGCACCACCGGTAGAACATGCGGAGATCAAGGGTGCAGGCCCCCCGGGTTCGGCCCGAGTTGCCGGACAGGAACCCGGCAAGGGTCCTGACTTCCGGCGAGGTGTCTTGTGGGTCGTAGAGGACGACCGAAGATGTTGCAGCCATGAGTGGCTCCTTCGTGACGGGAGCCGGGCGAGCCAGGCGGATCGCCCAGCTCGATTATTGGTACCGCACCTATCACCGCACGAATCACCCCAACTCGCCAACGTCTCGCCGCACCGAACCGCGTTAGCGGTAGAGAACTTGAGGGTGAGAGAGTGCTGATCAGTCGACCGCTCGGCTTGTTCACCTGCCGCGTGGAATTGGCAATCTCTTGGCAATCTGCGGCCCGGATCAGGCCGGATGCG
>JBBKVY010000078.1:0-4193 GCA_037968675.1 Acidimicrobiales bacterium | reverse complement strand
GTCGATGTCAGAGCGCCCACGGCCGAGGGGTTCCCCGGCGGCTTCGACGTGGCCTTCGACTCACCGTCCGAGGGTGTCCTGTCGATCGGACAGGACGGTGCATTCACCGTTTCCGGCGCCGAGGTCCCGTTGCGGAACGAGCTCCGCTACGACAATCCCTGGTCGACCACGCCCTTCCAGAGCCCGGTCGTCGAGATCGGCGACGAGGAGGGACGACTGGTGCTCGACTTCGCGGCGAACGAACGCCGCAGTGCCAAGGGTCGCGGCCCTCTCCGCTAGCTTCATTTTCGGCCATGACGTCCGGCACCGCCGGACCGACCGTGGTCCAGACTCCAGGGGGAGCAGCCATGAGCAAACGTCGCCCGGCCGCAGCAGCGGTCGTTGTTGCCGCACTCGTCATGGCGGTGCTGACCTCTTCACCGGCGTCGGCCGGCCCGCCGAAGGCGCCGCCACCCGACCTCGCTCCCATCGTCTTCGTCCACGGCCAGTCGGGCTCGGCCCAGCAGTTCGAGACCCAGGCGATGCGCTTCACGAGCAACGGATATCCCCAGGATCTGCTGTTCGCCTTCGAGTACGACACGAATCCGGGCGCACCCAACCGTCTGGAGGACCTCGACGCCTTCGTCGACGACGTCCTGGACGAGACCGGCGCCGACCAGATCTATGCCATCGGTCATTCACGAGGCACCGGCTTCCTCACCTCCTACCTCGATCCTGACGTCGGTGGCATCGACGGCAGCGCAAAGGTGGCCAAGTACGTCAACATCGATGGTGCCTCACCCGACCAGCTTCCCGGGGGTGTGCCCACCATCGGTATCTGGGGTGAGTGGAACACCGCTGGTAGCGGCTTCAATCGCAACGGCGGCGAGGATGCCCAGATCGGTCCCGACCCCGAGGACAACTTTCACTTCGGTGACAAGTCCCACACCCAGGTGGCCACATCGGCTGAGGCGTTCGCCCGGATGTTCGAGTTCTTCACCGGGAGCGCCCCGCGCACGTCCGAGGTCGGGGCCGAGCCTCCCGGCCGGGTGACCCTCGCGGGCCGAGCAGTCGTCTTTCCCGCCAACGTCGGTCGCGCTGGGGCGACGGTCGAGCTCTGGAGGGTCCGGCCCGAGTCCGGACAGCGCATCGGGTCCCGTCCACGCGCCACTTTCCCGATCGACGACTCCGGGGACTGGGGCCCGGTGCGGATCAACGGCACCAAGCACTACGAGTTGACCATCGTGCCGCCAGACGGAAACGGTGCCGCAGTCGAGCATCACTTCTACTTCGACCCCTTCGCTCGCTCCGACCACTTCGTTCGCCTCAACACTGGACTTCCGGGCGAGGGCATCGGCGCGTTCGTTCCCACGAGTGACGAGTCCGTGGCGCTCACGGTGGTCCGACAGAAGGAGTTCTGGGGTGACCAGGGAACGATGAGCGATGAGCTGCGCGTCGATGGCCTCGACCTGCTGACCTCGGCCATCAGTCCCCGGGCCGGGGTGAACCTGGCGCTGTTCGCCCACGACGATGGCCTCGACGAGACGACCGATCTCGACAAGGGCGAGCTGTTCCCGTTCAGCGTCATTCCGTTCCTCACCGCAGCCGACGTATTCATGCCCTCTGCCTTCGTGCAACCTCGATCGGTCGCACTGGCGAGCACCATGCGGGGCGCGGAGACCACGGTCGTCAACTTTCCGAACTGGTCGTCGAATGCCCACCGGGTCACGGTGCAGTTCGACGATTGAGCTGGCGTCGCGGCCAGCCGCTCCAAGAACGACGGGCGGATCCCAGTGGACGGACGATTGATTCCCGATCGCAGGGGCGCTGGTGACCCGACACCCGACTCGTGATGGACGATCCGACGTTGACGCTCCGTCAGGGGCTCGATCGATACGCCAGCGTCAATCAGGGAGTGCTGTCGACGCGGGAGGTGTCCGAGGAAGCGGCTCAGTTCTTCCGTTGCCACGACGTGGCCCACGTCGTGTTCGCATGTGACACCACACTCGTCGGAGAAGGCACGGTCAAGATCTGGACGATCTTCGGGACGACGTTGGGTTTCTGGAAGCACCTGCGCGGGTACTCGGAGGCGGACGCCTTCAGCCTGTTCCGTCAGTACAGCCGGCGGCACCTCGCGCAGCACATCGGCAGATTGCTCACGTCGTTGCCGAGCACGATCATGAGGGCCAGGGGCATGACGACGCGGTGGCCGTGGTCGGAGTACGAGCCGTACCTGGACGTGACCTTGGCCGATATACGGGCGGAATTCGGGATCGAAGTCGTGAACTCATAGGTCCAGGCGGATCAGCCCGGGTCCACGCCGCGATGTTCGGCGCCATCGGATTTCTGGTCGCCGGACTCCTCACCCCACGCGACACGACGACCTCAGGCGCACAGATGCCTCGACCAGCACGGTGAGTTCGACGCGCTGGAGGCCGACGACACCGACCGCTACGAGATGCTCGCCGACCGGAGATCATCCGGCGCAGAAGCCGGGGAAAGATGGAGATTGCGACTAGGCACAGTCGTGCCTCCCGACGGAAGCTCCGTCACTCCGGCGAGTGACACACCGCCTCGACGTTGTTCCCGTCGGGATCGCGAACGAACGCGCCGTAGTAGTTGGGGTGGTATTCCGGCCAGAGCCTCGGCTCGTGGAGTGGTTCGGCTCCTTGTCGGACCGCAGTCTGGAAAAAGGTGTCGACCCGGGTTCGATCCGGTGCGCTGAAGGCGATGTGGGCCTCCCGGAAGCCGGCTCCGGTGGCTTGTGGTCCGAGCCAGAAGTCCGGCATCGGCGGGATGCCGAACCCGATCGTGGGTCCGTCGTACTCCATGATTCGTTCACCGTTGAGCGGCGCGAGGACGGCGTCGTAGAAGCGGGCGCTGCGCTCGACATCGGCACATTGGATGGACAGATGGTCCAGCATCGATTTCTCCTCCGGGTGTCTACGATCATCTTCCCATCGTTCGTGGACGCCGATCCCCTATGGGCAGACGAGGGCGATCACGGAGCGCTCCGCAGTGCCTTCGGCCAAGACGCCGGATATTGCCAGCTCCGATCACCTGATCTCGAGCCACCGCGGGGACACGAGATCGGCGCGTCGCGAGACCCGCTGGACCAGTCGGAGGCCGGCACCTCGATCGGCTGTTGTGGTGTGCTCGGCGATCGCCGCCACGATCTCGCGCACGTCGGTTCGGTCTGCCGCACCGATGCCGTATCGCGTTGGTCGTATCGGATGACGAACCGGCCCGAGTCGGCGAGCATCCGGCAGAACGGGTCCTCCCACCACAGCATCGACGCTGATCGGAAGATGCAACGGGTTCTCGGTGTTGCGCGAAGCATGGCATCGATCGACGACCACCGTGTCCGTGACTTTCTCTCCGCTGGTACCCGTACCGGAAAGGTGGCGTGGGTGGCAGCGGACGGGGCACCGCACGTGGCGCCGATCTGGTTCGTGCTCGACGGTGGCGACGTTGTTTTCAACACCGGGTCCGACACCGGAAAGGGCCGGGCGTTGGCTCGCGAGGGACGGGCCTCGCTCGTGGTCGACGATCAGCAGCCGCCGTTTTCTTTCGTGAAGGTCGACGGCCCGGTCACGCTCTCCGACGACCTGCCCGAAGTGCGCCGCTTCGCCGCTCTCATCGGCGGCCGCTACATGAGCGAGGACCGGGCCGAGGAGTTCGGCAATCGCAACGGCGTGCCCGGCGAGCTTCTCGTCCGCCTCCACGCCGAACGGGTCAGCGCTGCGTTCGACGTCGCCGACTGATCCACGCGCGCGCCCGAGTCCTTGCTCGGGCTCGGTGTTCCGAGGTGGTTGCGAGCAGTCGGTGTCACGATGGGCGCGTGACGGAGGGTCGCTCGCTGAATCCTGATCTCCAGCCCGGGAACGAACGCACCGCGCTGACGCAGCGGCTCGACCGCTACCGGTCGATCGCCATGGCGGCACTCGTGGACGTGCCTTGGGACGAGGCGTCGATACGGCTCCTGCCGTCGACGGACTTGACGATCGCCGGGATCGTCAAGCATCTGGCATGGGCCGAGGACCGATGGTTCCAGGGTCGACTTCTCGGATCGGAGATGCCAGCCCCGTGGGATCATCCCGGCGCCGACGACCCGGATCACTCGATGCGATTGACCTCCGGCGATTCGATCGCCCGGATCGCCGAGCTCTACACATCGGCGTGCCAGCGGAGTCGCCTCGTCGTCGCCTCGTGCA
>JBBKVY010000077.1:0-3645 GCA_037968675.1 Acidimicrobiales bacterium | reverse complement strand
GCAGCGGCGAGCGCCGACCCCGTGGCGCCGGCGCGACAGCCGGACGCCGAGCCTGGCGACGAGCTGGACGAACGTCGTGCCATGTTGCAGCTCGAGCGAGAGCAGCTGATCGCCGCGCTCGACCCGGGCGCCGGTCCGGCCATGGACGAAGCGCTGGCATCGCTCGACGAGGTGTCGGCCGATGAGCACGTGCACGAGCCGGACGACGGTCGGCTCGGCGACCTCCGAGCGGCGTTGTCGCTCCACCGGCTCTACGACCCGACTCCGGTGCGCGAAGCCCTCGACAGCGTCCGCGCCGGGCACGTCACGGGCGAGACCGTGCCCTCGACCGAGGCCCTGAGCCTGGCCGATCGGCTCGACACGCTCGATCGGGAGCTCTCCGACCTCGACGCCGCCGTCGTCGACGAGCCGGCGCCAGCGGTACTCGATGCGGCGAAGGAGCGGGTCGAGCAGGCCCGCCTCGAGCTGGCCGAGTGCGAGCGTCAGCTGAAGCTCGACGGCGACGGCGACGGCGACGTCGAGGAGCTCGAACAGGCGCATGCCGAGCTGGAGCGGGCGCGCGAGGGACTCGACGGCCACTTCCGTCGATCGAGAGCGCAACGACGACTCGACGCGGCTGCCGCCGCTGAGGACGCGATCCTCGAGCGACTCGGTCTGCACTCCTACACCGAATTCCTCACGCTGGGCGGCTCGGTCGAGCCGACCGAGGTCCCGCCACCGGCGATCGACGGCGCACGCGAGAAGGTGGCCAAGGCCGAGGCGGAGGTCGAGGCGCTGAGCGAGAGCGTCGATGCAGCGCTCACCCAGGCGGCCCTTGTCGAGGACCGGCGACGTGCACGCGATCAGGCTCGAGCGCTGCTCGGTGACGATGCGCTGAGCGACGACGCGATCCCCACCGCCTTGTTGAATCTCCGCGTTCGCACCGACGACGTCGGACCGCGAGATCGGTTGATCGACGAGCTGGACTCGGTCGGTCTCCCCGTACGCGGACTCGCCCTGACCGATGGTGAGGTCGAGGCCATGGCTGCTGACTGGCTCGCCGAACACCAGCACACCGAAACCCGACTCACCCAAGACATCGAGGCGCTCGAGGCGCTCGAGGCGCGGGCGGACCGCGTCGGCGACGGGTCGAGCGCATCCGGCGCGGCCCACGTCGACGGCGATCGGTTCCCACTCACCGATCCTGTGGCCGACGCCCACCAGGCCGTGCAGGAGGCCAAGGCGCGGGTGATCGCCCACGAGACGGCCAGGGCGGCGCTCGTCGACGTGGAGGCAGCGCTCGCCGACGTCGTGGCCGGGTCGGTCCAGGCGCCCGAAGCCGGCGAACACCACGCTGGCATCGACGGGGATCTCGACGTCTCGGTCCCCGACACCCCGGACGTCGCTGTCTCGGCGTCCGCGGCCGTGGTGGCCGCTCGGATCGCGGTGAACGACGCTGCCGCCTCGGTCGACGGCGCCCAGGACGACTACGACGCTGCCGTGCAGGAACTGGCGATACTCCGCCAGACGATCTCCGAGCTCGACGACGACCCTCCACCGGTGAACGAGATCGAGTGGTACCTGCTCGCACGTCTCGCCGCCCAACGCCAGCAGTCGTTCGTCGGCTCGCTTCCGCTCGTGATCTTGGGGGCGCTGGACGGGGTCACCGACGACGACGGCCTCGTGCATCTCCTCGATCGGCTGGAGCGGATGGCCGGTGCGGTGCAGATCGTCCACGTCACCGACGATCCCCGGATCATCCGCTGGGCGAGGGCCCTCGCCGACGACCGAGCAGCAGTCGTCTCGCCGGTCTCCGCCCGTGCCGGCGGTGACGGACAGCACACCTGAGCACGAGATGCATTCGCGGAGACGGCGACCCGGCGCCGGGACCTACGATGCGCAGAGACGACAGACCCAGGCCTCAGGGGAGCGCACTCGTGCCCGTGATCACCGAAGATGCCATCCGAACACTGGCGGCGATCCGGAGCGACGAGTCCGTCACGTCGTGCTACCTCGACGTCGATGGCAGCCGGTACGTCCGCGAAGCCGACTACGAACGAGTTTTCGAGTCGATGGTGCGACGGGCACGGAGCAACGGCGCGACCCGACCGGCAGCGGCTGACCTCGAGCGCATCGGCGCGTGGGTCCGAGCTGGATTCGACCGCTCTCGCGTCCGGGGAGTCGCCGTCTTCTCGAGTGTGGCGGACGATCTGTGGGAGGTCGTCGAGCTGCCGGTGCCGGTGCGTTCCCAGCTCGTGGTCAACGCGTCGCCCGCCGTGGGGCAGCTCGAAGGCGTGGTCCAGCAGAGCATCACGATCGGGGTCCTTGCCGCCGACAAGATGCGGGCTCGGGTGTTCGTGTTCAACCTCGACGAGCTGGTCGAGCACCATGAGGTGACCGACGATCTCGGCCGCGACTACGACACCGTGGGGGAGCAGGATCGAGGTGGGGTCGAGGACCACCGCGAGGAGTTGGAGCATCAACATCTCCGGCACGCCGCACGCCTCCTGTGGTCGGCATACCAGGCGCACGGATTCGACCACGTGGCCATCGCCGCTCCCGAGCACGTCGCACGCGAGCTCGAGTCCGATCTCCATCCGTACCTGCGCGAGCGCCTCCGCGGCTCGCTCCCCGTCGAGCCGGCGGCACCGCCATCGGCCATCCGCGACGCCGTCCTCGTACTGGAGACCCGGATCGAGCGCGAGCGAGTCCACGCGGCGGTCGAAGAGCTGCGCGCATCGGTCGGTGCCGGCGCCAAGGCCGTGGCCGGACTGGACGGGGTGCTCGACGCGTTGGCCGAGCAGCGAGTGAGTCGGTTGCTGGTCTCCGACGGATACGCCACCGATGGGTGGCAGTGCCCCGAGTGCGGGCGCTTGGCTGCCGTGGGACGCGAATGCCGCTGCGGGGCCGAGATGCATCAGGTGGACGACGTCGTGGAACACGCGGTCGACGACGCGCTGACGCACTCGTGTGCCGTCGACGTCTGCCGCGACGACGCCGACCTCGACGTACTCGGTCGCATCGGTGCCCTCCTCCGATACTGAAGCGCCGGCAGTCGGTTCGAGCATCGGGATCGACGTCGGCGGGACCAAGCTGCTCGGGGTCGTCGTGGATCCCGCGCGGTCCGACGTCCCCGTCGACGAGCGGCGCGTGGTCACGCCAGCGGGGGCCGACGCCCTCGTCGATGCGCTCGACTTGATGGTCGCCGGTCTCGACCCCGGGGGCGTGGCCACCGTGGGCATCGGACTTCCCGGACTCGTCGACCTCGCCGATCGATTCCGCTACGGCCCCAACCTGCCTGGGGTCGTCGACATCGACCTCGGTGGGATGCTGCGCGAGCGACTGGGTCGTGTGGTCGTCGCCGACAACGACGCGACCTGTGCGACCGTCGCCGAGTTCGCGTTCGGTGCCGGGGCGGGACACGATGACGGGATCCTGTTGACCATCGGAACCGGGATCGGTGCCGGCATCGTCGTCGACGGGGAGATACGACACGGCCACAACGGCTTCGCCGGTGAACCCGGCCACATGATGATCGACCCGAACGGGCCCCGTTGTCCGTGTGGCCGCCGAGGATGCTGGGAGCGATTCGCGTCCGGCTCGGGCCTCGGACGGCTGGGGCGTGAGGCCGCCGGCGCTGGACGCCTCGGCGCAGCGACGACGTGT
>JBBKVY010000076.1:0-24938 GCA_037968675.1 Acidimicrobiales bacterium | reverse complement strand
CGTCATGCCGCCCCCGCGCCTCCCTCCGCCGTCGTGAGCGGCGGCGGCATGACGTGCCCCGTCGCCGGCGCCGTCAGCTTCGTCGACACCTGGGGCGCGTCACGCTCGGGCGGTCGGAGCCACAAGGGTGTGGACATGATGGCTTCCCGGGGCACGCCGGTGGTCGCCCCCGTCTCGGGCACCGTGACCCACCGAGGGAACAGCGTCGGCGGCCTCTCCTTCCACCTCTCCGGCGACAACGGGCACTACTACTACGGCACACACCTACAGGGATACGCCGCCGCCGGGCGAGTGAGCGCCGGGACCGTGATCGGCTACGTCGGCGACACGGGCAACGCCCGCGGCATCCCGCACCTCCACTTCGAGATCCACCCGAACCACGGTGGTGCGGTCAACCCCTATCCCGCGACACGCGCCGCCTGCTAGCCCGTGACGCCCGACGAGCTGTCCGCCGCGCTCGACTCGGTTCTCGGCGGCGAGATCTCCGAGCTGCGTCGCCTGACAGGTGGAGCGTCACGCGAGACATGGTCGTTCGTCGCCGACGGCGAACGCAGGATCCTCCAGCGAGAGCGCTCCGGCGCCGTGCGCTCCGGGGCGATGCCCGTCGAGGCTTCGCTGATCCGCGCCGCGGACGGGGCCGGTGTACCGGTCGCGCGGGTGCTGGCATCCGGCACCGGTGATGACCGACTCGAGACCGGCTATCTCATCGCCGAGTTCGTCGAGGGGGAGACGATCGCCCGGAGAATCCTCCGCGATGACGAGTTCGCCGACGCCAGACGCTCCTTCGCCCACGATTGCGGGCGAGCGCTGGCCGCGATCCACACCATCGACCCCGGCGAGGTGGTTGATCTCGAACCGATCGACCAGGTTGCGCAGTATCGCGAGGTCCTCGACACCCTCGGTGACCCCGTCCCCGCGTTCGAGCTCGCGTTCCGTTGGCTGGAGGTCCACCGCCCCCAGGGCACCGGTGAGACCGTCGTGCACGGTGACTTCCGCCTCGGCAACCTGATGATCGGACCGGACGGTCTGCGGGCGGTCGTCGACTGGGAGCTCGCCCACCTCGGCGATCCGATGGAAGACCTCGGCTGGCTGTGCGTCCGGGCCTGGCGGTTCCGTGGCCCGGAGCCGGTTGCCGGCATCGCGACCTACGAGCAGCTGTTCGAGGCCTATGCCGATGCCAGCGGCGTCGACGTCGACCCCGACGTGGTGCGGTGGTGGGAGGTCCTCGGCACGCTCAAGTGGGGGATCATGTGCATCATGCAGGCCCGAGCGCACCTGGACGGCCTGTCACGGTCGGTCGAACTCGCAGCCATCGGCCGTCGGGTCTGCGAGAACGAACACGACCTGCTCCTCCTGCTGGCGCCCGGTGCGCTGGCCGCAGCGACCGAGCGGGCGCTGCCGCCGCCGCTCGAGGATCCCGGGCTCCACGGTCGTCCCACCGCGGCCGAACTGGTCGAAGCGGTGCGCGAATTCATCGACGGTGACGTCCGCGAGAACACCAGCGGCAGCACCGCGTTCCACGGACGCGTCGCCGCCAACGTGCTCGCCACCGTCCAGCGCGAACTCGAACTCGGTCCGGCGATGGCGGCCGAGCACGTCGCCCGGCTCGGAGGTCTCGGCGTCGGGAGCGAGGCCGATCTGGTCAGCGCGATGACCGACGGTCGGTTCGACGACCGCCCGGACGACCTGCACCGCGTGGTGGCCGAAACGGTCGTCGACAAGCTCCGCATCGCCAACCCCGCCCACTTCTCGACGCAATAACCACCGGTTTCCGGGGCCAGGAGCGTCGAGTTCGGGGTAGGGGTCAGGCGCCGATGGCGTGGAAGCCACCATCGACGTGGATCATCGAGCCCGTGGTCTGGGGGAACCAGTCCGACAGCATGGCGACCGTGCTCCGGGCCACCCCGGACGAGTCGTTCACGTCCCAGCCGAGCGGGGACCGGTCGTCCCAGACGTCCTCGAACGCCGAGAAGCCCGGGATCGACTTGGCGGCCATGGTGCGGATCGGGCCGGCGGCCACCAGGTTGACCCGGATGCCCTTCGGACCGAGCTCCCGGGCCAGGTACCGCGACGTCGACTCGAGCGCGGCCTTGGCCACCCCCATCCAGTCGTAGGCGGGCCATGCCACGGTGGCGTCGAAGTCGAGGCCGACGATGGACCCGCCATCCGCCATGAGCGGGACGACGGCATCGGCGACGGTCTTGAGCGAGTAGGCCGAGATCTGCATCGCCACCGCCACGTCCTCCCACGGCGCGTCGGTGAAGCCGCCTCCCAGGCACGACTCGGGGGCGAAGCCGATGGCGTGCAACGCGCCATCGACCCGGCCCCACTTCTCGCCGAGAGCGTCGCGGACGGCCTCGGCGTGAGTGGCCTCGGTGACGTCGAACTCGAGCACATCGGGCTCGGTCGGCAGTTTGCGGGCGGTGCGCTGGGTGAGCCGCAACGCCCGGCCCGCGCCCGTCAGCACGATCTCCGCGCCCTCCTGCTGGGCGAGTGACGCGACCCCGAACGCGAGCGACGCGTCTGTCAGGACACCGGTGATGAGCAGGCGTTTTCCGTCGAGGATTCCCATGTGTCTCCAGACCCGAGGTGGACGCGGGACGTTACTGCTCGGCTGCGCACCGACCCGACGGATCGCACGGCAGTTGCCGCCGCCCCACACCGGGAACGACGCGTCGGTCATCGACCGGTTCGGGGAGGACGATCTCGAGCTCGTAGGCCTCCTCGGAGCAGTCGTCGTTGCAGTCGCAGTCACCGAGATCGCCGGCGACGAGCTCGACGAACACCGTGTCGTCGTCGCTGTCGATCTGCGCGCGTTCGATCCTCTTGCACGGCCCGAACAACCCGGTGACCACCACGGTCTCGTCGTCGATGACGGTCACCTCGTCGGGCTGGAACGCCTGGAGCGATCCGTCATCTCGCAGGAAGAGGAACGCCAGCGTGGCGACGATCAGGAAGCCCACCAGCGCGACCACGAAGGGAAGGGGGTTCGAGGGCGTGGTGTTGGCCACGTGCCCGGGGTCGAGTTCCTCGTCCACCCGGGTGACAGTACGGGCCGGTTGGTCCGGGGGAGAACCGCCACCGGTAGGCTGCCGATTCGTGAAGATCGGCATCCTCGGAGGAACAGGTCCCGCTGGGTCGGCGCTCGGCGCTCGACTGGCAGATGCGGGCTACGACGTGATCATCGGTTCGCGCTCGAAGTACAAGGCGATGGAGACGGTCGACAAGCTGCTCGAGCAGTGGTCCGGCCGCAACCTCTCGATCGAGGCCGGCGACAACGCCATGGCTGCTTGCGCCGATGTCGTCGTCATCGCCACGCCGTGGGACGGAGCCACCCAGACGGCGGCGTCGGTCGAAGACCACCTCCACGGCAAGATCGTCATCTCCATGGCCAATGCCCTCACCCGCATCGGCAAGGAGTTCCAGCCGCTGGTCCCACCCCGTGGATCGGTGGCCGCGAGCGTGCAAGCCGTCGTCCCCGACTGCAAGGTCGCTGCGGCGTTCCACCACGTCCCGGCCAAGGAACTCGGCGACCTGGATCACCCGATCGAATCCGACGTCCTGATCTGTTCGGACCACGAAGCCGCGACCGCCATGGCTGCCGAGCTGGTGCATGCGATCCCCAACATGCGGCCCCTCGATGCCGGCGAGCTGAGCCAATCGACGCCGATCGAGTCGTTCACCTCGGTCCTGCTCCAACTCAACGTGCGCTACAAGACGCGCGTCGCCGTCAAGATGACCGGCATCCCGGACGAGAGCAACACCATCACCGACCTGCCCAAGAAGCCGACCCGGGCATCGGTGGCCGCCGCGAGCAACGGCAGCGACGACGCCGCTCCGGCCGACACGTCGGAGTGAGCCCCGGGGGGCCGCTCAGGCTCTACGACACGGCCACGCGAGACGTCATCCCGTTCGAGCCGGGCGAGCTCGTCACCATGTACACGTGCGGGATCACGCCCTACGACGCCACGCACCTCGGCCATGCCGCCGCCTACGTCGGCTACGACGTGCTGCAGCGTCGCCTCCGCGATCGCGGCCACCAGACCCGTTGCGTCCGTAACGTGACCGATGTCGACGACTCGATCCTGGGGAAGGCCCGCGAAATCGGCGTGCACTACCTCGACCTCGCGGCAGCCGAGACCGCGAAGTTCGACGACGACATGATCGCCCTCGGCATGATCCCGTCGTGGAGCGAGCCCCGCGCCACCTCGGCCATCGCCGACATCCGTGGCTTCATCGGCATGGTGTTGGACCGCGGCCACGCCTACGAGGCCGGCGGCGCCGTGTACTTCGACATCTCGACGTACGACAAGTTCGGCCAGGTCTCCGGCTATGACGAACCCACGATGCTCGACTACGCGAAGGAGCGGGGCGGCAACATCGACGACCCGCACAAGCGGAACCCGCTCGACTTCGTGTTGTGGCAGCCGTCGCTCGACGACGAACCGTCGTGGGACTCGTTGTGGGGTCCAGGCCGCCCGGGTTGGCACATCGAGTGTTCCGCCCTGGCGCTCCGCGAGCTGGGAACGACGATCGATCTGCACGGCGGAGGATCCGACCTGATCTTTCCACACCACGAGTGCGAGGCGGCCCAGTCGGAAGCGGCCACCGGTGAGCCGTTCGTCCGGCACTGGATGCACCAGGCGATGGTCCGCATGGACGGTGAGAAGATGTCGAAGTCGTTGGGCAACCTCGTCTTCGTGTCCGAGCTCCGCAAGGAGTGGGAGTCGATGGCCATCCGCCTCGCGGTCGTGAAGCACCACTACCGCGACGGTTGGGAGTGGCACGACGACCTCATGCCCGAGGCATCCGAACGTCTCGCGACGTGGCGCGCCGGCGTGCTGTCGGGTGGCGACGACGTCGCGGTCGTCGACCAGGTCCGAGCAGACCTCGACAACGATCTCGACACCACGGGCGCCGTGTCGGCCATCGACGAAGCTGCGGCCGACGGGGTCGACGTACGCGATGCCGCCATGCTCCTCGGGGTCGTTGTCACCCCGCCCAGCTGAACCTCCGCTGACCATCCGTCGACAAAGACGTCATGCGCGCGTCGCGCGCCGCTGATATCGTCCCGCGCAGTGACCGATGACAGGGAATACGGCAAGGCCTATCCGGTGGCGAAGGCCATCGTGAAGCCGGTGGCCAAGGTCCTGTGGCGCATTCACACCACTGGGTTGCACCACGTCCCGAAGGACGGCGCGGCGATCTTCTGCCCGAATCACATCTCGTTCTTCGACTCGATCGTGCTACCGACCGTGCTCCCCCGACGGATCAGCTATGTGGGCAAGGCCGAGTACCTCGACTCGTGGAAGACCAAGCACATCTTTCCTGCCGTCGGCATGATCCCGATCGACCGCGGCGGCGGTTCGTCGGCCCAACGAGCACTCGACACCGCTGCCCGTGTCCTCGGTCGCGACGAGTACTTCGGCATCTATCCGGAGGGCACACGGTCCCGCGACGGCGTGCTCCACCGCGGTCGCACCGGTGCCGCCCGCCTCGCACTGCGCACCGGCGCACCGATTGTCCCCGTGGGCATCTGCGGCACCGATCTCATCCAGCCCGCTGGATCGTCGTTCCCGCGGCCCTTCACCTCCTGCCAGGTCAACATCGGCGAGGCGATCGACGTGACCCGTTACCTCGACCGCCAGGACGATCGGATGCTCCTGCGCCAGTTGACCGACGAGGTCATGTTCGAGATCCGGAAGCTGTCCGGCCAGGACTACGTCGACACCTACGCCGGGAAGTCACCGAAGCCCGAGCCCACGACTGACGACAGAGGCGACACGGTCGACGAATCGACCGAGTCGACCGAGTCGACCGAGTCGGCGCGTGTGCCGGTGCTGCCCGATGGGTCGGCGGCGTACGAGGACAGCGACACCGAGATGATCGACGCTCGCGTGTCGTCGGCCGACGTGCTCGCGCAATGGTGGTCCTGACGGGCTGATACGCGGCTCGGCCTCCGCGGTGCGCGAGGCTCGGCCGATGGATCAGGACGCGATCGATCTCGGCCTCTTGGTGTTCCGATGTGCAATCGGCGCAGTGATGTTGGCGCACGGCTACAACCACATCTGGGGTGGGGGCAAGATCGAGGGGACGGCCGGCTGGTTCGAGTCGCTCGGCATGAAGCCGGGGGTGCTGCATGCCTGGCTGGCCAGCGTGGCGGAACTGGTGGGCGGCGCTGCCCTGGTGCTCGGCCTGCTCACCCCGTTCGGCGGTGCGGCCGTGATCGGCACCATGTCGGTCGCGCTCGTGACCAATCATCGCGGCAACGGGTTCTTCATCTTTCGCCCCGGGGAGGGATGGGAGTACGTGATGACCCTGGTCGCGGCGGGATTCATGCTCTCGGTGGTGGGCGCGGGTCGCTGGTCGCTCGACCACGTGCTCGAGATCTTCGATGCGCCGGGCGCCGCCGGGCTCTGGATCGCGCTCGTCGGCGGATTCGGCGGGGCCGCGGCCCTGCTGGCGGCGTTCTGGCGCCCGGCGCCGGCACCGGAATCCGCCGATTCCTGAGACGAACGGCGAGCACGATGAGTCGACCGCGCGTGTTTGCTCGTTAAGGTGCACGTCGTCGCAACCCATGGGCGCGGGTGAATTAATTCGCCGCGTTAGAGAAAGGCCGCCATCAGACCATCGAGACGCCGTGAACCAGCAACTGACGAGGACTCTACGTCGTGATCCTCGGTTTCGTGAGTGGTCTCCTCGACGGTCTCGACACCCTGTGGGACGGCCTGTGGCGCTTTCCGAGCGTCGCGTTCGATCCGTCGAGCTACTCGTCGTTCTGGAGCTACCTCACCGAACGTGAGGGCTGGGACGAGGTGCTCGGCGTCACCGTCAACCATGCCCAGTTGGTCCTCACCTCCATGTTCTTCGCCATCGTGGTGGGTCTCGGGCTCGGCATCATGATCCATCGGGTGAAGACCCTGCGTGCGCCGATCCTCGGTCTCAGCGCGGTGTTCCTCACCATCCCGTCGCTGGCGCTGTTCGCCATCTTCATCCCCATCGTGGGGATCGGCGACCGAGGGCCGCTCATCGCGCTGTTCATGTACTCGCTGCTGCCGATCGTCCGAAACACCGTGACCGGGCTCGAGGAGGTCGACCGGGCGGTGGTCGAGTCGGCCAAGGGCATGGGCCTGTCGGCATTCCAACGGCTGCTGAAGGTCGAGCTCCCGCTGGCCTGGCCCGTGATCCTCACCGGCATCAGAGTCGCCACGCTCCTCAACACCGGCATCGCGGCGATCGCCGTGCTCGTGGGCGGGAGCGGCCTCGGCTCCTACATCGCCGACGGCCTCCAGCGCTATCCGCTGCCGAACTCCGTGGAAGCGATGTGGATCGCGGTCGTCTTCACCGTCGGGCTCGCGCTCACGTTCGATCTCGTGTTCGCCGTCCTCCGAAAAGTCACCACCTCGAAGGGACTCCAGTCGTGACCGACATCCAGGATGCGGCGGCAGACGGGAGAACGCCCGACGCCGCCCCACGAACCATGATCCATCTCGATCATGTGTCCAAGACCTACCCCGGCACCCAGACGCCTGCGGTCGACTCGCTCGATCTCGACATCCCGGAAGGGGAGATCCTGGTCCTGGTCGGGCCGTCCGGCTGCGGTAAGTCGACCACGCTCCGCCTCATCAACCGCATGATCGAGCCGACCGGCGGGCGGATCATCTTCGATGGTGAGGACGTCACCGGCGTGAACCCCGACCATCTCCGGCGGCGCATCGGCTACGTGATCCAACAGATCGGCCTGTTCCCGCACCAGACGATCGCCCAGAACGTCGCGACGGTCCCCAGGTTGTTGGGATGGGACCGGTCGACGATCCCGACCCGCGTCGACGAATTGCTCGACATGGTCGGCCTGGATCCGTCGATCTACCGGGACCGGTACCCGAAGGAGCTCTCCGGCGGCCAAGCCCAACGCGTGGGTGTCGCCCGGGCCCTCGGTGCCGACCCGGCGGTGCTCCTGATGGACGAGCCCTTCGGTGCGATCGATCCGATCACCCGTGATCGCCTCCAGAACGAGTTCCTCCGCCTCCAGTCCGAGCTGAAGAAGACGATCGTCTTCGTGACCCACGACATCGACGAGGCCATCAAGATGGGCGACCGGATCGCCATCCTGCGTGAGGCGTCGCACGTCGCACAGTTCGACACGCCCGAACGGATCCTCGCGTTCCCTGTCGACGAGTTCGTGCGCGACTTCATCGGTGAGGGCTCGACGCTCAAGGGCCTCAACTTCGAACGGGTTCGCGACATCGACGTCAACTCGCGGTATCCGGTGATCCACAAGAACGACGACCGTGCGGTCGCGGTGGAGACGCTGGCCGCGTCCGACGAGAAGTGGCTGCTCGTGCTCGACGACGAGGAGCGACCTGTGCGCTGGATCAACCGCGAGCACCTCGAACGATCCGACGTGCCGATGGGCGACCTGGGCATGGTGGTGGCGGCCACGGTCGAGCCGCAGGCCACGTTGCACGACGCGCTCGAGGAGATGTTGGTCTCCAATGCCGGTTGCGCGTGCGTGGTCGACGGCGCCGGTCGATTCCAAGGCGTCGTCGACATCGACACCCTCACCGACGTGCTCCGACGCCTCCGCGCCGCGGCGAAGAAGCACTACGACGACATCGCCACCGAGGCCTCCTAGTGGAGGCTGCCGGGGTCCGTACGGTCGCCACCGCCGATGACGGTGGCGATGACGGTGGCGGTGGCGGAGCCTTGACCTCCCTCGCCGACAACAAGGGTCTGATCGCCGCGCCGGTGGCGATCGCAGCCCTCGCGTACGGACTTTTCTACCTCGTCGACTCGGCCGAACTGAGCACGGTGGAGGAACGCAACCTCGGATGGGACGTGGTGCGTCCCCAGATCCTCGACCACTTGTACCTGACGTTCTGGTCGACCGTGTTCGTGATCCTGATCGCGGTCCCACTCGGGGTCTTCCTCACCCGTCCGGCGTACCGCAAGCTCAGCGGCCCGATCCTGGCCGTGGCGACGTCGGGTCAGGCGCTGCCTGCCTACGGCCTCGTCGTCCTCGCGTTCACCCTCATGGGACGGGGGCAATGGACCATGATCTGGGCGCTCGTGCTGTTCGCGCTCCTGCCGGTGCTGCGCAACACCATGGTCGGGCTCGACCAGGTGAACGCATCGGTGATCGAGGCCGGTCGTGGCATGGGCCTCACCCGGCGCCAGGTGCTGCGCAAGATCGAGCTGCCGCTCGCCGTGCCGGTCATCCTCGCCGGCGTGCGCACCGCGCTGGTGATCAACGTCGGGATGGCGACCCTGGGCTTCCTCATCGGCGGCGGTGGTCTCGGCATCGGCATCTCCACCGGCATCAAGCTCAGCCGTGAACTCGTCATCGTCGTCTACACCGGCCTCACCGCGGTCGTCGCCCTGAGCGTCGACTGGGTCGCCGCGGTCATCGAGCGCGTGCTCCGCCCCAAGGGTCTCTGACCCCACTGTTCTCCCAACACACAAACATTGAAGGACACTCACCATGAAACACCGTTCACGATTCGTACGGCTCCTCGCCGTACTGTTCTCGTTTGCACTTCTCGCCGCCGCATGCGGTGACGACGACACGAGCACCAGCTCTCCAGACGACACCTCCGACGGCGGTGGTAGCGACAGCGGCGACTCGGTCGCCGCATCGGTGGACCTGTCCGGCCAGTCGTTCAGCGTCGGTTCCAAGGACTTCACCGAGCAGTTCGTCCTCGGCGAGATGATCGTGCAGACGCTCGAGGCAGCCGGCGCCGACGTCGACAACCAGATCAACCTCGGTGGCACCGTCGTCAACCGCGATGCGCTGCTCGCCGGCGACATCGACATGTACTGGGAATACAACGGCACCGGTTGGCAGGTCCACCTCGAAGAGGCCGACCCGTCGTTCGACTCGGAGCAGCTCACCGAAGACGTCCGCACCAAGGACCTCGAGGAGAACGACATCCAGTGGATCGGTCGGTCCCCGTTCAACGACACCTATGGCTTCGCGACTCCCCCCGACGTCGGACCGATCTCTCTCGAGGAGATGGCTGCGCAGCTGGAGGAAGACGACAGCCTCACGGTGTGTCTCGAGACCGAATTCCCGACTCGTGACGACGGCCTCGTGCTGTTCGAGGACGAGTACGGCGTCGAGGTTCCCGAGTCGCAGATCGAGATCCTCGACACGGGCGTCATCTACCAGGAGACGGCCGCCGGCAACTGTGACTTCGGTGAGGTCTTCACCACCGACGGTCGCATCGCCGGCCTCGACCTGAACCTGGTCGAGGATCCGGGCGTGTTCATCCTCTACAACGTGTCACTCACGCTGCCGAGCGACGTCTACGACCAGGCACCCGAAGCCTTCGACACCCTGGTCGACGCCATCCTCGACGGCCTCGACGAGGAGACCATGACCGAGCTGAACCGTCGGGTCTCCATCGAAGGTGAGGACGCGGCCGACGTGGCCGCCGACTACCTGACGGAGAATGGCATCATCTAGCCCGCCCTCCGCCAACAGTCTTCTTGGGTGCGGAGGGTCCTCGCTACCCTCCGCACCCATGTCTGATCCGATGATCGCAGTGAAGCTCCCCGATGGTTCCAGCCGTGAGCTGACCACCGGGGCCACTGCTGGCGACCTCGCCGCTGCCATCGGATCCGGCCTCGCGAAGGCGGCAGTCATCGCCGAGGTGAACAGCGTCGAGCGAGACCTGGCACACCCGCTCGAGGACGGCGACGAGGTCGCCATCATCACCACGCAGTCCGACCAGGGGCTCTACGTGATCCGGCACTCGACGGCGCACGTTCTCGCGCAGGCAGTGCTCGAATTGTTCCCGGGCGCGACATTCGGCATCGGCCCGCCGGTCGAGAACGGCTTCTACTACGACTTCGAGCTACCTGACGGAGGCACGTTCTCCGAGGACGACCTCGGCGCCGTCGAGGCTCGGATGAGGCAGATCCTCGACGAGGCCCAGCCGTTCGAGAAGAGCGAGATGAGCGCCGACGAGGCCCGGTCGATATTCGCCGACCACAAGTACAAGCTCGAGATCATCGACGACGCCTCGACCGACCCGATGTCGGCCACCTCGGCCACCGGCGAGGTCCGCTGCTACGAGAACGTCCCGCCCGAGCCGCGTCCCAACCAGACGTTCCATGGCCACGACGGGTTCATCGACCTGTGTCGGGGCCCGCACGTCCCCAGCACCAGCGATCACCTCGGCCACTTCAAACTGCTCCGTGTGGCGGGCGCGTACTGGAAGGGCAGCGAGAACAACCCCCAGCTCCAGCGCATCTACGGCACCGCGTGGGCGACCAAGAAGGAACTGAAGCAGCACCTGGCGCAGATCGAGGAGGCGGCGAAGCGCGACCACCGCAAGATCGGGGCGGACCTCGACCTGTTCAGCTTCCCCGAGGAGATCGGCTCCGGTCTCGCCGTGTTCCATCCCAAGGGCGGCATCATCCGCCGAGAGATGGAGGACTACTCGCGCCGTCGTCACGAGGAGGCCGGCTACGAGTTCGTGTACTCGCCCCACATCACCAAGGCCGCACTGTTCGAGACCAGCGGTCACCTCCAGTGGTTCGCCGACGGCATGTTCCCACCGATGCACTTCGACGACGAGGGTGGCACGGACGGCCAGGACTACTACCTCAAGCCGATGAACTGCCCCTTCCACTGCCTGATCTTCCGGGATCGGTTGCGGAGCTATCGCGAACTGCCGCTCCGGATGTTCGAGTTCGGCACGGTGTACCGCTACGAGAAGTCCGGGGTCGTGCACGGCCTCACGCGCGTGCGTGGTCTCACGATGGACGACGCGCACATCTTCTGCGCCAAGGAGGACATGCAACTCGAGCTCGGGTCCCTGCTCGACTTCGTGCTCGGTCTGTTGGCCGACTACGGCCTCTCGGACTTCTATCTCGAGTTGTCGACCCGACCGCCGGAGAAGGCCATCGGGAGCGAGGAGGAATGGGACGAGGCGACCGAGGCGCTGCGCGAAGCCGCCGGTACCAAGGACCTCGAACTGGTGCTCGACGAGGGCGGCGGAGCGTTCTACGGCCCGAAGATCTCGGTACAGACCCGCGACGCGATCGGCCGCACGTGGCAGATGTCGACGATCCAGGTCGACTTCCAACTCCCGCAGCGGTTCGATCTCTCCTACGTCGGCAGCGACAACGAACGCCACCAACCGATCATGATCCACCGGGCACTGTTCGGGTCGATCGAACGGTTCTTCGGGGTGCTCACCGAGCACTATGCCGGTGCTTTTCCGACATGGCTGTCGCCGGTCCAGGCCGTGGTCTGTCCCGTCGCCGATGACCACGACGCCTACGCATATGAGGTCGCCGACCGCCTCCGTGCCGCGGGGATCCGCGTCGATGTGTCGATCGCCAACGAGGGCCTCGGCGCACGGATCCGCAAGCAGAAGCTCGAGAAGGTGCCGCACATCCTGGTGGTCGGTGGCGACGACGTGGCCAACGGCACCGTGGCCGACAACGTGCGTGGTGGCGACAAGCCCGAGCGCGACCTGCCGGTCGACCAGGTGGTCGAGCGGATCATCACCGAGATCCGCGACCACTCGTGAGCGGCGGCAACGGGCGGGCCCTCGACCGACTCTGGGCGGGCTGGCGGACGTCCTACATCGACGAGGTCATCGCCGCAGGCCCTGGCGGATCGTCGGCGGCGAACGGATCGGTGTTCGCCCGTATCCTCCGAGCAATCGAAGACGGGGACCTCACCGATTCCTCGGCCTACGTCGTCCACCGCGGGGAGGAGGCGTTCGCCATCCTCAACGCCTACCCGTACGGCACGGGCCACCTGCTGGTGCTGCCCTACCGAGAGGTCGGCGACCTCGAGTCGCTGACCCCGGCCGAGTCGACCGACCTCTGGAAGGTGATGAACGAGGCGGTCGCAGCCGTGAAGGCGGCGTACCGTCCAGAGGGCGTCAACGTCGGATTCAACCTCGGTCGGGCGGCCGGTGCCGGCGTGCCGACGCACGTGCACGCCCACGTTCTGCCACGGTGGGACGCAGACTCCAACTTCATGACCGCCGTCGCCGAGGCGCGGGTTCTCCCCGAACCGCTGCCGGTGACGTGGCAGAAGCTCACCGACTCCTGGCCCTCGTAGGCCGGGCGACCCGAGGGCTCAAGTCCCCTCCCCGAGTGCCCGATACCTCCCTCTGATGCGCTTCCGCCCACTCCGGCCGCTCGCCGTCGTCCTCGTTCTGCTCGGATCGGTGCTGCTGCCGGCCACCGCCGATGCGACCGAAGGGGCGGGCGACGACGTCCCCACCGACACCGGCGCCACCACGGTCACGGCCGCGGCCGCCACACCGCCCCCGATCACCTTCCCGGTCGAGGGTCCGGTGGCCTACACCGACTCGTTCGGGGCCTGCCGCTCCGGTTGCACCCGGTCGCACGCGGGCAACGACCTGATGGGAACGAAGCTGCAGCGGCTCCTCGCCGCACGCGACTCGAGAGTCACCTGGCTCCGTGACACCGCCACCCCGACCGGCTCGCGCGCCAACATCTTGGTCCTCGAGGACAGCGCCGGTTGGGAGTACTGGTACATCCACATCAACAACGACACGCCCGGCACCGACGACGGTGCCAACCCCGCTCGATGGCGCTTCGCCCCCGGGATCGGTATCGGGTCGACGGTCAGGGCCGGGCAGCACGTCGCCTACATGGGAGACAGTGGCAACGCCGAGGAGACCGGTGCCCACGTCCACTTCGAGATCCACGAGCCGGGCGGGACGCCCATCGACCCGTATCCGAGCCTCCGGAACGCACGGCGCTTCGTGCTCGACACGTCGTCCGAACCACCCATCGTCGCCGACATCGACGCCGACCCGGCGGCAGAGGTGCTGCTGTACAACCCCGGCCCGGCCGCCGACCACCGGTTCGACGGTACGGGCGAGTCGGGCGTCTTCGACCGGGGCGCGATCCAGGTGAACGGCACTTACGACCCGCTGGTCGGCGACTTCGACGGCAACGGGTACGACGACATCATCTGGTACGCCCCGGGCGCAGCCGCTGATTACATCTGGTGGTACAGCGCGTCGGGCTACCGCAGCGCACCGACGAGGATCCAGGGCAGCTACCAGCCGCTGGTCGGCGACTTCGACCGCAACGGATTCGACGACATCCTCTGGTATGCCCCGGGCGGTGCTGCCGACTACCTCTGGTGGTACGGGCCATCGGGCCACCGCAGTGAGCCTCGTCTGATCGTCGGTGACTACGACCCGGTGATCGGCGACTTCGACGGCAACGGCTACGAGGACATCCTCTGGTATGCCCCCGGCGGCGCGGAGGACTACCTGTGGAGCTACCACGCCGGTGGGTACGACGACCGTCCTCGAACGATCCAGGGCACCTACGAGCCCATGGTCGGTGACTTCGACGGCGACACGCTCGCTGACATCTACTGGTACCGGGCCGGCACCGGCGCCGACTATCTCTGGATGCATCGTCCCGGCGGCACCTATCGCGACATCCGCGCCGACCACGACGAGACCCAGCGTCCCGGCGTCGGCGACCTCGACGGCGACGGTCGTGACGACCTGATCTGGTTCGACCCGGGCGTGAGCGATCCTGACGCGGTGTGGGAGTTCGACGGGAACCGGTTCGTCCGGCACGCCGCCGTCGTCAACTGAGGAGGACCTCGCCGGCATCGGTGAAGGTGAGGAACCGATCGAGATTCTTCATGAACCACCGGTCGTGGGTGACCGCGACCACGGTTCCCTCGAACGTCGCCAGCACCGTTTCGAGTGCCTCGGCCGACGTGACGTCGAGGTTGTCGGTCGGCTCGTCGAGCAACAGGAGGGTGCAGCCGCCCAGCTCGAGCAGGAGGATCTGGAAGCGCGCCTGCTGACCCCCGGACAGCGTCTCGAAGGTCTGTTCCGCAGCGCCGTGCAGCTCGTAGCGCTTGAGGCGCGACATCGCCGCGCCTCGCGCGAGGTCGTGCGACTCGAGCACCGAGCGGAGCGTCCGTCCCACGAGTTCCGGGTGGTCGTGGGTCTGGGAGAAGTGGCCCGGCCGGACACGCGCCCCGAGGTCGCAGCGCCCGTCGTGGGCAACCGATGCGTCGCCGGCGAGGAGACGGAGCAGGTGCGACTTGCCCGTACCGTTGTCGCCCAGGATGCCGACGCGGTCGCCGAACCAGATCTCGGTCGAGAACGGGAACGTCAGGTCGGTGAGCTCGAGCTCCTCGATGACGATCGCCCGCTTGCCGGTCCGTCCACCGTCGATCCGCATGGTGATCTTCGCCTCGTTGGGTCGTTCCGGTGGCGGACCCTTGTCCTCGAAGTGGCGCAGTCGCGTCTCGGCGGCCCTGGCCCGGGCTGCGTTGGCGTCGGAGACCTTGGCCCGCTCCTTCATGATCCGCTTGTACTCGACCAGACGATTGCGCTCGTCGACCCAGCGACGGTGGTCGTCCTCGAGCTTCTCGAGTCGAGCGATCCTGGCCTCGGCGTAGCCGGTGAACGATCCGCCGTGGGTCCAGGCACCATCGCCCTCGATGGTCACGATCCGGTGGGCGCTACGGGCGAGCAGCGCACGGTCGTGACTGATGAACAGGATGGTCTTGGGCGACTCGTCGAGCCGGGCCTCGAGCCAGCCCTTGCCCGGAATGTCGAGGAAGTTGTCCGGCTCGTCGAGCAGGAGCACGTCGTCGTCGTTCCGGAGCAGGTACTCGAGGGCGAGCCGCTTCTGTTGGCCGCCCGAGAACGTCGCGAGCGGCCGGGTCGAGGCCTGGTCGACGTCGAGTCCCACGGCCTCGGTGGCGCAGACGTTCCAGAGCACCTCGATCTCGTAGCCACCCACCGCACCCCATTCGCCATGGGCTTCGGCGAGGCGGATCCCGGCTTTGTCGATGAACGAGGGTTTACCGCCGTCGGCGGCTCGGCTCGCGGCTCGGGTCGCGTGGTCGAGATCCCGTGCTGCTGCGGCGATGGCCGGGGGAGCCAGGGACACGAACAGGTCGCGCACCGTCCGGGACTCACCGCGCATCCCGACCAGCTGGCTCATGACGCCGAGGCGGCCGTCGACGGCGATCGTGCCTCCGGTGGGGACGGATTCGCCGGCGATGAGGCCCATGAGCGTCGTCTTGCCGACGCCGTTGGCGCCCACGAGTGCGACGTGCTGCCCATCGCCCACCTTGAAGGAGACGTCGCTGAACAGCTGCCTGCCGCCGGGCAGGTGGTGCTCGAGCCGGTTGACGTCGATCGATCCCACGATCGGACCACGCTACGGGACGGCTCCCGAGTCGGGGTGGGAGATGATCGGACGGTACCGTCGCGTTCGTGACCGAGCCCGACGCCGCCCCTGATGACGGGCACAGCGACGAACACCTCGACGAGCTCCCCGCCGATCTCGACGCCGCGGGGTACGTCGGGCCCTACGTGTTCCCGGACAACAATCGGCGACGGATCCCCGGGTACCTGTACCTGGTGACCGCAGTCGGCTGTCTCGCGTTGTGGGCCGCAGCCGACGACGAAGCCGTGCTGGTCAACGACGGGTTCCTGGTCGTCGGCATCGTGTTGGCGCTGGTCGGCGGGTACCACCTGCTCTCCGGCTTCGACCTCGTCGTCGACGAGCAGGACGCGCTCGTCGGCGCCTCGCGTGCGGTTGGGTTCCCCGTCGGCCACGCATCGGCGCAGATGGGCTGGCGGGGGCTCCGCAGCCGACCCACGTGGCGGATCCTGCTGTACTCCGCAGAAGAACCCCCGGACACGCGCGGGTTCGTGCTGGTCGACGGAGTCGACGGTGCGATCGTCGACCAGGTCGTCGAAGCCAACCCCGAGGACTGGTCGGACCTGGACGGCAAGCTCACGTCCTGACCGGACGGATCAGCCGCCCTCGGCCATCGCCCTGGTCGCCGCCCGGAGGTGTCCGGCGATGGCGCCGACGGCGTCCTGGAGCATCGGCAGGCGCTCACTCCACTGGTCGGTCGAGACGGCGTCGATGCGCGCGACGGCCCCGGCGGCCGCAGCGTCGAGTCGGTCGAGCAGCGTCGAGATCGCTGCGCCGTCGGTGGCGACATCGTCCGCACCGAGCGCCGGCAGCGCGTCGACGAGGCCTGTCGCCGCAGCGAGGTGGTCGACGGCCGACCGACCGTCGGCGTCCGGACGACGCGCCACCTCGTCAGGGTCGAGACGCTCGTCCGCATCGTCAGGCCGGGCGAGCGCTGCCCGGAACCGACGGGGGAACGAGCGGACGGCGACAACTGCGTCCGATGGCGTGAGTGAGCGGTCGGTGGCCATCAGCGTCCCCTCGCGGCGCGGAGCCCGCGGCCGATGTCGAGTTGGTGGTGTTTCGCTTCGTGCAGTGCGTACCGAGCGAGCGAGTCGACCGTGAACACCTCTCCGCCGCGACGTTCTCCGGAGGCTTGCCGCTGGTCGTCGTCGAGGGCGCGGAGGGTCGTGGCATAGCGAGTCGTCGCAGACGCGACATCGGTGGCGACCTCGACCGGATCCTGCTCGTTGTACGCGTCGTCGGTGACGGCGGCCTCGTGGTCCCACCAACCGAAGTCGACGCCGGGCTCGGCCACCATGGCTCGGGTTCGCTCTTCGAAGACCCGCAAGACGTCGCGTACGTGGCATGCGTACTCCAGCGGTGACCACACGTCGGGTGCCGGTCGAGTCCGGAGGAGAGCCGGGCCGTCCTCACCGGGGAGATAGCGGGTCAGGGGTGCGGCGAACTTGCGGCCCAACGCGTCGATCTCGCCGGCGACATCGGCCACGGCGGCACCGTCGAAACGGCACTCGGGACACGGATCGGCGGGCGTGCGGGTGTCGTCAGCGTTCACGTCCCGACCATATCGGTGTGCTCCCGCGGTCCGGCCCGTATCCTTGGGGCTGCCCGGAGCCCCGGGTAGCCTGCCCCACTGGTCGCCCGGTGGCGGGCATCCCACTCCTGACCCTGAAGATCTGGACACGCCATGTTCGACGGTCGCTTCCGCTCGAGTTTCGAGAAGGGCCTGAAGCCGATCGGCGCCAACTTGCGCCGTGCCGGTGTCAAAGCCGACCACCTCACGGCCTTCGGTGTCGTGATGTCGGGCGCCGCGGCGTTCGCGATCGCCAACGGCGCCCTCCGCGCCGGGCTCCTGCTCCTGGTGCTCACGGCCATTCCCGACGTCCTCGACGGCGCGGTGGCCAAGGCATCCGGCACTGCCTCGACCCGTGGCGCGTTCTTCGACTCGACGATGGATCGCGTGGCCGACGCGCTGCTGCTCGGCGGCGTCGCCTGGTATCTCGACACCACCGAGCCCGGGCGGATCTCGCTGCTCCCGATGGCCATCCTCGGCGCCTCGCTGTTGATCTCCTACGAGCGGGCGAAGGCAGAGTCACTCGGCTTCGACGCCCGTGGAGGCCTGATGGAGCGGGCCGAGCGGCTGATCCTGCTGGGGCTCGCGCTCCTGTTCGACTCGCTGCTCATCCCGGCGTTGTGGCTGATGTTCGTCCTCACGATGTTCACGGCAGGGCAGCGTTTCTGGAAGGTCTGGGTGCAGGCGACCGCCGACGTACCGATGTCGACGCCGATCGTCGCTCGCGACCGCCGTCGGCGGTCGATGCGTCGGGCCGACCGCCAGGAGCGGGCTGCGCGCCGTCGCCGGCGTACGCACCCCTGACTCACCGGCCGTCCCCCGCAACGTGGCCTCTCGTCTCCTGACGGCGTTCCAAGCAGCTTCGGCTGTGGCTCGCCGCCTTCCCGCCCCCGTGCTGGGTCCGCTGGCCAAGCTCGGCGGCACTGGGGCTGCCCTTCCCGACCCCAGGCGGCGGCTCCTGGTCGAGCGAAACCTCCGTCGCGTCGATCCCTCACTGTCCGGTGCGGCGCTGCGCCGTGCGGTCAATGCGACCTTCGAGTCGTACGCGGCGTACTGGCTCGAGGCGTTCCGGCTCCCCATCCTCACCCCGGCCGAACTCGACGCCGGCCTCAGCTACGAGGGCTACGAGCACCTCGAACAGTCGCTCCACCGGGGCAACGGCACGATCCTCGTCCTGCCCCACCTCGGCGGGTGGGAGTGGACCGGGTTCTGGTTCACACGGGTGGTCGGCGTGCCCATCACCGCCGTCGTCGAACGGCTGGACCCCCCAGAACTGTTCGACTGGTTCACCGAGTTCCGCACGTCCCTCGGCATCAATGTGGTCCCGCTCGGTCCCGACGCGGGCCGCGAGGTCCTCGCCGCCCTCAAGCGCAACGAACTGGTGTGCCTGCTGTCGGACCGCGACATCGATGGCAGCGGCATCGAGGTCGAGTTCTTCGGCGAACGCACGACCCTGCCGGGAGGGCCGGCGACGCTGGCCCTGCGATCGGGAGCCGATCTGGTGCCCGGGGCCATGTACCAGCGTGCCCATGGCGGCCACCACGGGCTGATCCGCCCGCCGATGGAGGTCGAACGTCAGGGGCGCCTGCGCGAGGACGTCGCCCGGATCACGCAGGACATCGCCCACGAGCTCGAGTACTTGATCCGCCGAGAGCCGACGCAGTGGCATCTCATGTCGCCCAACTGGCCGAGCGATCACGTTGCCCTGGCCGAGGCCGGACTCACATGAGGACCAGCCCGTGAGGACCAGCCCGTGAGAATCGGTCTGATGAGTCCGTACAGCGTCACCATTCCCGGGGGTGTCCAAGGACAGGTACTCGGTCTGGCCAGGGCGCTCCGATCGCTCGGTCACCCGGTCCGGGTGCTCGCGCCGGCGGACGGGGTCCCGCCCGACGCCGGTGTGACCCCGCTCGGTGTCAGCGTGCCGACCTCGGCCAACGGCTCGGTCGCGCCTCTCGCGCCCGACCCCTCGGCGCAACTCCGAACGATCCGGGCCATCCGCGACGAGGACTTCGACGTCCTCCATCTGCACGAACCGCTGGCTCCTGGTCCGACGATGACCGCGCTGCTGGTCAGCCCGGCACCGATGATCGGCACGTTCCACGCCGCCGGCGACTCGGCGTCGTACAAGTACGCGGGGCCTGCGCTCCGCTGGCTCCTCCGGCACCTCTCCCACCGGTGCGCGGTGTCGCCCGACGCCGAGCGGTTGGCCAAGTCGTACCTCGGCGGCGACTACGAGCTCCTGTTCAACGGCATCGAGATCGAGCGGTACGCCAGCGGGCCGTCGACGCCAACCGACGCGCCCACCATCTTCTTCTGCGGCCGGCACGAGCCGAGGAAAGGGCTCGAGGTGCTGCTCGAGGCGCTGCAACGGCTCTCCAGCGACGTCCGTCTGTGGGTCGGCTCGGACGGACCCGAGACCGAGCGGCTCCAGGCCACCTACGCCGGAGATCCGCGCATCGAGTGGCTCGGACGACTCACCGACCAGGAGAAGATCGCCCGCCTGCGGGGCGCCCACGTGTTCTGCGCGCCAGCGCTGATGGGTGAGTCGTTCGGCGTGGTGCTCCTCGAGGCCATGGCCGCCGGCACCGCGGTCGTCGCCAGCGACCTCGCCGGCTACCGCAACGTGGCGACGCACGGCATCGATGCCCTGTTGGCGCCGGTCGGAGACGCAGCACGCCTGGCCGAGGAACTCACCAGCGCACTCGACGACGACCACCGCCGCGACGAGCTGGTGACGGCGGGCGCGACGCGGGCAGGCGACTTCGCCATGCGCCACCTGGCCGAGCTGTACATGGCCCGCTACGAATCGATCATCGCCGCCGGGTGACCGTTCCCGGTGGGAAGCCAGGGGCTCCGTGGGCGACGGTCCGTTGCGTAGACTCGGCGAGCCGTGCCCGATCCCGAACCAACGTCTGACGCCAGTCTCGTGCGCCTCGTGGCGATCCACGTCGCCATCGTCGCCGTCCCCGTGTTCCTGGTGGCGTTGCTGCTGCGGCTGTGGGTTCTCGCCCTCCCGCTGGCGATCGTCGTCGGCGTGATCGTGACCGTCGTCCGGGCCCGAGGAATCGACGACCGGGTCGCCGGCGCGGTCGGTGCGCGCGCGGTCGACGCCCACGAGGTGCCGCGTCTCGCCGGGCTCGCCGAGAGTGTGGCGATGGCGTCGGGTGTCGCTCCACCCCGCCTGTTCGTCATCGAGACCACGTCGGTCAACGCCCTGAGCTGGGGAGTGGGCAACGGGCCGTGCTCGCTCGCGGTGACGACCGGATTGCTCGAGGTCGCCGACCCGGTCGCCCTCCAAGCGGTCGTGGGCCACCACCTCGGCCCGGCTCGGACGCGGTCTGTCGCCGTCACCACATTGGCCGCGGCATTGTTCGGCCCCTTCGCCAAGGGCCCGCTCACCGGGCCGGTGGTCTCCCTCGTCCATGGCGATGAGGAACGGTCGGTGGTCCACGCCGACCTCGAGGGTGCGCAGGCCACGCGGTATCCACCAGGGATGGTGCGGGCGCTTCAGTCGATCCGATCGTCCCCCACGACGCTCGACGTCCCCCCGGCGTTCGGTGGGCTCTGCTTCGCGCCTCCGGGCGATGCCGACGATCCGTTCGCCGTGCACCCACCGCTCGATGATCGGATCGATCTGCTTCGCGAGATGTGAGCAGCCGCTCGTAGACTCCGCACCATGAGTGCGCCTCCCGAGACCGGCCTCCGTGACCCGAACGGCAACACGGGATCGTTCCGCGTCAAGCGTGGGCTGGCCGAGATGCTCGTCGGCGGCGTCATCATGGACGTCGTCACGCCCGAGCAGGCCAAGATCGCCGAGGACGCCGGTGCCGTGGCCGTCATGGCGCTCGAGCG
Organism: Acidimicrobiales bacterium; assembly: GCA_037968675.1. GTDB lineage: Bacteria > Actinomycetota > Acidimicrobiia > Acidimicrobiales > Salinilacustritrichaceae > Salinilacustrithrix. The sequence continues at coordinate 3,301 of JBBKVY010000076.1, read as the reverse complement.
TGTTCCGGCCGACATCCGCGTCGACGGTGGCGTGGCCCGCATGTCGGATCCGGAGATGATCGAGGGGATCAAGGACATCGTGACCATCCCGGTGATGGCCAAGGCCCGCATCGGCCACTTCGTCGAGGCCCAGATCCTCCAAGCGCTCGGTGTCGACTACGTCGATGAGTCCGAGGTTCTCACGCCGGCCGACGAGACCCACCACATCGACAAGTGGGCCTTCGACGTCCCGTTCGTGTGCGGAGCGACCGACCTGGGCGAGGCACTTCGGCGCATCAGCGAGGGTGCATGCATGATCCGCTCCAAGGGCGAGGCCGGCACCGGGAACGTCGTCCAGGCGGTGCGTCACCTGCGTTCGATCAACGGTGACCTGCGCAGGATCACCCAGGCCGACGAGGCCGAGCTGTTCGAGTGGGCGAAGCAGCTCCGGGCGCCCCTCCCGCTGGTGCAGGAGATCGCCGACACCGGCGAACTCCCCGTGCCGCTGTTCTGCGCCGGTGGCCTGGCCACGCCGGCGGATGCCGCCCTCGCCATGCAGCTCGGCGCCGATGCCGTCTTCGTGGGGTCGGGCATCTTCAAGTCCGACGATCCGGCGCCCCGGGCAAAGGCGATCGTCGAGGCGACGACGCACTTCCGCGACGCTGACATCCTCGCCAAGGTGTCCCGGGGCCTCGGTGCGCCGATGACCGGTATCGGCATGGACGCCGCCGGGACGGCCAGCGACGGCACGGAGTTCGAGAAGCGCGGCTGGTGACGATCGGCGTACTCGCACTCCAGGGGGCGTTCCGGCGACACGTCGAGGCGTTCGAGTCGCTCGGGTTCGCGGCCACCGAGGTCCGTCGTCCCCATCAGCTCGACGATGTCGATGTCCTCGTCATCCCCGGTGGTGAGTCGGGGACGATGTCGATGCTCCTGGATCGCGGCGAACTCTTCGATCCGATCGCGAAGCGACTGGCCGACGGCATGCCGGCGCTCGGTACGTGCGCCGGCATGATCCTGCTGGGCGCCGAAGTGCTCGACGGGCGGTCCGACCAACGGTGCTTCGGTGCCATCGACATCACGACCCGCCGCAACGGGTACGGCCGTCAGATCGACAGCTTCGACACCGCGTTGGTGGTCGAGGGGTTCGACTCGCCGTTCGACACATCGTTCATCCGCGCGCCCGTCGTCGAGCGGGTCGGCGACGATGTCACCGTGGTCGCCACGGTCGCTGATCGACCCGTACTGTGCACTTCCGGACCGGTGATGGTCGCGGCGTTCCACCCCGAACTGCCTTCTCCTGACGGCACGTCCGACCTGCGCATCCACCGGCGGTTCCTCGAGGAGGTCATGTAGATGTCCGGCCATTCCAAATGGGCGACGATCAAGCACAAGAAGGCCAACACCGACGCCAAGCGGGCCAAGGTGTTCGCCAAGCTCATCCGCCAGGTCGAGGTGGCCGCACGCGAAGGCGGCGGCGATCTCGACGCCAACCCGACGCTGCGGACCTTCTACCAGAAGGCACGCGACAACTCGATCCCCCTCGACACCATCGAGCGAGCCATCAAGCGGGCCACCGGCGATCTCGAGGGTGTGGTCTACGAACAGATCACCTACGAGGGCTACGGACCCAACGGCGTCGCCGTGTTGATGGAAGTCCTCACCGACAACCGCAACCGCGCCGCCTCAGACGTCCGCAACGCCCTCACCAAGAACGGCGGCTCGGCGGCCGAGCCGGGCGCGGTGTCGTGGCAGTTCGACCGTCGTGGCGTGATCATCGTTCCGAAGAGCGTGAGCGAGGACGACCTCATGGAGACCGCCCTCGACGCCGGCGCCGACGACATCACCGACGAGGGTGAGGTGTGGCAGGTGCTCACCGCCGCCACCGACCTCCCCGATGTCCGCGACGCGCTCGACGCAGCGAGCATCGCGGTCGAGAACTCCGAGGTCACCATGCTGCCCCAGAACACGATCCCGATCACCGAGCCCGACAAGGCCAAGGCGATCCTGCGCATCATCGATGCGCTCGAGGAACTCGACGACGTCCAGAACGTCTATGCCAACTTCGACATGTCCGCCGAACTCTACGAATCGTCTGCGAGCTAGATCATGCCTGCCATCGGCTCTCCTGCCCCCGACTTCACGGTGCCCGGCACCGACGGCACCGACGAGGGCCGACGCGACTACACGCTGTCGGCGTATCGCGGTCAACCCGTCGTCCTCGCCTTCTACCCGGGTGACGACACGCCGGTCTGCACCCGTCAGCTCAACGCCTACACGGCCGAGATCGACGAGTTCGCCGATGTCGGTGCGCAACTGCTCGCCATCTCGCCCCAGAACGTCGCGAGCCACGAGGAGTTCGCCGACAAGCAGGGCGGATTCGGCTTCCCGCTCCTGGCTGACACCGACAAGGCGATCGGCGAGGCCTACGGCATCATCGGACCGATCGGCTTCTATCGTCGCTCGGTCTTCGTGATCGACGCCGCCGGCACGGTCGCCTACAGCCACCGCGCCATCGCGGGATTGACCTTCCGCCCCACCGCCGAACTGGTCGACGCGGTTGAGAAGTCCAAGTCCGCCGGATAACGATGCGTCCCCGCATCCCTCCGTGGGTGGTGTGCAGGATGTGCAGGTGGAATCGGACCGGCTGACGCCGTTCGCCGATGCGTTCGAACGGACGCACCAACGGTTGTGGCGGGCGCTGCTTGCGTACACCGCCGACAGGGAGGTGGCGAGTGACGCGGCAGCCGAGGCGTACGCGCAGGCAGTGCGGCGCGGTGTCGCCATCGCCGACGTCGACGCATGGGTCTGGCGCGCTGCGTTTCGGATCGCCGCCGGCGAGATGGCTCGTCGCCGTTCCGACGGAGCAGGAACCGATGTGCCCGACGAGGGCGCTCGAGACGTCGAGCCCGCCTGGGACCTGATCGACGCGTTGGTCCACGTGACCGACCGGCAGCGCCGCGCTCTGGTGTTGCGATACGTCGGTGGCTACACGGCGCCCGAGATCGCCCGCCGCCTCGACACCACGGCCGGGTCGATCCGCGTGTCGCTCCTGCGAGGCCGGCGCACACTCCGCTTGCTCCTGGAGGACTCCGATGACTGACGACGAACTGCAACGGCGCTTCGACGACCTCGGCGACGTCACCGTGCCCGACTGGCGATCGCGTACGGAGGCACACCTCGCGTCGGGCATCGAGTCGTCATGGGCCGATGGACCTCGCTTCTCGCCGGTGGTCCTCGCCGCCGCTGCCATCACGGTGCTGGCATTGGTGGCGGCCGCGGTCGTGCTGTGGCCGAGCGACCTCGCCGACGACGCTGTGGT
>JBBKVY010000075.1:0-5434 GCA_037968675.1 Acidimicrobiales bacterium | reverse complement strand
ACTCGACGGTGCGCCCACCCGGGGGCGTGGCAACCGTGAGCCACAGACACGGGAATGGTCGTAGCACGAGCCGTGACCGCCAGACGGACGGGGGTTCGATTCCCCCCAGCTCCACTTTTCGAGGGGAATCGAACCCCTCGACCCAGCACTCCGCGTAGCGGAACGCGGCCTGACCTGGTCAAGCGTCCGCGACGTTGACCACTCCGTGCGCGAATCGACCAGCCAATCGGGAATCGAACCCCACCCGATTCGAGGGCACTTGACCGCCGGCCGCGACCCGCTGACCAGGACTTTCGCGAGAGTTTCTCGCCGCAAAGAAGTGCGTAACTCCCACGGTCACTCCCGCGCCGATTCCACCGACGTCCGCTGACGTCCACCGGTGTCGGACTGTCGATCCGGAAGGTCAGACCTCGAAGACGGCGACATTCGCATGGCCCGCGGCGACGCGGTGAATGTCGTCGGGGTCGTGAGTCACGACGATGCAGCCCGACGCCTTGTCGGAGTCCGAGCGGGAGGCCGCGACAACACGTCGGCGACGAAGCCGGCCGCGCAGGCGAGTAGCCCAGCAACTGCGAGGCAGTCCCGGCGTGGCGCTCGAACCCGCTACGGAGTCGGCCAACTGCTTGTGGTCATGGAAGGGGGAACGATGCACCAAACCCCCATCCGACGTAGAGAACCGCGATCACGGCCAGCGTCGATGAGGTCGCGATGGGAGCGGTTCGCATCAGACGAGCGTCCCACACGGCGTACCGTTGCCGAGGCCGCCACGCGTGCAGGCACTTCGAGCGTCATGAGATGCCCGCCCTACGACGACACCTCGAGCAGGATGCTCGACGCAGCGGTGGTCGACGTGACGAGTGAGAGCATCACGAAGGATCTGTTGCGTGCTCGTTCCAGCCGCTTGCGCCAGAACCGGCGCTGGAAACGGAATCGTCCGGAGGAGCCGACCCTCACCGGTCGTCAGCGTCCGACGAGCTTCTCGATTCCCGGCGGGAGGAACGTTTCGACCGGTGTCACCTCGGCCTCGACGAGATCGGCGATCGATGTCGCGACCTCCGCGGGGTCGAGCTGGTTGTGCAGCACCATGGCACGCACCAGCGATTCCGCCTGAGCCGCGGGCTCGTCGCCTGGGTCGATGAACTCGGCGATGCCGTTGACCATGTCGTCGTTGAACCCGGTGTCGTACGGGCCAGGGTTGATCTTCGTGACATCGATGCCATAGGGAGCGAGTTCGACGCGGAGGGCCTTGGAGAAGGCTTCGACGGCATGTTTCGTCATGGCATACGGCGCGGTCATGGCGCCCGGCAGGAGGCCGGCGATCGACGACACGTTGATGATCCGTCCCCTGCCCTTTGCCTTCATCCCCGGGATCGCCGCTTGGCTCATCGAGACCATGCCGAACACGTTCACCTCGAACCCGGCGCGCATCCGATCGAGCGGAACGGTCGCCAGCGGGGCCATGACACCGAAGCCGGCGTTGTTCACCAAGACGTCCGGGTCGATGTCGGCGACCTGGGCGATGTCGGCGACGTCGGTCACGTCGAGCTTCAGGACCGTCAGTTCGGTATTCGCTGTAGCCAAGGCGTCGGCCTGGGCGCTGGTCTCGGTGGACGCGAACACCCGATGCCCACGAGCCGCCAACTCGATCGCAGCCCCCTTCCCGAATCCGGAACCGGCACCAGTGATGAGAACGGTCTTCATGTCGACGCTCCGGTCGTGTCGTGGGATGACGTCGTCGCTCCGGAGGCGACGAGCTGGGCGAGCTCTCGGGCCACCATCGGTCCGGCGTTCTGGTTCTGTCCGGTGACGAGGTTGCCGTCGACGACCCAGTGGTTGGCGAAGGGATCGCGGAACTTCGTCTTCGACTCGAACTCGGCGCCCATCTTGCGCAGCTCGGTCTCGGGGTGATGCGGCGTCGAGCCGATACCGAGCTCGTGGACCTGCTTGTCGGTCACTGCACAGATCTTGCGGCCCTCGACCAGCGGCTTGCCGTCGGGCGTCTTGGCGTTGCGCAGGCCGAGCGGTCCGTGGCAGACGCCACCGATGGCACGGCCGAGTGTGTTTGCCTCGGTGATCTTGTCGGCGAGGTCGTCGGAGAACCCGAAGTCGAAGGCCGCGCCCCACCCGCCAGCGAGGAAGACGATGTCGTAGTCGGCCATGTCGAGGTCGGCGATTTGCGAGGGAGCCGGTCACCTTGGCGCGGAAGTCGTCGTCAGCCAGGAAGCGGTCGTCGTGCTCGCTGCGCAGCACCGGCTTGAGCGACTGCGGGTCGACGGGGATGGTGCCGCCGAGCGGGCTGGCCACGTCGACCTCCATGCCGGCGTCCTCGAACACGTAGTACGGCGCCGTCATCTCGCTGGCGAACACGCCCGTCGGCTTGCCGATGTCGAGCACGCCGTGGTTCGTGGCGATCACGAGCGCACGCCGACCGGTCATGTCCGGCATCTGATCCGCCTGAGGATCCTCCGGGTGCATCCCGAGGCGCTGCGTCAGCCGCCGAAGGGCTACGAAGTCACGGCCAAGACCGGAGCGTCGCCCCCGCGTACCAAGCCAACGCCTCCTCGATCTCAGCCGACGCCTGCGGATCGAATCTGACCTCGACACTCACGCGTCTGCGAGACGTCGGAGGGACTCGAGCCTCGACGGCGCCCCAGTCCTCGGTCACCGTCTCGCCCGACGTGACAGCCCGAGCCTGTCGCTCCATCTCGAGCACCCACTCCGGAGAGTCGACCTCCAGACCGCCAACCGGCTCAGGCAGACTCGCCAACACCTCAGCTGCACTGTCCGCGCGGTCGCGCTCGGACAGCGCCAAGGCGTTCCGAAGCGCCGTCGCCGCATCGTTCGTCATCGCACCAGGCTACCTACAGCGCCGCGGCCCGGCCCTTGCCCCATCGAGACACGCGCCGCTAGGGCTCGCCTGTGTCGGCGCTCGAGAACCGTGCTCGGTCGGGGCGATCTGTGCGCCTGCACCTCCCCATAAAGCTATTCGTTTGTTTCGTTTAGGCGGTATGCTGCAGTGATGTCGATCATCACCGACGAAGACCGCGACCGGGCACGTCGGGTGCTCGGCGCGCTCGAGCACGGCGCCCAGATCGTCACCTCTGACGGGGTGCGGGTCGAGCTGCCCGTGGCTGCGGTCGCTGCGCTGAGCGACGTGCTCGAAGCCACCGCAGCGGGCGATGACGCCATCGTCGTACGCACACCGGAGGAGGTCAGCACCGAACAGGGCGCAGCCGTGTTGGGAGTGTCGCGGCCCACGGTGGTTCGCATGATCGACTCGGGCCGGTTGCCGGCTCACATGGTCGGCACCCACCGCCGCGTGCAGCTGCGAGATCTGCTCGCAGTGCGCGACGAGACGGCTGGGCGTCGACGAGCTGCGCTCGATCGGATGGCCGAAGATGCCGAGGAGCTCGGGCTCTACGACTCGTGACCGCACCGTTCGTCGCGTTCTGTGACGCAGACGTGTTGGTACCCATCGTGTGCTGCGACTTCTTGCTGACGGCAGCAGAAGCGGGGCTGGTCGACGTTGTCGTCTCCGAGGTGGTGCTCGGCGAGGTGGAGCGCAATCTCGTCGAGAACTTCGCACACTTGGACCCGGCCAGGCTGCGGCGTCGTGTCGCGGACATGCGGGACTTCCTGGCTGATCAGATCGTCGAGGTCGGCGGCCTCGGTGCCGTTGGGGATGTCGTGAACGAGAAGGATCGTCACGTCGTGGCGGCCGCGCTCGAGGCCGGTGCTGAGGTGCTGGTCACGAACGATCGACGCTTGCGAGACGAGGTCGAACGCGATTCACTCACGATCCGCCCGATGAGCGCTGACGACCTTGGCAATCTGCTGTGGACCATCGATTCGGACACGGTGAGCGAGGTTCTCGAAGCGCTCTTCGGCAAGAGGCGCAGCGACTCGCTGACCAGGCGGGACTTCGCAGAGATGCTCAGCCGACACCTACCCACCGTCGCTCGGGCCTGGTCGAATCGCGCCAAGGACTGACTGGCGCCGTCACATATCGCCGCCCAGCTCAATCGAAACCGCACATGGTCGCCTGCAGGAGAACCGGCGTTATTCGGGCCACCGAGCGCCCAATATCACTCGGCCGAATTGACCGCGCCCATCCCCGGGGTGCCGCTGAAGGTCGCTTGCCAGGGGTGCCCCCAAACAACGGGCGAGACTCAGATTGGGAGCACCTCGACCGAGCAGCTGATGCCCGGCGCCGCGGCGAGCCGTATATCGGCGGTGACAAGTGGGCAGTCGAGGTGCTCGGCGAGCGCGACGTAGACCGCGTCGTACGCGGTCACGTTGTCGCGGAGTTCGAACGCACGGCGCATCAGCGGCAGAGCGGGATACCGGACGATGCCCAGATCCTCCAGGTCACCGATCGCGGCAGAGAACCGATTCTTCGAGAGGTCTCCAGCCATCCACCGCTTCCGGAGCACCGCCACGGTCTCGACATCGACGAGGTCAGGCGCGACCAGATCGTCACCCGCCGTCAATCGAGCGCGTGCCACTCCCCCGTCCGGTCCATCGTCGGCGAGCGCGTTCGCCAACACCGACGCGTCAACGACGATCAAAACGCAGAGCGCTCGGCATCGAGATCAGCGACCGCCTGGCGAAGGCCGACCTTCCCGCCTCGCCGCTTGGCAACTCGCTCGAACAACTCGTCCGCAGTCGGCCGCTCCGCGAGTCGGGTCAGCTCGGAACTCAGGTACTGCTGCAACGACTGCCCTCGGCGCTCGGCGCGATGCGCCAACGCTCGGTGGACCTCATCAGGGAGATCTCGCACAAGAATGTTCGGCACGCTTTCATTCTGCAAGCAGATCGCCGGGAAGACAACCCCTGTCAGCAGCCACAGTCCGACCCTCGGCGATTGGACGTCTGTGGACGTCCATGGACACGAGCCTTCCGAAGCCAATTTCGCGGGCCCGTCCACAGACGTCCGTCGAAGTTCACCGCAGTCCGTGGCCTACATCGCCACCGCGGCTCGGTACACGTCGAGTGCGGTAACTCCCGCGGTAACTCCCACCGGCCAGATCCAGCAGCCCGATAACGCTGTGACCAGGACTTTCGCTACCCCGACGCAGCCAGGGTTCGATTCCCCCCAGCTCCACTTTTCGAGGGGAATCGAACCCCTCGCACCGACACTCCGCGTAGCGGAACACGGTCTGACCTGGTCAAGCGTCAGCGACGTTGACCACTCCGTGCGCGAATCGACCAGCACACTCGGGAATCGAACCCGACCCGATTCGAGGCACTTGACCGCCGGCCGCAACTCGCTGACCAGGACTTTCGCGGGAGTTTCTCGCCGCAAGGAAGTGCGTAACTCCCACGGTAACTCCCGCGCCGATTCCACCGACGTCCGCTGACGTCCACCGGTGTCGGACTGTCGATCCGGAAGGTCAGACCTCGAATACGGCGACATTCGCATGGCCCGCGGCGA
>JBBKVY010000074.1:0-5601 GCA_037968675.1 Acidimicrobiales bacterium | reverse complement strand
GACCTCGGATGCCGCCACCGCGGAGTGGGCCGGGCGGCGCCGGAGCTGATCGATGAGGCGACGCACCGCGATTCCCCACATCCATGCGGCCACCTCGCCCCTACCGTCATAGGAGCGGGGCTTGCGCCAGATGGCGACGAAGGTGTCTTGCAGGGCCATGTCGACCACCTCGCGGTCGTTGCAGCGATGGGTGAGGCGGGCGGTGAGCCAGGGTGCATGCCGTCGGTAAAGCGCGTTCAGCGATTGCTGGTCGCCCTGGGCCATGGCCGCGAGTAGATCCTCGTCGGTCGCTGTCTCACCCATCGGTGCTCCTCACGACTCACTTGTCGTAACACGGGCGGTGATCGGTTCACAGTCGTTCATCCGGGGGAGTGCTGACTCGAGGCGCTAGGGATTTCCGAGTTGACGTGACAACGGCCCGGACGATCCGGCAGCGGACGTGCCTCAGACGTCCGACGATCTGTGCCCTCGAACCGGCGCCTGGAGGCACGACATGATTCCAACGAGACCCTGGGGGGGGGGCTCCTCCTCGGCTTCATCAGTCGGCGCTGGGACTACCGACTCCTTGCCGTCGCCGTCCTCACGTTGGTCGGCTCCGCCGAGAGTGTGTCTCGGCTGAAGCTCGCGATCTGATCGCGAATCGGTGAACCGTTTGACGAGTCGAGCGCGACAGGACCAGAGATACCAAGTAGTCACTCGACGGCACGCTGGGTGCTTCCGAGTCCCACATAGGAGGAACCGATGAAGAAGACTCTGGCGGCGATCGCAGTCGCCGCATGTGCCTTGACGCTGCCAAACATCTCGGCCTCAGCCGGCGGTGCGTCGGTGACATCGGGCGATTTCCATTCGTTCAATGGCGGACCGGCGGGCATCTCTGGTCGGGCCCAGATGGTCCGCACGGCAAGCGGCAGTACGATCGTGACGGTGCACGTCGCCAGCCTCGAGCCGGGTGCCGTCTACGGCTCGCACGTCCACAATCAGCCCTGTGCCGTCGGCCTGGCCGGCGGGCACTACAAGTTCGACGCGGCTGGCCCGGCCAGCGAACCGAACGAGATCTGGCCGGGACCGTTCACCGCCAACCCGGGCGGGAACGCCCGTGGCAAGGCCACTGTCGAGGCGACCGCCGGGGCCGATGCGGTGTCCGTTGTGGTCCACGCACCCGGAGGCGCCAAGATCGCTTGTGCCGACCTGAGCTGACGCAGTAACCGGCGCGAGGTGTCCCGTGGTGACACGGGGCACCTGGCACCTGGCGGAGGCAGTCGACCAACGTGATCCTCACCCCGACCACGCAGTGATCCTCGCTGAGGCACTGACGATGGCCGCCAGCAACGGGCGAATCGAGATCGTCGACCACCTACTCGGCGTTGGCGAGCCGACCCACTCCGCCCCGTACCGAGGAATCACGAGTCTCCATTTGGCCATCCAGATCGCGAAGGCTGCGATGGTCGACCACCTGGTCAAACTGGGGGCATCGCAGACCGCGATCGATGACGAATGGGGCGCAACTCCAAGTCAATGGGCCGAGGAGTGCGCCGACGGATCATCCTCGCGCCAGACAACTCTGACGGCGCTTTCGCGACCCTCGTGAGGGTAGGTCGACGATGCTCGACGTGAGCGGGCCAGTAACGCACTTCTTTGCGGCGAGAAACTCCCGCGAAAGCCCTGGTCAGCGAGTTGCCGTCCGCTGTCAAGGGCCCCGAATCAGGTGGGGTTCGATTCCCGATCGCGCTGGCCGATTCGCGCACGGAGTGGTCAACCTCGCTGGCGTTCGGGCTGGTCAGGCCGGGTTCCGCTACGCGGAGTGCCGGGTGGAGGGGTTCGATTCCCCTCGAAAAGTGGAGCTGGGGGAATCGAACCCGGCCCCCGAGGCGGTCGCGTGTGCCCTGGTCAGAGAGGTTTTCGGACGTCGAATCTGGCCGGTGGGAGTTACCGCGGGAGTTACCGTCCTCGACGCGTACCGAGGCGAGCCCGAGATGGAGACCACGGACGGCAGCGGACTTGGACGGACGACTGTGGAGGGAGCTGCGAGCGAGGGGCTCGAAGGGCGGTGTCCATGGAAGTCCGCAGAGTTCGCCGGAGCGCTCACCGGTACCTACGCGGCAGGGGAACTCGACGAACTTCGCGACGAATGGCGCTGATCCACCTCGGCGCCGGCGTGCTGACCGGGTTCTTGGACGGCGACGATGCGCATCACCTTGCCGCCGGCGCCGTCATCGCTGAGGCGCTCGACCAGGGAGACCGGCTCGCGATGGCAGTCTCGGCGCTCGCGGAGTGTCTCGTCGGTCCTGCACGGCGGGGTGACGAAGCGGTCGAGCTGGTTCACGATCTTCGGCGGCGCCTGCCGATCGAAGTGGTTGACCTGGATGTCGACATCGCGACAGCGGCCGCCCGGCTTCGTGCCGGACATCGATCACTCCGGCTTCCCGATGCTCTGGTCATCGCGACTGCGTTCGAGCGGGAAGCGGACGAGCTCGTCACCACCGATCGCGGATGGCCCGACGGCAAGGTGCTCGGCGCGAGCGGAACGATTCGAGTCATCTGACGCCTTCACGCAGCCGAGGACGCTCCCTTCGTCGGCATGGCTGGTGAGGTCGATGGATGGCTGGCAGGGGTGACACACCGCTCGGTCCGTGGTCCCGCGCCCTGCGTCGCTCCGTCGAGGCCAATGACTCATCGGTGTGGCGGTGCGATCGAGGGTCGGCTCGACGCCTCATCGAGCGGGACGCTTTCAGCTCACAGCGGCGAGGAGTTCGTCACGGCTTGGTTGCGGCGGTGTCCATGGTTCGGCACCAAACTCGAGCACCTTCTCGAAGACACCCTCGCGGCCGAGCACCTCGGCGGCCGTGGCTCGCAGTGTGGCGATGTCGCGGAAGTGCTCGAACACAAACTGGCTGCGATGGCGCGCGTTGTTCATGGCGACGAACCCGAGCGCCGCCGGATCGGTGTGTTCGTGGACACGCCCATCGATCGCGGCGTCCACCTCTGGCCCTCGAACGCGGTCGTAGTCGATCGTTGACTCGACGAACGGCATTGCGCGTCGATTCGTGCCGGTGGTCCACGCCTTCGCCATCGCGGCAGGGTCGCCGAGCATCGGTGCGACCTCGTCGATGACGTCGACGGCGTGGATGATGCCGATCGCGATGCCGCGTCCGACCGATGGGTTGGTGAACGCCCACGCGTCGCCTAACGGAACTAGACCGGTTGCTAGTGGGACACCGTCGGTGACGAACTCGCGGATCTTGTTCGACGTGCTCGTCATCGACGCTGGTTCTGTGATCGGTTCGCCGTCCACCCAGTGCGCGTGGTCGGGCAGCAACCGATACACCCGATCGAACACGTCCGGGTCGCGCAGCTTTCGAAAGGCTGTGTCGGCCGGGTGGCTGTACAGGGTTGCGCCCCAGGTGTTGTCATCGCCATGGACGGTCAGCGCCGAAATGGAGCCCAACGGGGTCAGCAACTCGCTCCGATACTCCGGCAGCTGACCGCGATAGAAGCGAGTGGTGTACACGAAGCCGACCTCGGTCGACTGGGTGGTCATCTCTCTGGCTCCGACGTCGACCAGCATCTTGGCGACGGCTGAACGTCGGCCAGAGGCATCGACCACGAGGTCGGCCGAGAGGGTGTTGCCGTCCTCGAGCCGGACGCCGGTGATGTGGGGAACGCCCAGGATGGCCTCGGGGCCGGTCACGAGTGAAGCCACGACGCCGCCTCGGCGGACCACCACACCAGGGGTATTCGCAGTAGCTCGGGCGAACGCGAGTTCGAGGACCGGGCGGCGTACGGTCGTGAGCGTCGCATAGCGGGGGTCGGGTTCCGGATCGGGCTCCGGGGCCTGGAAGATCACGTCGGGGTGCAGCTCGATGGCGCCCACGCCACGGAGCTCGTCGATGACGGCCGGAACATGCTCCTCCAGCGCCCAGCGCCCCGCCGGTTGCAAGAAGTGGACCTGGCGGAACTGCGTCACGGCTCGTCGTTCCCACTGCTCCCACGCTCGGGTGGGTGAGTCGGGGACCGGTGCCGGGTCGCGTTCCAAGACGGTCACGGACGAGCCTTCCGACGCGAACTTCATCGCTGCCGTCAACCCAGTCGGCCCACCGCCGATCACGATCACGCTCGTCATTCGGTTCTCCGGTCTTCCCAGTGGTCGTGCTCCGGACGACCCTAGTCACGAGTCCGGTTGCCGGCGTCGGATCTTGATCGCAGGTGCTCGACGAGCTGGTCGACGACTGCCGCAAGGCGATGCAGATGGTTCGTTTCCCGAAGCCCCGATGCTGCGCGTTGTACGAGCGGATCTGGGTCAGATCGCAAGAGGGTTTGCGACGTGCATTCCGCCACGGGCTGCGGCCCCGCACAGAGCCTCGTCGGCGCTTGTCAGGACTTCGGCCTCGAGGTGGCGTGCTGCGGCGAGGTGGACGGCGTCGTAGCCGCGCAGCGCCTCGTCCTCCGCGATCTCCGCAGCGCGCGTGATCAAGTCGTCGGTGACCTCGACGAGGTGGAGGTTGCCGGTCAGCTCTGACAGTTCGACCTTTGCTCGCTCGTGCTGGTCGGTCGTCAGTCGGCCGCCGCGAGCCGCGGCGGCGAGCGCGGCCCGCGCTTCCACGACGATGAGGCTCACCGACGCCAGCGCGTCGGCCGCGTCCCAAACAATCTCGGCTCGGTCAGAGCCCGCTTCCTCGATGACGAGCTTGAGGAGCGAGGAGGTGTCCACGTAGGTGATCACCGACGTTGTTCGGCAACCAGGTCGCTGACAGGTCCCTGCGCCTTGATGCGCTGGCCGGGTCGACGTCGAGTCGTGCTGGTTGGTGCGCGCACGACGCCGGCTGTGACCAGCGCGGCGAGTCGGTCGGTCGAGGAGTCCAGGGATGACAGCCGCGCTACGGGTCGTCCGCGATCGGTCACGACGACTTCCTCGCCGGAGCGGACGCGGTCGATGTACTTGCTGAGGTTGTTCTTGAGGTCTCGGATCCCGACCTCAGAATGAGATGTGGCTACGGGCATATCGTCATTGTAGCTACATGGGCATCGATGTCAACGCGATCGGTCGGAGCGCTTCCGTGGTAGCTGTCGTTGGGAGTTCCGCCCCGACGTTTCGACGTGAGACACGTCCACGGACGTCAGCGGACGTCTGTGGACAAAGGTGGAGCTGGGGGGAATCGAACCCGGCCTTGATGGCGACCGCGTTTGCCCTGGTCACAGCGTTTTCGAGCCGCCGAATCTGGCCGGTGGGAGTTACCGCGGGAGTTACCGTCGTCGACGTGTACCAGGGCGACCTCGCGATGTAGACCACGCACCGCAGTGGACTCCGGTGGACGTCTGTGGACGGAGCGGCGAATGGGCACTTGAACGGGCGGTGTCCATGGGCGTCCACAGACGTCCAATCGCCGACGCCGTGACTGACGGTGCAGCACTCGCATCACACGCGGAATCGACCGACTACGGCGTTGTCGCTTGCGAGCCGAGGGGTGGGCCGTCGATCTGGGAGTCGTGTTCGGCGAATAGCGCTGGCTGGGCCTCGGGGTCGTTGGCGCTTTGGGCATGCGCACGATGAGGTCGATCGCCTCTGGGGTGGTGATGACCAGCATGCGGGCGGGTTCGGGGGAG
>JBBKVY010000073.1:0-7273 GCA_037968675.1 Acidimicrobiales bacterium | reverse complement strand
GCCCGACTGGAGGATCTTGTTGGTGATCTGGGTGACGAGCGTCGACTGGTAGATGGCGTCGGGCTTGACTTCGCGCCGTGGCGCAGGTCCCTTGCGAGGCATCTCTATGCGTCCTTCTTGGCGCCGTAGCGACTACGGGCCTGCTTGCGGTCACGGACGCCCGACGTGTCGAGCGAACCGCGGATGATCTTGTAGCGAACGCCCGGGACGTCCTTCACGCGGCCACCGCGCACGAGCACGATGGAGTGCTCCTGGAGATTGTGGCCCTCGCCGGGGATGTACGCCGTGACCTCGATACCGGAGGTGAGCCGGACACGTGCGACCTTGCGGAGCGCCGAGTTCGGCTTCTTGGGCGTGACGGTGAACACCCGGGTGCAGACGCCGCGGCGCTGCGGGGCGCCTTTCAGTGCGGGCGTCTTGGCCTTGGCCATCTTGGACTGCCGGCCCTTGCGGACCAGCTGTTGGATCGTTGGCACGGGTGTCCTCTACGAGCGGGTGGCTGGAAACGGGGTTCCACGGATGCGATGTCACTGGCCACGCGGACGCTCGAAAAGGGCGCGCATGGCCGACGGGACATGCTACGGGTCCCGTTCCGGGGCGCACAACCTGGGGTCAGGCAGTTGCCGCCTCGGTCATCGCTCCCCGCCGGAACCCGAGCAGTGCTCCGAGCACCGCGAGGCACAACAGGGCGCCGATCTCCACCACACGGGTCTGGTTGGCGGCGTCATTCCACGTCGGCTCGGTCCAGCCGAACACCGTGCCGGTCCGGCTCAGGATCAGGGTGGCGAGCGAGCCGGCCTGGAACACGAAGGTGCCGGCCACGACGAGCCAGAGCAACCGCGGAAGCCTCCACGCTGCGATACCGAGTGCGATGACCGCGAGGACCGAGATCGCGACGTTGATCGGGAATCCGATCTTCACCACGTCCGACCCGGGCACGTTCGACGGGATGTCGCGGTACACGTCGAGCCATTCGGTCAGATGGATGTAGCCACCGGCGGCCACGAAGGCGGCGGAGGCGATCACGAGCGGGATGGTCAGTTTCCGTTGCACACCCGTTCTCCGGTGCCGACGGCCTCGCTGGATGGCTGGCACGATGGCGCCATGACCGCCACCACACTGGCCATCGATGCCGGCGTCGCCACCGTCACGCTCGCTCGACCGGCCAACCGCAACGCACTGTCCACGGCGCTCGTCGACTCCCTCGGCGACCATCTGACCGCGGCGATCGCCGACGACCGGGTCCGAGTGCTCGTGCTCACGAACGCGAGTCCGGTGTTCTGCGCCGGCGCCGACCTCTCCGGCAGCGACGCCCCGGAGCCGCGCTACTCACTCGTCGACATCTTCGAACTGATCCTCGGCTCGACGAAACCGGTCATCGGGCGCATCGCCGGTCATTGCATGGGCGGTGGTGTCGGCCTGGCCGCCGCCTGCGACATCTCGGTCATCACCGATGGAGCCCAGGTCGGCTTCACGGAGGTCCGCATCGGGGTGGCGCCGGCGATGATCTCGGTCGTCTGTCTCCCGAAGATGCGCCGGGCCGACGCCATGGAGTTGTTCCTGTCGGGCGCGCGCATCTCGGCCGCTCGCGCGGTCGAGGTCGGGCTGCTCAACCAGGTGGTGCCGGCCGACGGGCTCGACGACGCCGTGCACGACATCGTCGCCAACGTGGTCGCCGGCGGCCCCCTGGCGTTGTCGGCGGCCAAGCGTCTGGTGAACGAGGTGCCGTCGATGGGACGCGCCGAGGCCTTCGCAGCGACGGAGAAGATCTCCGCCGCCCTGTTCGCCTCCGACGAAGCCGCCGCAGGAATGGAGGCGTTCCGCGAGAAGCGGAACGCCCCCTGGGTCCCATAGCATCTTGCGGCCGTTTCCGTTGTGGGGTCGCCACAACGGCCGCATGATTTCGTTTTATCCGGCGACCTCGCCCGACTTGATGTCGACGACGTCGGCGCCCGACTGGGTCTCGAACGCACCGGCGAGCATGGCTGCCGGGTCGTCGTCGTCCTGGTCGGACGACCAGCCCTCCATCTGCTTGTACTCGGGGGCGTCGGTGTCGACGTCGCGGTAGTCGCCGTGCCCTGTACCAGCGGGGATGAGCTTGCCGATGATGATGTTCTCCTTGAGCCCGACGAGCCCGTCGGACTTGGACTCGATCGCCGCCTCGGTGAGGACGCGGGTCGTCTCCTGGAAGGAGGCGGCCGACAGCCACGAGTCGGTCGAGAGCGAGGCCTTGGTGATGCCCATGATCTCGTCGCGAGCCTCGGCCGGCACCTCGTCCTCGAGGATCAGCTGCTTGTTCACCTCGGTGTAGCGACGGCGGTCGACACGTTCGCCCGGGAGGAACGGCGAATCGCCCGACTCGTTGATGTGGACCCTGCGGGTCATCTGGCGCACGATCAGCTCGATGTGCTTGTCGTGGATCGACACGCCCTGATCTCGGTAGACCTTCTGGATCTCGTCGACCAGATAGGTCTGCGTGTGGCGCAGGCCCTTGATCTCGAGGAGTTCCTTCGGGTCGCGGGGACCTTCGACGATGGCGTCGCCAGCGCGGATCTCTGCGCCTTCCTCGACCTCGATGCGAGCACCGACCGGGATGGGGAAGCTGGCTTCCTCGCCGTCGTCGGTGACCACGAGGACCGTCTTGCCACGGCCTTCGTCCTCGAGGATCCGGACCACGCCGGACACGGTCGACAGCGTCGCCTTGCCCTTCGGGGAGCGGGCCTCGAACAGTTCGACCACGCGGGGCAGACCGCCGGCGATGTCGCCACCGCTGCCGGTCACGCCACCGGTGTGGAACGTACGCATGGTCAGCTGGGTACCCGGCTCGCCGATGGACTGGGCGGCGATGACGCCCACCGCTTCGCCGCGCTCGATGGCGATGCCCGTGGCCAACGACATGCCGTAGGCCAGACCGGAGATCCCCTGCTCGGAGTCGTCGGTCAGGGGCGACAGCACTCGCACCCGGTCGACGTTCTCGTCGTCGATGATCTCTTGCATCATCTCGTTGGTGACCATCGTGCCGCGTTCGATCGTGCCGTTGTGCGGCCCGTCGGACGACACGGTGATGTCCTCGGCCAGGACGCGGCCGAGGAGCTTGGTCTCCATGTAGAAGCGACGGTTGGGCAGATCGGGCCGCACGTTCTCGATCCAGATGGAACGGACCGGTGACCCGGTGCGCTCGGCGCGGTCGAAGGGGTCGTCGTCGTTGACGATCAGTTCCTGGGCCACGTCCACGAGACGACGGGTGAGGTAGCCCGAGTCAGCGGTACGCAGGGCGGTGTCGACCAGTCCCTTCCGAGCGCCGGGAGTGGCGATGTAGTACTCGAGCATGTCGAGTCCCTCGCGGAAGTTCGACTTGATCGGGCGGGGGATCATGTCACCGCGGGGGTTGGCCACCAGGCCACGCATGCCCGCGATCTGGCGGACCTGCATCATGTTTCCTCGTGCGCCGGAGCCGACCATCATGTCGATGGGGTTGAACCGCTCGGCCTTGAGGCCGACCTCCATCTTGGCGCGCACCTCCTCGGTGGCGTTCGTCCAGATCTCGACCTCCTTCTGGCGACGTTCACCGTCGGTGATGATGCCGCGACGGAACTGGGTCTCGACCTTGTCGGCCTCGGCCTCGTACTGGTCGAGGATGTCGCGCTTCTCGGGCGGCGTCTTGACGTCGTCGATCGAGATGGTGACACCGGAACGCATCGCGAACATGAAGCAGAGGTCCTTGATGTTGTCGAGTGCCTCGGCCACCTCGGCCTTCGAGTAGTTCTTGGCCAGTTCGTCGACGATCGCCGACAGCTCCTTCTTGGACACGCGCTCGTTGAGGAACCCATAGCGCTCGGGAAGCGTCTCGTTGAACATGACCCGGCCCGGCGTCGTGGTGATCCACTCGGCCTTGCCGTCGTCGTCACGCCCCACGCGGTACTGGATCTTGGCGTGCAGCGCGATCTCGCCGGCCTCGTAGGACGAGTTGATCGTGTCGACGTCGCCGAAGGCCTGACCTTCGCCCTTCTCGCCGTCCATCAGCGAGGTCAGGTAGAAGGCGCCGATCACCATGTCCTGGGTCGGCGTCACGAGCGGGCGCCCGTTGGCGGGCGACAGGATGTTGTTGGCGCTGAGCATCAGCACACGGGCTTCGGCCTGGGCCTCGGCCGACAATGGCAGGTGGACGGCCATCTGGTCGCCGTCGAAGTCGGCGTTGAACGCGGTGCAGACCAGCGGGTGGATCTGGATGGCCTTGCCCTCGACCAGCACCGGCTCGAAGGCCTGGATGCCGAGGCGGTGGAGCGTCGGCGCACGGTTGAGCATGACCGGGTGTTCCTTGATGACCTCTTCGAGGACATCCCACACCTGCGATCGACGGCGCTCGACCATGCGCTTGGCCGACTTGATGTTCTGGGCGAGCTCACGGTCGACGAGCGCCTTCATGACGAAGGGCTTGAAGAGCTCGAGCGCCATCAGCTTCGGCAGGCCGCACTGGTGCAGACGCAGAGTCGGGCCGACCACGATGACCGAACGGCCGGAGTAGTCGACGCGCTTACCGAGCAGGTTCTGGCGGAACCGGCCCTGCTTGCCCTTCAACATGTCGGACAGCGACTTGAGCGCACGGTTGCCCGGGCCCGTCACCGGGCGACCACGACGGCCGTTGTCGAACAGCGCGTCGACCGCCTCCTGGAGCATCCGCTTCTCGTTGTTCACGATGATCTCGGGGGCACCGAGATCGAGCAGACGCTTCAGACGGTTGTTGCGGTTGATGACGCGGCGGTACAGGTCGTTGAGGTCGGACGTGGCGAAGCGGCCACCGTCGAGTTGGACCATGGGTCGCAGCTCGGGCGGGATGACCGGGACGACCTCGAGGAGCATGGCGCCCGGGTCGTTGACCCGCTTGCCGTGCTCGTCGCGCCGGTTGAAGGCCGCGACGATCTTGAGTCGCTTGATCGCCTTCTGCTTGCGCTGCTGGCTGAGCGGCTTCTGACCTTCCGGCGGGTTGATGTTGATGGTGAGCTGTTCCTCTTCGACATCGAAGTCGATGCGGTCGATGAGCCGGCTCAGGGCATCGGCACCCATGCCACCTTCGAAGTAGTCGCCGTAGCGGTCGGTCAGCTCGCGCCAGAGCATCTCGTCTTCGATGATCTTGCGCGAGTGCAGTTCCTTGACCTCGTCGAAGGAGCGCTGGAGCAGATCGAGCTCGCCGTCGTACTGATCACGGATGATCGTGATGTCCTTCTCGGCGGCCTTGCGACGGGCGTTGATGTCCTTGTCCGGCGCGCCTTCCTTCTCGAGGCCCTTGATCTCGTTCTCGAGCTCCTCGTAGCGGCTGGCGATCTCGACTTCGCGCTCCTTCTCGATGGCCTCTCGCTCGCCGGCGAGCTCTGCCTCGATGTTGGGGAGGTCCTCGTGGAGCTTGTCGTGGTCGACCCAGGTGACCAGGTTGGCCGCGAAGTAGATGACCTTCTCGAGCTGCTTGGCCTTCAGCTCCTCGCGAGCTTCGGTACCCGACAACAGGTACGCGAGCCACGACCGGGTGCCGCGGAGGTACCAGATGTGAACGACCGGGGCGGCCAGTTCGATGTGGCCCATGCGCTCGCGGCGGACCTTCGAGCGGGTGACCTCGACGCCACAGCGCTCACAGATGATGCCCTTGAAGCGGACACGCTTGTACTTGCCGCACGCACACTCGAAGTCCTTGGTCGGGCCGAAGATCTTCTCGCAGAACAGGCCGTCCTTCTCGGGCTTGAGCGTGCGGTAGTTGATCGTCTCTGGCTTCTTGACCTCACCATGCGACCAGCGACGGATGTCGTCGGCGGTAGCGAGACCGATTTTGATGTCGTCAAACGCGTGAACGTCGAGCAATTTATCTTCTCTCTTCGAAACTGTAAGTCGGGTTTTGGTGAGGGTTAGATCTCGTCGATGGACGAGGACTCGAACCGCGTGGAAATGTTGATGCCCAGCTCTTCCGCAGCGCGGAAGACCTCGTCATCGGTGTCGCGCAGGTTGACGACGGAACCGTCTGCCGAGAGCACCTCGACGTTCAGGCACAGCGACTGCATTTCCTTGATGAGCACCTTGAAGGATTCCGGAATGCCCGGCTCCTGGATGTTCTCGCCCTTGACGATGGCCTCGTACACCTTCACGCGGCCGAGGATGTCATCCGACTTGATCGTCAGGAGCTCCTGGAGCGCGTACGCGGCACCGTATGCCTCGAGCGCCCAGACCTCCATCTCACCGAATCGCTGGCCACCGAACTGCGCCTTACCACCCAGCGGCTGCTGCGTGATCATCGAGTACGGGCCCGTCGAGCGAGCGTGGATCTTGTCGTCCACCAGGTGGTGGAGCTTCAGGATGTACATGTAACCGACCGAGACGGGCTCGGGGAACGGCTCACCTGAACGACCGTCGAACAGACGGGTCTTTCCGGTGGAGTCGATCAGGCGGTCACCGTCACGCGTTGGCGTCGTCGAGTTGAGCAGACCCTCGATCTCGGTCTCAAGCGCACCGTCGAACACCGGGGTCGCAACCTTGGTGCCGGGAGCCGCGCTGCGAGCGTGGTCTGGAAGCGTCTTGGCCCACTTGGGTGAACCGTCGACATCCCAGCCCTGCTTGGCAACCCAACCGAGGTGAGTCTCGAGAACCTGGCCGAAGTTCATACGGCCAGGAATACCGAGCGGGTTCAGGATGACGTCGACCGGAGTTCCGTCGGCGAGGAACGGCATGTCCTCCACCGGCAGGATCTTCGAGATAACACCCTTGTTGCCGTGACGGCCAGCGAGCTTGTCACCAGCGGTGATCTTGCGCTTCTGGGCGATGTAGACCACGACGCGCTGGTTGACACCAGAGCCGAGCTCGTCATCGTTGTCGGCGTTGAACTCCTTGACCGCGATGATCGTTCCCTCTTCACCGTGAGGAACCTTGAGTGAGGTGTCGCGCACCTCGCGGCTCTTCTCGTTGAAGATTGCGCGCAACAGGCGCTCCTCGGCGCTCAGCTCGGTCTCGCCCTTCGGCGTGACCTTGCCAACGAGGATGTCGCCTGGACGAACCTCAGCACCGATACGGATGATGCCGCGCTCGTCGAGATCGGCGAGCAACTCCGGGCTGACGTTGGGGAGGTCACGGGTGATCTCCTCCTTGCCGAGCTTGGTGTCGCGGGCATCCACTTCGTACTGCTCGATGTGGATCGACGAGAGAACGTCATCCTTTACGAGGTTCTGGCTCAGGATGATCGCGTCCTCGAAGTTGTGACCCTCCCACGGCATGAATGCCACGAGCAGGTTCTTTC
>JBBKVY010000072.1:0-27242 GCA_037968675.1 Acidimicrobiales bacterium | reverse complement strand
CCCCCACGAATTGCCGTCCCTGCGCCGGCGCAGCGCCTGGCAGGGCTGCTCGTTGCCGATGACGACCACGACGATGTCGGCGTGGGTCATCCCTTCCCGATCGCCGATTACGACCACCTCAGCGAGTCCCAGATCACACCGCTGTTGCCCCAGCTCGAGGATGACGAATTGGCCGAGGTGCGAGTACGCGAGCTGGAGGGTGCCGGTCGCCACGCGGTCCTGTCCGGGATCGACCAGCTGCGCCGCGACAACTCGGTCGGTGCGCCATCCCGGGAGACGCACGTGCCGGCGGCGAAGAAATCCGCCCCGACGGCACCAGCGAAGAAGCCAGCCGCCAAGAAGCCAGCAGTCAAGAAGCCAGCCACCAAGAAGGCGCCGGCCAAGAAGCGCAAGGCGGGCAAGAAGACGGCAGCGCCTCGCTTCCCGATCGCCGACTACGACGACTTGACCGTGGCCGACATCCGTCCGCGGCTGCGAACCCTCAGCGACCGTCAGCTGGCGCAGGTTCGCGCCCGTGAAGCATCCGGCGCCGGCCGCAAGACGATCCTCAAGGACATCGACACTCGTCTCGCCTGAGCGTCGGCCTGCTCAGGCGAGGACGACCAGTGCGACGTGGATGGCACGACCGTCGGCGAGTTCGATCCGATGGCCCTCGCTCAGCGGCGTGTCGGTACGCACGATCTCCTTCGCGAGCACCGCAGCCATGAGTTGTTCCCGGTGGCGGTCCACGGCCTCGGCGACGTCGTGGTGGTGTCCCACGTCGATGACGAGCCGGATGCGGTCGGAGACGTGCAGGCCGTCGTGACGGCGGAGTTCGTTGACGTCGCGGGCGAGATCGCGGATCATGCCCTCGCGCTCGAGTTCAGGAGTGACCTCGCAGTCGAGGCGGACGAGCCCGCGCCCACCCGGGATCGCGGCGGTTGCGTCGGGATCGTCGGCCTCGAGCTTGCGTACGAAGTCGCCCGGGCCGAACCGGTGTCCGGACACGACGAGTTCGCCTTCGCCCGACGGCCCGGCCGCCGCGTCGTAGGTGTAGTCGCCGGCCTTCATGGCCCCGACCACCGTCGGGGTGTCCTTGCCGAGGCGCTTCCCGACGTTGCGGAGATCGACCTCGAAGCGCTCGGTACCCAGCGCACCAGCGTCCGCGAACTCGACCGACTTCACGTTCACCTCGTCGGCCAGCAGCGCTCGGAACGGGACGAGCGCGTCGGTGTCTTCGGTCGCGATGGTCAGGGTGTTGAGCGGCAGGCGGCGTCGAAGACCTCGGGTCTCGCGGATGGACTTCGCGGCCGACGCGATGTCTCGCACCTCGTCCATGGCGGCGACGAGGTCAGCATCGGCAGGCAGTGTCGCCGGATCGGGCCAGTCGGCGAGGTGGACCGAGCCCTCGCCGGTGAGGTCGCCCCACACCTGTTCGGTCAACAGCGGGAGCAGCGGCGCCGAGACGCGGCACAGGTTGTCGAGCACGGTGTGGAGCACGTCGACGGCGACCTGGTCCTCGCCCCAGAACCGCTCGCGCGAACGGCGGATGTACCAGTTGTTCAGTGAGTCGAGGAACGTGCTGATCGCGGCGGCGGCGCCCGACAGGTCGAACGCGTCCATGCGCTCGGTGACGTCGTCGACGAGGACTCGTGTCTTGGCCAGCACATAGCGGTCGAGGACGTTGTCGAGCACGGCGTCCGGACCCACCGTCTGGCCCCGTCGCAGGTCCCCACCGGCATTGGCGTAGAGGGTCTGGAAGTACCACGCGTTCCAGATCGGGAGCAGGACCTGCCGGACGGCATCCTGCATCGGACCCTTGGCCGCGACCATGTCGCCGCCGCGGACGGCGGCCGATGACAGCAGCGACCATCGCATCGCGTCCGAGCCGATGGTGTCGAAGACGTCGACCGGATCGGGGTAGTTCTTCAACCGCTTCGAGAGCTTCTGGCCGTCGTCGCCCAGGAGCACGCCGTGCACGACGCAGGTCTCGAACGCCGGCTTGTCGAAGAGCGCGGTCGACAGGACATGAAGTGTGTAGAACCAGCCTCGGGTCTGGCCGATGTACTCGACGATGAAGTCGCCCGGGAAATGGTTCTCGAACCAGTCGGTGTTCTCGAACGGGTAGTGCACCTGCGCGTAGGGCATCGACCCCGACTCGAACCAGCAGTCGAGGACGTCGGGGATACGTCGCATCGTCGACTCGCCAGTGGGGTCGTCGGGGTTGGGGCGGACCAGTTCGTCGATCATCGGCCGATGGAGATCGGTGACCGGCACGCCGAAGTCGGCTTCCAGATCGGCGATCGATCCATAGACGTCGACGCGCGGGTACTCGTCGTTGTCGGACTTCCACACCGGGATCGGTGAACCCCAGAAGCGGTTGCGGCTGATCGACCAGTCGCGGGCACCTTCGAGCCACTTCCCGAAGCTGCCGTCCTTGACGTGGCCGGGCACCCAGTTGATCTGCTGGTTCAGCTCGATCATCCGGTCCTTGATCAGGGTGACGGCGACGAACCACGACGACATGGCCTTGTAGATCAGCGGGGTGTCGGTGCGCCAGCAGTGCGGGTAGCTGTGCAGATAGGAGTCGTGGCGAACGACCACGCCACGAGCCTTGAGGTCCCGGATGATGTCCTTGTTGGCGTCGAACACCTGCATGCCGGCATACGGAGGCACCTCGGCGGTGAATGCTGCCTTCTCGTCGACCGGTGTGACGGTCGGGATCCCCACCGCGTCGGCAAGGGCTTTGTCGTCCTCGCCGAACCCGGGCGCGATGTGGACGATGCCGGTGCCCTCGTCGTCGGCAACCCAGTCGGCCACCAGGACCTGATGGGCGTTGTCGGTGCCGACGAAGAAGTCGAAGATCGCGGCGTAGGACGCACCGCCGAGCTCGGCGCCGGTGAGCGACCCGACGTGCTCGGAGCCCTCGAGCTGGGGCGCATACGTCTCGACCGTGCTCGCGCCGAGGACGTAGTCGTGACCATCGGCATCTCGATGGACCTCGTAGACGAGATCGGGACCGACGGCGACGGCGAGGTTCGACGGCAGCGTCCACGGGGTGGTGGTCCACACCAGGAGACGTTTGCCGGCATGGTCACCGCTCGTGAGCTCGACCCACACGGTGACAGCGGGGTCCTGGCGCTCGCGGTACGCGTCGTCCATGCGGGTCTCGAAGTTGGAGAGCGGCGTCTCGCACTCCCAGCAGTACGGCAGGACGCGCTGGCCTTCGTAGGCCAGGCCCTTGTCGTGCAACGTCTTGAACGCCCACATGACCGACTCCATGAACGAGATGTCCATGGTCTTGTAGTCGTTCTCCATGTCGACCCAGCGCGCCTGACGGGTCACGTAGCTGTGCCAGCCATCGGCGGTGCCGTCGACGAGCGAGCGGCACTCGGCGTTGAAAACGTCGACGCCGAGTTCCTCGATCGCCATGCGACCGAACACGTCGAGACGCTTCTCTGCCTCCTGCTCGGCCGGCAGGCCGTGGCAGTCCCACCCGAAGCGACGCTCGACCTTCTTTCCCCGCATGGTCTGGTAGCGGGGCACCGCGTCCTTGACGAATCCGGTGAGCAGGTGCCCGTAGTGCGGTTGTCCGTTGGCGAACGGCGGCCCGTCGTAGAAAACGAATTCGGGGGCGTTCGCCCGCTGTTCGATCGACCGCTCGAACGTCTTTTCGGCTTCCCACCGCAAGAGCACCGATCGCTCGAGATCGGGGAACGAGGGATTCGGTTCGACGTCGGGATAGGCGCCCGAGTCCGATGCAGCCATCCGGACATCCTAGGGACGGTGGGGAGGCGCCCGGCATCGACATTCGTGGCTCGGAACAGTGGTGCCTTGCTGCGCGATCGGCTGCGGCGTATCCTTCCGGCTCCTTTGTGCGGGAGGAGCACGATCGTGGCAGCAGCCAAGAAGGCCTCGAAGACTGGCAAGAAGGCAGCGTCCAAGTCCGGCGCGGCCAAGAATTCGACCAAGAAGAAGGCCGTGACCAAGAAGACGACGACAAGTCGGGCATCCAAGAAGGCCGCTCCGGCATCGAAGAAGGCTGCGTCGAACAAGGCGACGGCGACCAAGACGAAGGCCAAGCCGACGGCCAAGAAGGCGACCGGGAAGGCGACGCGGGCCAAGAAGGCCAAGTCGCCGTTCGAGTCGCGCTTCCTCGAGCAGATGCGCAAGCTCCTCCACTCGGAGCGGGACACCTATGACCGTCAGGCCACCATGCTCCAGGCCGAGGCGGACAGCCTTGTCGCCGACATCGACCCGGGCGACGTGCAGTTCGACGAGGAGTCCGGCGAAGGCGACACCATCGCCGTCGAACGGGGACGTGACCTGGCGCTGGCCTCGAAGGCGCGCGAGATGATCGGGGAGATCGATCACGCGCTCGCCAAATTCGATCTGGGCACCTACGGCATCTGCGAGATCTCCGAGGAACCGATCCCCAAGGAGCGTCTCGAAGCGATCCCGTGGGCTCGCGAGAAGGTGGAGTACAAGGTCGGTGGCTTCGGTCGACGCTGACCCCCGCGTCCCCGGCGGCCCGTCGACACCGGCACGATCCCAGCACTCGCGGCCTGTCGCTCGCATCCTGGCGATCGCCGGCGCGGTCCTCGTCCTCGACCAGCTGACGAAGTGGTGGGCCATCGAGGCTCTCGCCGATCCACCGCGCGTGATCGACCTGTTCTGGACGGTGCGATTCAACCTGCTCTACAACCGCGGCACCGCGTTCAGTCTGACCGACAACAGCGGACCGGTCGTCTCGGTCATCGCGGTGCTCGTCGTCGGCTTCCTGTTGCGCTCCGGCCGCCGCCAGCGCTCCTCGTGGGTGCTGCTGAGCTACGGACTGGTCGTCGGGGGGACCATCGGCAATCTGGTCGATCGAATCTTCCGGGAGGGCGACGGGCTCCTCGGCGGTGGCGTCGTCGACTTCGTCGATCCGCAGTGGTTTCCCGTCTTCAACCTCGCCGACGCGGCCCTGACCATCGGTATCGCGGTGATGCTGATCGCAGGATTCTTCACCGATGCGTTCGATGAGTCGGCGTCGACATGACCGCCTTCGAGACCCCGCTCCCGGAGGCGTTGGACGGCGAACGTCTCGATCGCGTGGTGGCCATGCTGTGCGACCTCCCCCGCAAGACCGCGGCGGAACTCGTCGACACCGGCGAGGTGCGACTCGACGGCACGGTGCAGACGCGCCGGTCGACTCGGGTCGTGCACGGGCAGACGATCGCGCTCGAGGTGCCGGCGCCGGCACCGGAGTACGAGCTCGTTCCGGAGGTCGAGGTGCGCTTCGACGTGGTCCACGAGGACGCCGACGTCATCGTCGTCGACAAACCAGCCGACCTCGTCGTGCACCCGGGCGCAGGCAACCGCACCGGCACCCTCGTCCACGGGCTTCTCGCGACGTATCCGGAGCTGGTCGGGGTCGGCGACGACCCGATCCGTCCCGGCATCGTGCATCGCCTCGATCGGGACACGTCCGGGCTCCTGGTGGTGGCGCGCAGCGCCCGCGCGCACGAGGCATTGAGCGGCGCGCTCCGGGCTCGGGCCGTCACCCGCCGCTACCGGACAGTCGTCTGGGGCCATGTCGAGGAGCCACACGGACTGGTCGATGCGCCGATCGCACGGTCACCCCGCGAACCCACGAGGATGGCCGTCGTCGTCGGCGGACGAGAGGCCCGGACCGAGTACGAGGTCGTTCGGCGCTTCGATCTGCCGGTGCCGTGCACCGAGCTCCGCTGCGGACTCCAGACCGGACGGACCCATCAGATCCGCGTGCACCTCCAGGCCATCGGCCACCCGGTGGTCGGCGATTCTCGCTACGGCGGCGTACGCCAGTCGCTCCCCGCCCCCCGGCAGTTCCTCCACGCCGAACACCTCGCCTTCGACCACCCCGGATCCGGCCACCGTGTCACGTTCGACAGCGCGCTCCCCGAAGACCTGCGCACGGTCCTCGCCGGCCTGGACTGATCGGCGCTGGCGCTTGATCCGATCAGTCGGCGTGGGGTGGGGCGGGCCAGGGGCGTTTGCCTCGGGCCATGGCGGCGAGGTCGTCGAGATGAAGGGCATCGAGATGTCGTCGCATGTGCTCGGCCGTGTCGCCCCAGACCGCCAGGAGGACGCACTGACCTTCGTGGTCACAGGCACCATCGGTGTGCGGCGCGCCGAAGTCGCCCAGCGTGATCGGCCCGTCGACGGCAGAGACGATGTCCCCCAGCGTGATGTCGGCGGGGTCGCGGGCCAGGATGTAGCCGCCTCCCACACCGCGCTTCGAGCGCACCAGGCCGGCGCCCTTGAGTGCGAGGAGGATCTGTTCGAGGTACGGCTGGGGCAGGCCTGTCCGGGCCGCGATGTCGCGCACCGACACCGGCGTCTCCCCACCATCGAGCGTGAGCGAGAGCAACGCCCGGCTGGCGTAGTCCCCTCTGGTCGACACGCGCACGGCCGGGCATCGTAGGCCACCACCACCGTCCCCCTGCGGGACGCCGGCAGCGGCGTCGATGGCTCACGCGATGCGACGCAGGAGACGGCGGTGGGTAGCGTGACAACGTTGGCTGACGAACCCTTGCTTCCCGACTACACCGGCGCCTGCGTCACGAACGTGGCGGCGACGGTGCAACGCCCGCCCGTCGATGTCGCCGACTGGGTCCCTCGCGCGGTCGCGGAGTCCGAGCGCTCGTCGGTGCTACTGGTGATCGACGGTCTCGGCTGGCGTCAACTCCAACCGCGCGCCGCGCTGGCCCCCACCCTCTGCGGTGTGCTCGACGGCGGCCCGATCACGACCGTCGCCCCGTCGACGACCTCCACGGCGCTGACGTCGATCGCCAGCGGACTCCCTCCGGGCGAGCACGGCGTCGTCGGGTACCGCATGGCGGTCGAGGGCCACGTGCTCAACGTGTTGCGCTGGGCCACCGAGGACGGCGACGCCCGCAAACGGATCCCGCCGCACGAGTTCCAGCGGCAGGATCCCTTCGGCGGCGAGCGGCCGCCGGTCGTGACCCGGGCCGAGTTCGCCCGGTCGGGCTTCACCGATGCCCATCTCGGCGGGACCCGCTTCGTCGGCTACCGGACGCTCGGCACGCTGGTGACCGAGGTCGACCGGCTGGTTCGCTCCGGAGAGCCCTTCGTGTACGCCTACTACGAGGGCATCGACAAGGTGTCGCACGAATACGGCCTCGGCGCGCACTACGACACCGAATTGCGCTGGGTCGATCACCTCGTCGCCGAACTGCTCGACACACTGCCCAGCGGAACCTGCCTCGCGGTGACCGCAGATCACGGTCAGGTGGAGGTCGGCGCCAACCTCGTCGAACTCGATCCCGGGATCCGTCCGCATGTCTCCATGCAGTCGGGCGAGGGTCGGTTCCGTTGGCTCCACGCCCGTCCCGGGCGCGCTCGTCACCTCCTCGAAGCCGCCGAAGCGCACGCCGACACCGGGTGGATCATCAGCCGCGACCAGATGATCGACGAAGGATGGCTCGGCCCCAGAGTCGACCCGACCGTGCGCAGCCGTCTGGGCGACGTCGCGCTCGTCGCTCGCGACGACGTGTCGTACGTCGACGCGCAAGACACCGGTCCGTACGAACTGATCGGACGGCACGGCTCGCTGACCGAAGCCGAGATGCTCGTCCCGTTCATCGCCGCCCAGGCCTGAAGTACCCGCCCCCAGCACTGGAGACTCCATGGACGCGCCCCGACCCGGACCCGATCCCGAACCCGAATCCGCCAGGATCGAACGAGGCGAGTTGATCGAGTCGCCGTTGTTGTCGCCGTCGGACGACCAGGCGGCGACCACCGAGGCGGTCGAGGAGCCCGGACGGGTCATGCGTATCGGTGCCATGATCAAGCAACTCCTCGAGGAGGTCCGAACGGCGGACCTCGACGAGGCCGGCCGGGACCGGCTCCGGGAGATCTACGATCAGTCGGTGACCGAGCTGTCGGGTGCCTTGTCCGACGACCTCGCCGATGAACTGGGACGCCTGGCGTCGCCGTTCGGCGACCAGCCGGCCAGTGCCGGCGAGCTCCGCGTCGCCCAGGCGCAGCTCGTCGGCTGGCTCGAAGGCCTGTTCCACGGCATCCAGGCCACGCTGTTCGCCCAGCAGGCCGCCGCCCGCCAACAACTGGAACAGATGCGACACCAACTCAGCGCCGGTGGTCAACCGGGCCCGGACCAGGCCGACCCCGGCGCCGGCGCCGGTACCTACCTGTAGCGGGGAGCGCCAGCGGGCAGGCGACGCCGTAACGACGCTCGAAGAGCCCGCAGGGGCTCGAGGCGGAGTGAGGAGAATTCGGGAGCCGTCGGGAGCGCCAGCGAGCAGGCGACGCCGTAACGACGCTCGAAGAGCCCGCAGGGGCTCGAGGTGGAGTAAGGAAAATCACGGCCCGATGCGGAGCGTGCCGCGGATCTCGTACGTCTGGCCCGGTTCGATGCTCAGGGTCACGGTGTCGCCGGCGGTCTCGCCGGCGTCGATGGCCCCGATGGCGACCGGCACGTCGGTCCCGGAGAACTCGAGCTCGACCGATCCCTGCCAGTCGGTCTCGGTGTCGTTGGCGATCTCGATGGCGACCACGGCCTCGTCGACGGTGGTGGACGCGAGTCGGAGGTCGACGCGCAGTCCGCCGCAGAGGCCTTCGTCGGCGTCAGCGGTGATGGTGTCGGCCGAGAGCAACACCGTGTCGTCGACGGCGGTGTTGTCGATCTCGAGCGTGGCGTCGACCGTGGCCTCGCAGGTGAGGAGGTGGGTGAGGCCGCGCAGCGACGAGGTGGCGAGCGGGATCAGGAAGATGCCCAGGAGCGCCGCCAGCGCGATCCTGGGTCGCAGGCTTGTGGGCAGCATCCACATCGGCGCCAGCAAACCACATCGTCTCCAGGCGCGGTGGTTACTGTGCCCCGCGTGCCGGGACACGGGGTGAGCGAACGCGACGTCGTGGACGAGCTCACCCGGATCGGCCATGCGCGTGCTCGTCGGCTCCTGATCCTCGTCGGCCTGGCAATCCTGGCTCTCGTCGTCGTCGGTCTGTTGGCCCGATCGGTCGACCACGTGGAGGTCGTGGGCACGCTCCTCTTCGTCCCGATCTTCCTGGCCTTGATGTTCTGGGGGGTGCCGGGTGGTGCGGTCGCCGGGATCGTCGCGACCGTGGCGTACGTGGTCCTCCGTCGCGACGCGATCGACGCCGTGGGGTGGGGCGAGTTCGCCGGGGTCGTCGTGTCACGGGGGCTCGGCTACGTGCTCTTCGGCGTCGCCGGTGGCTGGGCGAGCTCGACGCTCGCGCTGTCGCTCGACAAGCTGGATCTCTACGACACCATCGACGACCAGACCGGCGCCCACAACGCTCGGTTCCTGCTCGACGACGTCCATCTCGAGTCGGCACGTTCCGAGCGGTACGAGACCTTCTTCTCGGTGTCCTTCGTCGAGATCCCCGCAGACGAGATCGACGCGCTCCCGGCGCGGAAACGGCGTCAGCTGCTCCGCGAGCTGGGACAACGCCTCGACGCAGGTGTTCGGAACATCGACCGGGTCGCCCACGGCCACGACGGCCGTATCCACCACGTCGCCGTCATCCTCCCGGAGACCGCGTCGGAGGGTGCGTCGGTCTTCCACGGCCGTCTGCTCACCCAGATCCGCGAGTTCCTCGCGTCCCACCATGTCGACGTGGCGCCGACGGGGGAGGTGTGCACCGTGCCGGGGCAGACCGATGCGCTCGCGGCTCGGCTGGCCACGTGGCGAGTGATCGACGCCGCAGAGCACGCCATTTCCTGACCCCGGCGACTCCTGACCGTGGCAGCTCATGGCCCGGGGTCGGTTGGCTGCTACCGTCGGCCGGACACCGAATCACACGAGTGTGATTCGTCCACAGCTGTGGAGAGCGGCTGTGGAAAACGTGTTGAAAGCCAGATCATCGGCGCCCTCGCGCCCAGAGACGCCAGCCCGGCCACGAAGGGGGACTCGGTGGCTGATTCCTTCACCCACCTCCACGTCCACACCGAGTACTCGATGCTCGACGGCGCGGCCCGCCTCGACGAACTCGTCGCGGCCGCGGTCGCTGATGGCCAGCCGGCGCTCGGGATCACCGATCACGGCAACATGTACGGAATCCTCGACTTCTATCGGGCCTGCAAGGACCGCGGGGTCAAGCCCATCCTCGGCACCGAGGCCTACATGGCGCACGACCACCGGACCGAACGCATCGCCGCTCGCGGGAAGATGGACGACTCGGGCGGTGAGGGCGAGGGCGGCCGCAAGCCCTGGTACCACCTGACCCTGCTGGCCGAGAGCGAGGTCGGCTACAAGAACCTGATCCAGCTGGCGAGCCGGTCGTTCATGGAGGGTTACTACCGCAAGCCCAAGGTCGACTGGGAGCTGCTCGAAGAGCACAGCGAGGGGCTCATCGCCACCACCGGGTGTCTCGGTGGCCACGTGCTCCAGGCGCTGGTCCCCAAGGCGATCATGGATCCCGACAAACAGCAGGTCGACCACCAGTCGGAGGACGAGCGTTTCGACAACGCGGTGAAGCTCGGCGGACGCCTGCAGGACATCTTCGGGCGCGACAACCTCTTCGTCGAGATCCAGGACCACGGGATCCCGGCCCAGCAGTGGTCCAATCCCCGGCTGGCAGCGCTCGCCAAGAAACTCCATGCCCCGTTGCTGGCCACCAACGACAGCCACTACGTCCACCGCGAGGACGCCAAGGCGCACGATGCGCTGCTGTGCGTCCAGACCGCGTCGATGGTCAGCGACACCAAACGCTTCAAGTTCCACGGCGACGACCACTACCTGAAGTCGGCCGAGGAGATGCGCTACCTGTTCCGCGAACTCCCGACCGCGTGCGACAACACGCTGTGGGTGGCCGAGCGGTGTGAGGTCGAGATCGAGTTCGGCAAGCCCCAACTCCCCGACTTCCCGGTGCCCGCTGGATTCGAGAACGACGACGAGTACCTCCGGCATCTGGTGTTCGAGGGAGCGGAGAAGCGCTGGGGCACGCACCTCGACGACAAGGTCACCGAGCGGTTGATCTACGAACTCCAGGTCATCGGCGACATGGGGTTCTCGAGCTACTTCCTCATCACCTGGGATCTCATCAAGCACGCCCGCGACAACAACATCCGCGTGGGGCCGGGCCGTGGGTCGGCCGCCGGATGCGCCGTCGCCTACACGCTCCGGATCACCGATCTCGACCCCATCGAGTACGACCTGCTGTTCGAGCGGTTCCTCAACCCGAGCCGCATCTCCATGCCCGACATCGACATGGACTTCGACACCCGATACCGCGACGAGATGATCCGCTACTGCGCCGAGCGATACGGCCGTGAGAACGTCGCCCAGATCATCACGTTCGGCACCATCAAGGCCCGACAGGCGGTCCGCGACGCTGCTCGGGTGTTGGGTCACGACTACGGCACCGGCGACCGCATCGCCAAGGCCGTCCCACCGCTCATCATGGGTCGCGACACGCCGCTCTACGCCTGCTTCGAGGAGAGTCCGAAGTACACCGACGGCTTCAAGATGGCGACCGAGATCCGGGAGATGTACGACGCGGATCCGGTCTCCAAGGAGGTCATCGACGTCGCCAAGGGGCTCGAGGGCCTGCGCCGCTCCGATGGGATCCACGCCGCTGCAGTGGTGATCACCAAGGAGCCACTCACCACCTACCTGCCGATCCAGCGCAAGCCCGAGCCGGGCAAGCCGCTGGAGGAGGCGCCGGTCGTCACCCAGTACGAGATGCACGGCGTCGAGGACCTGGGCCTGCTGAAGATGGACTTCCTCGGCCTGCGGAACCTCGACATCATCTCCGACACCCTCGAGCTCATCTCCGAGATCCGAGACGTCGATGTCGACATCGACGTGGTCGACCTGGAGGACCAGCCGACCTACGACCTGCTCGCCGCAGGCAAGACCATCGGCGTGTTCCAACTCGAATCGCCACCGATGCGTGCCCTGATCCGGTCGCTCGCCCCCACGTGTTTCGACGATGTCGCCGCGCTGGTCGCGCTCTACCGACCAGGGCCGATGGCGGCCAACATGCACAACGATTTCGCCGATCGCAAAAACGGCCGCAAGACCATCGAGTACCTGCATCCAGACGCCGAGGAGATCCTGGCCTCGACCTACGGCCTGATGATCTACCAGGAATCGGTGATGCGGATCGCGCAGAAATTCGCCGGGTACTCGCTGGCCGAAGCCGACAACCTTCGCAAGGCCTGTGGGAAGAAGATCCGGGAGCTCATCGTCGAGGAGCGAGTGAAGTTCGTCGACGGATGCGACGAACAGGGGTACGGCCGAGCGCTCGGTGACCAGTGGTTCGACATCATCGAGCCGTTCGCCGACTACGCCTTCGCGAAGTCGCACTCGTACGGCTACGGGTTCATCGCCTACCAGATCGCCTATCTCAAGGCGAACTACCCCGCCGAGTACATGTCGGCGCTGCTCACCAGCGTGAAGAACAACCTCGACAAGGCTGCGGTCTATCTCGCCGAGTGCCGGTCGATGGACCTCCCGGTGACGGTCGCCGACGTCAACCGGTCGTGGATGAACTTCGCCCCCGAGATCGGGCAGGACGGCACGTCCGAGATCATCTTCGGGCTGTCCGCGGTCCGCGGCGTCGGCACCGGGCTCGTCCAACTGATGCTCGACGAGCGCCAGGCCAACGGCCCGTTCGATGACTTCTACGACTTCTGCGAGCGCGTCGACACGGGTGTGCTCAACAAGAAGACGGTCGAGGCGTTGATCAAGGCAGGCGCCTTCGACTCGGTCGGGCATCCGCGCCGGGGCCTGCTGATGGTCTTCGAGTCGATCATCGACCACACGATCGCCCGGCGGAAGGAGACCGACGCCGGCATCCAGAGCCTCTTCGGTGGTGACGGCGCGGCCGAAGCCGGGGGAGTGGGCTTCGACGAGCGCGAGGAGATCCCCCAGACCGAGTTCCCCAAGACGCAGAAGCTCGCGTTCGAGAAGGAGATGCTCGGTCTCTACGTGTCCGACCATCCGCTCTTCGGTGCCGAGGACTTCCTCGCCCGCCGGACCGACGGCACCCTCTCGGACCTGAGCGAGATGGAGGACGGGTCGATCAAGACCTTCGGCGGCGTCATCACCGCACTCCAGCGAAAGTGGACGAAGAAGGGCGATCTGATGGCGGTCTTCGTGCTCGAGGATTTGGGCGCCAATGCCGAGACCATGGTCTTTCCCCGGACGATGACCGAACACGGGCACAAGCTGGCCGACGACGCCATCGTCTTGGTGCGAGGCAAGGTCGACAAGCGAGACGACATCCCCAAGCTCATCGCGATGGACGTCGACGTGGTCGAGGGCGTGTCCGACGCGGCCGAGCCGTTCCGCATCGCCGTCGCCCCGAACCGCCTCGATGCCGACCTCATCGACCAGCTCAAGGAGCTGCTGCTCGACCATCCCGGCGATCACCCGGTACTGCTGCATCTGGGTGCCGACAAGGTCTTGCGTCTCCCCTCCGCCTACGGCGTGGATGCCGGCGGCGGCATCATGGCCGAGATCCGGGTGCTCCTCGGGCCCGATTCGCTGGTCGACTCGCCTCCGGGTTCCTCGATTCCGGCGTAGACGGGTGCGCGCGTCGCCCCGTGGGGTGGCGCGCGCACGCATGTCGGAGTCGAGACCGGAGCGGGAGATGATCACCGTCAGCGGGCGATTTGCGCCGCGGCCCCCGGAGAGACTGGACTGTTGGCTACCCATTCCGGCGATTCACGGGGCTGAGACACGGATGTCGATCGAGGTCGAGACCAAGGACTGCACGGGCCTGAGCGATGTGGAGCTCAGCGAGCTGGCTGATCTGTGCGCCGAATGCTCGGCACCGCACGAGATCGGCACCCTCACCAAGGAAGCCGAGGAGTGGGTCCTGGTCACCCAGGTACGCGACGGCGGCAAGCTCAAGGGATTCACCTACTCGACGCTCGAGCGGATCGGCGGAACACCGTGCGTGCTCATCGGCGTCGCCGCCATCAAGCAGAACGCCAAGCGCGACACCGTCCTGCGGGCCCTGATGGCAGAAGAGCTCCGTCGTGCGGTGCTCGCATTCCCCGACGAGGACGTGCTCGTCGCGACCCGGATGTCGGACGCCTCGCCGTTCGAGGGGTACAAGGCGCTGTCGGACATCGTCCCGCGTGAGGACCACAAGGCTTCCGGCGAGGAGCGGGCCTGGGGCCGCCGTCTGGCGAAGCGCTTCGGCATCATGCCGAGTCGGTACGAGGATCGCGCGTTCCGGATCAAGGGCGACGGGACCACTGCGCTGGTCTTCGACCACGCGTCGACGAAGCCTGACCGCGTCGCCGACCACGCGTCGTTCTTCGAGGCCGTCGAGCCAGAGAATGGTGACTGTCTCATCGGCTTCGGCTGGGCCATGGCCGAGGACCTCGACCGGCTTCACTGATCAGCATGCGCTGATCTCGTCTGACGCGCTGTCAGACTGGTCCGGTGACCACTGCACTCGTCCTCGGCGCCGGCGGAACCGTGGGCATGGCGTACCACGCAGGCGTCCTGCGGGCGCTCGAGGAGGTCGGCGGGTACCGCCCCGACGACGCCGATCTGATCGTCGGGACGTCGGCGGGATCGATGGTCGGAGCCATCATCCGGTCGGGGTTGTCGACGGAGGACCTGTGGCTCGCTTCGCTCGGTGAACACGAGGACCTCGCGATCGAGAAGCAGGGCGAGAGTCCGTGGGCGGCAGCGTGGGAGAGCCCGACGGACGTGATCCGCCGGCTCGTCGGATCGCTCTACGTGTTGCAGCGGTCGGCGATGCGGATCCCCGTTCCACCGCTGCCGGCGTCCCTGCGACGACTGTTCCCCGGTGGGTTCTTCACCATCGCCGACGCGGAAGAGACGTTGTCCCAGTTCATGGGTACCGAGTGGCCAGCCAAGCCCCTCTGGCTCGTGACCGTCGACGTCCGGACCGGTCGACGGGTGGTGCTCGGTCGCCGGAATCCGGTTCGGACCGACCTCCTGACCGCAGTCAAGGCATCCTGCGCGATCCCTGCGTTCTTCCAGCCGATGCGCGTCGGGCGGCGCACGCTGGTGGACGGTGGCATCCACTCGACGACCAATCTCGACCTGGCGACCAAGGTCTCGCCGGACGTCGTCATCGCCGTTGTGCCGATGGCGTTCGATCCGTCGAGCCCACCTCGAGGTCTCGACCTGGCGATCCGCACCTTCGCGCAGCGGCGACTCGTCCGCGAGGTCGCACAGGCGCGCGGAGCGGGGGCACGTGTCCTGCTCCTCCGTCCGACCCGAGAGGACCTGGCGGCGATGGGCGGCAACATGATGCGGCGCGAGGGCAATGACGTGGTCAGTCGTATTGCCCATGAATCGGCAGCGCGACAGCTCGAATCGAGTCGGGGACGCGACGTCGTCGCCGAGGCCCGGGCCCTCGTCACGTCGTGACCCCGGTCGGTGACGGCCTCGACTCGCTCGCTGGGGTCATCCGCCATCGTCGGATGGTGCGTGCGTTCACCGGGTCGCCCATCGACGACGCCCTGCTCGACCGTCTGCTCGACCTCACCCGGCGGGCGCCGTCGGCAGGGAACACGCAGCCATGGGAGCTCCTCGTCCTCGACGGCACAGACGTCGATCGCTACTGGGCGACGACGATCTCGGACCGGGCCGGGTTCCGCTGGCAGGGTCTGCTCGCTGCGCCGGTGCTGGTGATCCCGTACGTGCGTCCGACCGCCTACACCGAGCGGTACGCCGAGGCCGACAAGGCTGCGACCGGCTTGGGCGACGGGACCGATGCATGGTCTGTGCCGTATTGGTGGATCGACGGTGGTGCCGCGATCGAGAACCTGCTCCTGGCCGCCTCGGCCGCCGGTCTCGGTGCGTGTCTGTTCGGGCAGTTCGACCACGAGGACGCGATCCGCGGGGCGTTCGACGTCCCGGACGACCGGCGGGCGCTCGGCACGATCGCGCTCGGGCACCCCGCCCCGGACGAACCCGGCCGCAGCGCGAGGCGTGGTCGGCCGGACCTCGAATCGATCGTTCACCGCGGCCGGTGGTGACGATCAGTCCAACTGGGCGCGGAGCGCGTCGACGTCCGACGCGGGGAGCCCGCACGCGTAGTCCCGGCAGACATACGCGGCACCGTCCGATCGCCCGTCCCAGAGAGGCGAGGTGAAGCGCTCGCCCCACGCCAGGACAGCATTCGGCAGGTAACGCTCGTGGACGACATCGACCAGCTCCGGGCGATCACCGGCCACCACGATCTCGGTGATGCCGCGGTGGTGCAGATCGAGCGCCTCCAGCAGCACGCCGAACCCAGCTGGCGCCTCGGCCGCGAGACCGCCGACGAGCCGGAGGACCGCCTCGGCATGGATCCGGTACCGCTGGTGGCCGGTGAGCGCAGACAGTCGGAGCAGGGCGACGGCGGCCGTCGAGTTCGCCGAGGGGATCGCACCGTCTTGCAGGTCCTTGTCCCGCGCCACCAGATGCTCGCCGTCGTGACCGGTCGTGAACAACCCCCCGTGCTCGTCGTCCCAGAAGCGATCGAGCATCTGATCTGCGGTGCCGCGGGCGTGGTCGATCCACGCCGCCTCACCGGTCGCCTCGGCGAGTCGAGTGAACGCGTCGACCATCGCGGCATGATCGGCGGCGAAGGCGAGATGCTTGGCGCCGTTGTCGGCCTGCCAGGTACGGCGCCACCGTCCGTCGTCCATCCGGAGCGAGTCGAGGAGGAATCGCGCCGTCTCGGCCGCGGCGTCGATCCAGTCGTGACGTCCGAGGGCGGCTCCTGCTTCAGCGAGTGCCGCCACCCACAGACCGTTCCACTCGGTCAGGACCTTGTCGTCGAGACCTGGGCGCGGTCTGGTCGACCGGTGCGCGAGGAGGCGCGTGCGTGCGTCGTCGACCTCGGGCGAGCGCTCCCAGTCTCCGCGATGGTTCGTCCGCGCCGGGATCCACCGTTGCTCGAAGTTGGCGGGCTGGTCGAGCTCCCAGAACTCGATGGCACGGTCCGCCAGGTCCGGTCCGACGATCGCCCGCACCTCGGCGGGCGTGAACACGTAGAACTCGCCCTCGACCGACCGTCCATCAGCGGCGAGCGAGTCGGCGTCCTCAGCCGACGCGATGCCCCCGCCGGGTCGGTGGAGGTCGCGGAGCACGTACTCGACGATCTCGCTCGCGACCTGCGCGTACCGATCGTTGCCCGTCACCTGGTGCCCGTGCACGTACAGCTTCAGCAGTCCCGCTTGGTCGTGGAGCATCTTCTCGAAGTGGGGCACCACCCAGTGGGGGTCAACCGAGTATCGGGCGAACCCCCCGCCGATGTGGTCGTAGACGCCGCCGGATGCCATCGCATCGAGTGACGTCTCGACCATCGCCCTGGTGCCATGGGATGGATCCCGCGCCAGTGCGCGAACGACGAGATCGAGGTTCTGGGGTGTCGGGAACTTCGGCGCGCTCCCGAAGCCACCCCACGTGTCGTCATGGCTCGCCCGGAGCCGTGCGAACGCCTCGTCGAGCACGTCTGGCCCGACGATGGTGTCGGCGGCCGCCAGGCGGCCGCCGCGACCGAGCGCGGCGGTGAGTTGGTCGGCCTGTTCGATCAGCTCGGCCCGCCGGTGCCGCCAGGCATCATCGATCGCCTCCATCAGGTCGACGAAGCCGGGCATGCCGTGCCGACTGGCGGGCGGAAAGTAGGTCCCGCCGTAGAACGGGCGCCCGTCGTGGCTGAGGAACACGGTCATCGGCCAACCTCCACGTCCGGTCATCGCCTGCACGGCGTCCATGTAGACCGCATCGACGTCGGGCCGTTCCTCGCGGTCGACCTTCACGTTCACGAACAGATCGTTCATCACCGCCGCCGTGACCGGGTCCTCGAACGACTCGTGGGCCATGACGTGACACCAGTGACAGGCCGAGTACCCGACCGACAGCAGGATCGGGACGTCGCGCCGCGCCGCCTCGGCCATCGCGTCGGGTCCCCATGGCCACCAGTCCACCGGGTTGTCCGCGTGTTGGCGCAGGTAGGGGCTCGATTCCTGCGCCAGTCGGTTCACGCATCGGACGCTACGGCTGGCGTCGCCCCGCCGCTACGTTTCCGGTCATGGAGATCAGACTCGACGGACAGGTCGCGCTCGTCACCGGCGCGTCGAAGGGCATCGGCAGGCAGATCGCCGCGACCCTGGCGGAGGCGGGCGCGAAGGTGATGCTCAGCTCCCGCAAGCAGGATGCGCTGGAGGTCGCCGCAGCCGAGATCGTCGGGGACACCGCCGTCTTCGCCGCCAACGCCGGCGACCCGGACCAGGCAGCGGCCTGCGTCGAGGCGACGATGGACGCGTTCGGGAGCATCGACATCCTGGTGAACAACGCCGCCACCAACCCGTACTACGGCGCGGCGATCGACATCGACCTGCCTCGCTACGACAAGACGTTCGAGGTGAACCTCCGGGGACCGCTGGTCTGGACCCAGCATGCGTGGAATGCGTCGATGAAGGACAACGGCGGTGCGGTCATCAACATCGCCTCGATCGGTGGGATGTCGGTCAGCGACGTGATCGGGATCTACGACACCACAAAGGCCGCGCTCATCCACCTCACCAAGAATCTGGCCACCGACCTGTCACCCGGCGTCCGCGTGAACGCGATCGCGCCGGGCCTGGTGAAAACGGACATGGCCAGGGCACTGTGGGAGCAGGGCGAGGAGGCAATCGCCCGGGTGACACCGCTCGCCCGTCTCGGGGTGCCGCAGGACATCGCCAATGCCGCCTTGTTCCTCGCGTCCGATCTGTCGTCGTGGGTGACCGGCCACACGATGGTCGTCGACGGTGGTGCGCTCATCAGCCCCCACGGGTGATCAGACCTCCGGGGTGACGCTCAGCGGAGGTCGCCACGCTTGACCTTGCCGACCGCTGTGCGGGGGAGTGAGCGCAACTCCAGTTCCTTGGGGGCGGACCAGGTCGGGAGGGTCTCGCGCACCCAGTCCCGCAGCTCGGCGAGCGTGGGCGGCGTCGTTCCATCGGCGACTTCGACGACGGCGACGACCCGCTGACCCCACGATGGATCGGCGCGTCCGACGATCGCAGCGTCGGCGATGGATGGGTGTTGACGCAGCCGTCGCTCGACCGGATCGGGATGCACGTTCTCGCCACCGGTGATGATCATGTCGCCCCGCCGTCCGTCGACGTGGACGACACCATCGACGACCCGGCCGAGGTCCCCGGTCCGCAGCCAGCCCTGCCCATCGGTGATGGCGGTGCCGTCCCGGTAGCGGGCTGCGACCATCGGCCCTCTGACCTGCAACTCGTCGTCGACGACTCGGATCTCCACCTCCGGGAGTGGGACGCCGTCGTAGACGATCCCGCTCCCGGTCTCTGTCATGCCGTAGGTGGCGACGCTGTTCGCAGGTCGGTCGGGCGGAGGAGCCGAGCCGCCGAGCACGATCCGTTCCCACCGTGTCGGATCGACGCGCGCCATCATCGTCGCCACGAGCGACACGTGCGTACATCCCGTCGTGGCCGCGCGGTCGACCGACGCAGCGTCGAACCCGTCGTGCACGGTCAACGGCGTGGCGTTGTGGATCGCTCGCGTCACGACCGACAGGCCGCCCACATGCGCCAGCGGGAGGCAGGCGAGCCAGTGATGCCGACCGGGGTCGATACCGAGGAACGTGGAGGTGGCCGCTGCCGATGCCTCGATGTTCGCGTGACTGAGCACGACGCCCCTGGGGATGCCGGTCGTGCCGCTGGTGGGGACGACCAACGCGTCGCCGTCGTCGATCGCGGTCCCGGCGAGGAGCCGGTCCGCGAGGTCGGCGCCGGCAGTCTCGGACAGTCGAGGGTCGATCGGGAGAACGGCGTCGCCCTGATCCCAGGCTCGTCGGAGCCCGTCGACGAAGGTCTGGCCTCGGGCCTCGATCGTGACCAGCACACCCACGCCCGCAGGCTACGGCCCCCGGGCCGACGTCCTCGGTTCTGCCCGCAGGGTCGGTGGTGCGCGAACCTGCGTGCCGTGACCGACGACCCCCCGCACGGTGCTGTGCCCGCCGGCGTGCGGGCGTGGATCGCCGGAGCACGCGTGCGCACGCTCCCGGCGGCGGTCGTCCCGGTGCTGGTGGGCACCGCGGCCGCCCGGGGAGTGGACGGGCCGGTCATCGCCTGGCGGGCGTTCGCCGCGGGCGCGGTGGCGCTGGCACTCCAGGTCGCGACCAACTTCGCCAACGACTACAGCGACGGCATCCGGGGCACCGATGACCCAGACGCTCGCGTCGGTCCGGTGCGTCTCGTCGGTTGGGGGATCAAGGAACCCAAGGCGGTCAGGACGGCGGCGTTGTCGTGCTTCGCCGTCGCAGGCCTTGTCGGTCTCGCCCTCTCGGTGGCCGTCGGACCCGAATTGATCGCCGTCGGGGCCGTCAGCATCGCTGCGGGTTGGTTCTACACCGGCGGTCCCAGACCGTACGGCTACCTGGGGCTGGGCGAGGTGTTCGTCTTCGTGTTCTTCGGGGTGGTGGCGACCGTCGGTTCCACGTACGTCCAACTCGAGGACGTCACCGGCTTCAGCCTG
This sequence comes from Acidimicrobiales bacterium, assembly GCA_037968675.1. GTDB lineage: Bacteria > Actinomycetota > Acidimicrobiia > Acidimicrobiales > Salinilacustritrichaceae > Salinilacustrithrix. The sequence continues at coordinate 6,762 of JBBKVY010000072.1, read as the reverse complement.
CTCGCGTCGGTCCCGGTGGGACTGATGGCCACCGCACTGTTGGTCACCAACAACCTGCGCGACATCCCAGGCGATCGCGTGGTCGGCAAGCAGACGCTCGCGGTCCGGCTCGGCGACGCGCGGACGCGGACCCTGTACGTCGTGATGCTCGTCATCGCGTTCGTGTTGGTGCTACCGATCGCCCTCGATCGACCGGCCGCCATCGTCGCCGTGCTGGCGGCTCTCCTCGCCGTGCCACCGGTTCGGGCCGTCCGTGCCGGCGCGCGGGGTCCGGCGCTGATACCGGTCCTGGTCGCCACGGGGAAGGTGCAGTTGGCCTTCGGGCTCCTCCTGTCGATCGGGCTCGCGGTCTCGGCGTGAACGCAGGGCCGGCCGTGCCGGCCCGATCGCCGATCCGGGTCGCCTACAGGTCGTTCGCGACCATCCACGCACGCAGGACGGCCAGGAACTCCTCGCTCCGCTCGAGGTGCGCGGCATGACCGGCACCGGCGATGACCGCCAAGGTGGCGTTGGTGCCGATCTCGTCGACCATGCGTCGGCCCAGCGTGGCGTACTTCTCGTCGAGTTCTCCGGCGACGACGAGCACGGGCATCTCGAACCGAGCGAGCTCGTCCCAGGTCGGGTCCTGACTCCCGCTGCCCGCCCGGAGCAGGGAGCTCTGGAGCCCCTCGACCGTGTTCTCCATCCGCGCGGCCAGGAACTGGTGCTCGGGCGGGAGCCCCGCGAACATCGGGGCAGCGACCCACGCCTCCAGGAAATCGGCGAGGCCCGACTCCCGCACCTTGCTGGCCGTCGCCGCGACGGCCTCGGCCCGGGCCGCTCGTTCCTCCGGGTCGTCGATCCCGGCAGTCGCGCCGATGACCACGAGACCGCGGACCAGCTCCGGCATTCGGAGCGCGAGATGGAGCAGGAAGCGACCACCCATCGAGTACCCGATGTACACGGCCGCGCCACCCTGGTCGCCGATGAGGCGCCCGCCGTCCCAGAGGTCGGCCATCGTCTCCGACGACCGACCGTGCCCGGGAGCGTCGACCCGGATCACCGTGTGGTCTCGCACCAGGTCGGTGGCGACGGGGCCCCAGCAGTCGCGGGTCTGGGTGAAACCGTGCACCAGCACGATCGATTCGCCGCTCCCGTCCCGGTCCGCGTGCAACCACATGGGTGGGCATGGTGACATAGGGCGTCATGGACGCAGACGTCGGGTCGCCCGCACACGGATGGAGCCCAGACGTCCAAGCCACGTTCTGCGCCACGTTGGTCGACGAGTGGGCCCGGTGTGGGTTGACCGACGCCGTCGTCTGCCCCGGGTCACGGTCGACACCCCTCTCGCTGGCACTGGCGGGCGACGACCGCATCGCCGTCCACGTCCACCAGGACGAACGGTCGGGGTCGTTCCTCGCCCTCGGTCTCGCGTCCACCGCAGGTCGCCCCGTCGTCGTCGTCACCACGAGCGGCACCGCGGTCGTCCAGCTCCACGCGGCCGTGGTCGAGGCCGATCTCGCCGGTGTGCCGCTCATCGTCTGCTCGGCCGACCGGCCACCCGAGCGACGCGACGTCGCTGCCCCGCAGACCGTCGACCAGACGCATCTGTTCGGTCGATCGGTCCGGTTCTTCGCCGACCCGGGCGTGGCCGATCCGGCGCAGGCCGACACGTGGCGGTCGGTGGCGGCCCGCTGCTGGGCCGAGGCGACGGGCGAATGGCCGGGTCCGGTGCAGCTCAACCTCCCGTTCCGCGAGCCGCTCGTCGGCACCCCGTCAGCGCTTCCTGTGGCCCGAGGCGACGGTCCCTGGCACAGTCGGTTGCGCGCAGCTCGCACCGCCCCCGTACTCGACCCCGCACTCACCAGCGCTCGTGGCGTGGTCATTGCCGGACGTTCGACGCCGGACCCCGACGCCGTGGTCGCGGTGGCAGCCCGCCTGGGGTGGCCATTGCTCGCCGACCCGACGTCGGGCTGCGCCGGCGGCGGAAGCATCGATGCCTTCGACGCGTTGCTCCGCACGCCATTCGGTGATCGCGTCGTGCCGGACGTCGTGCTCCGTGCCGGCGGTCCCCCGGCATCGAAGGTCCTCGGGCAGTGGCTCGAACGGGCGCAGGCCGAAGAGATCGTGGTGGCTCCCGCTGGACTCTGGCCTGACCCCGGCCGTCGAGCGGCGGTCCTGCTCGACACGGTGCCGACGGTCGCAGACGAGCACAGACCGGTGGAGGAGTGGCTGGCCGCATGGATCACCGCGGGCCACGACGCCGCCACCGCGATCGACGCCGTGCTGGCCGACGAACCGATGTCGGAGCCGGCCGTTGCCCGTCAGCTGACCCGGACGCTGCCGCCCGGCGCCGTTCTCGTCGCGTCATCGTCGATGCCGGTGCGCGACGTCGAGTGGTTCGGCGTCGGACGTCGCGATCTCCGGGTCGCCAGCAATCGCGGGGCCAACGGGATCGACGGCGTCGTCTCCACGGCGGTCGGCGCGGCGCTCACGGGAGCCAAGACGACGTTGCTGATCGGCGACGTCGCGTTCCTGCACGACTCCAACGGACTCCTGGGGCTCGCGGATCGCGGTGTCGACCTGACGATCATCGTGGTGGACAACGACGGTGGCGGCATCTTCTCCTTCCTGCCGCAGCGGACCGTGCTCGACCCGGAGCGCTTCGAGCGCCTGTTCGGCACGCCGCACGGTCTGGATCTCGTGGACCTGTCACGGGCGTACGGCATCGAGGCAACCGTCGCCGACGTTCCCGAGGCGCTCGACTGGAAACCCGGCGTCCGGGTGATCGTCGTACGAACCGAGCGCGACGCGAACGTCGCCCTGCACCAACGTCTCGACGCCGCGGTCACGGCAGCCGTGACGGCCGACGACTCCTAGGGGCGAAGGATCGCCGAGAGGACGGCCTGGAACTTCGCATCGGTCTCGGCGAGTTCGGCATCGGGGTCCGAATCGGAGACGACGCCCACGCCGGCGAACAGGCGAGCGGATGATCCGTCGATGAGCGCGGACCGGATCCCGACCGACCACGTGCCGTTGCCGGCCGCGTCGACCCAGCCCACGGCACCGGCGTAGCGATCACGATCGAGGGCTTCGTGTTCGTCCAGATGGCGGAGCGCCGGCTCGAGGGGCCAACCGGAAACGGCGGGCGTCGGGTGGAGGGCACTCACCAATTCGAGCACCGAGGCGGCAGGCTGCGAGAGGCGGCCTTCGACCAGCGACGCCAGATGTTGGACGTTGGCGACCGCCACGACCGAGGGTTCTGGCTCCGAGTCGACGTAGGAGCAGTAGGGCAGCAGGGTGTCCAACACCATGTCGATGGTGATCTGGTGCTCGGCCCGGTCCTTCGCCGACGCGAGGAGTGACGCCGCGAGGCGGGCGTCGGTGGTCGGGTCGCCGCCTCGGGGCGCGGTGCCCGCCATCGGGTGCGCGTGCACCATCTCGCCGGCGCGCGACACGAGGAGCTCGGGCGACGCGCCGACCATCGAACCGACCGCGAAGCTGAAGCAGCCCGGGAAGCTGCGACGGAGCCGACGGAGGAGACCGAGCCGGGACATCGGCGCGTCCGCCGTGACGAGCAACTCGCGGGCGAGGACGACCTTGTCGAAGGCGCCGTCGGCGATCGACTTGGTGGCGAATCGCACCGAGTCCTTCCACCAGTCCGTGTCCTGCACGGCCTCGACGTCGAACCGTCGCGCTCTGGGTTCGTCGACGACCGGTGCGAGCACGTCGTCATCCGCATCGTCGACGTGCGTCACCCAACGGGTGCCGTCGGCGGCACGCCCGACGGTGATCCGGGGCACCACGAACGTCGCCGGTGATGCCGGGTCGAACGGAATGGCCGCGAACGCGACGACGCCGGTCCCGGGACGGCCGATGGTGTCGTCGACGTCGTACGCGGCGAGCGACTCGGTGACCGTCGCCAAGGCGTCGCAGTCCGTCGACGGGACCTCGATCCGCTGCGCCTCCCCCCGCCCGGCCAGTCCGTCGAGTCCCTTCTCGAACACCACGCCGTCGACGCCGGCCACGTCGAACAGATCGACGTCGGCATCGAGACGTCGGGTCCGTGCGCTGGTCATCGGACTCGGGTTCCGGTGTAGAGCTGACTGATCCCTTGGGTGAGGAGCGTTCGTTCGACGTCGATGAACCCTGCGTCGATGACCTGCTGACGGACCACGGACGGTTCGGGCAGGTAGGCCACGGACTTCGGGAGGTACCGGTAGGCGGCCCTGTTCGAGAGCACACCGCCGATCAGTGGGACGACCGTGCCGAAGTAGACCGAGTGGCCCCACTTGAGAACGGCGTTCGGCGGCTCGGCGACGTCGAGCAACGAGATCCGGCCGCCGGGCCGCAGGATCCGGGCCAGCTCGGCGAACAGCGGCTCGAGGGCGACGAAGTTCCGGAGCGCGAACCCGCAGGTCACGCCGTCGATCGAGTGATCGGGGAACGGCAGAACCAGCCCGTCGCCGTGGACGAGGGGGGCATCGGTGCGCGCGGCGGCGAGCATGCCGAACGACAGATCGGCGCCGATGGGACGGAGGCCGGCGTCGGTGAGGTCACGACACATGTCACCGGTACCGCACGCGAGGTCGAGCACCACGGCGCGCGACCCGAGATCGAGCGCCTGGATCGCCCGACGACGCCACCCGACGTCGAGTCGAAACGTCATGATCCGGTTCACCAGGTCGTAGCGGGGTGCGATGGTGTCGAACATCGCCCGGACCGCGGCCGCCTTCTCGGCGCCCTCGGGGAGGTGATCGGCATCGGGAAGCGCGGTGGGCGAGCTCACGGGCTCGATCCTACGGAGCAATCGTGAGATCCCCGGGGTCGCTGGCCGGGTCTCTGCGCCGATCGCTGGGCCTTAGAGTCGTCGCATGTCGGCGAAGTCCCACTTCCGCATCGCGGGGATTCCCGTGCGGATCGAGCCGGTGTTCTGGATCGTCACCGTGTTCTTCGCGTTCAACCTGCAGGACGCTCGGTTGATCATCACGTGGGTCGCGGTCGTACTCGTGTCGATTCTCGTCCACGAGCTCGGGCACGCAGTCGCGCTCAAGATCTACGGCCAGCAGTCGAGCATCGTCCTGCACGGTTTCGGGGGCATCACGATCTCGCAACGCCGGCTGTCGAAGACGCAGAGCATCATCGTCTCGCTCGCCGGCCCGATCACCGCGCTCGTACTCCTCGGCATCCCGGCGATGTTGATCCGCGACAGCAACTACGGATTCGAGCTCCAGATCGACTACTTCACCAGCGGTCGTGGATTCGGACTGTGGCCGGTCGTGTACTTCGCGGTCTACGTCAACATCTGGTGGTCGATCGCCAACCTGTTGCCGATCCGTCCGCTCGACGGCGGCAACGTCATGACCGAGTTGATCGGCATCCAGAGGGCCCGCATCCTGTCGATTGTCGTCGGTGGTGGCGCCGCCGTGTGGGCGTACTTCTACTCTGACGAGGGTCTCCGGTACGCGGCGCTGTTCGCCGCCTTCCTCGCCTTCATCAACTTCTCGGAATACCGACGTGCATCGCAGGGTGCCGCTGGGCCATCGGCCTTCGACGTCGGCGCACCGACGGGCGACACCTCGCGACGCCGGCGAGCGCCGCGGAAGGGCCCTTACGCCACGCGCCGCGGCGGACGCCCCGTGGCACCGCCCGCTCGTGGGACCGAGCCCACGGTCTCGCAGATGGCCGGCGGGGTCGACTCCGCAGCAGCCGAGTCGTTCGCCTGGAACCTGCTCCGTCGGGGCGATGCCCCGGGCGCCCGTCGGGTCCTGCAGCGAGCGACCGGACCGGTCGGGCCCTTCGTCGGTGCCACCGTCGCCCTGGCCGCAGGTGAGGGTCTGGGACTCTTGACCGAGGCGTATCTCGCGAATCCTTCCGGCCCGACCAATCTCGTCCCGGCGACGGTCGCCGCCGACACCGGGAACGCCGTGCTCCTCGCCCGGCAACTGGCAGGACAGGGCTCGGCGGGGCTCCAGGCAGCGGGCAGCGTGCAGACCCACCTGCACTATGCCGAGCGGTTCGACCACGCCGCCTCCGTCGGCGAGATCGTGTTCTCGGTCTCCGCCAACGCCCAGGTCGCCTTCGACACCGCCTGCTCGTGGGCGCGCGCCGACGACATCGACCGCTCCCTCGAGTGGATCAGACGCGCCGTGGCCGCCGGTTTCGCCGCCCCGAAGCTCCTCGACGGCGAACCCGATCTCGAACCCACCCGCCGCCATCCGGAATGGGAGACGGTCCGGGCGCAGGCGTGACCGTCCAGGTCCACCAGCTCTCTCTGGCCTGTCCCGTGTCTCCGGCAGTTGGGGCGTCCCCCAGGACTGGTTGGGGGATGCACCGGGTCGACTGACCCCGCCATCGGAGGGATGGTGTGGGCATGCCGAGGACCCTGACCTTCCCGAGCCCGTCGATCCATGTCTGTCCGGTGTGCGACGAGCACCTCGCCGGCCTCCCGTGCGACTCGTGCGGCGCCGACCTCGCACGACCGGAGAGCGCCGAGCTCCTCCAGATCGACCAGGAACTGCACCGACTCACGCAGCGCAGGGGCGAGCTGATCCGGCGGTTGCTCGATCCGGGCCGACTCCGGGCCGGGCTCTACCGGGCCGAAGTCACGGTGCGCAGTCCAACCGGTCAGCTGGTCCGTCGGACCCGGGAGTTCGCGGTGCGCTGAGCCGGTGTCGCGGCACCGTCGGCACGATCGGTAGATGGTGTCGCGGACCGCCAAGCAGGTTTGTGATGTGCAAACAGTTTTGCGGCGACCTGATAAGGCTTCGCGGTGTATTGCCA
>JBBKVY010000071.1:0-10996 GCA_037968675.1 Acidimicrobiales bacterium | reverse complement strand
GGCCGCTGATTGTCCGCTCCGATTGGGAGGACCATGGGAGGAGCGTATCCTCGACGGTCCGACAAGTGCTCTGACCTGGGGTTATAGGTCGATGTAGCAATAAGCTCCGGAGCCGTGTGCGCGTGTTCGAGTCACGCCGGGGGCACGTGTCGGCGTCGCCTACCAACGCGTGATGGTGGTGCCGGGGAAGTCCCCGGCGTCGCGCCAGCGTTCGAGATGCGCCATGAAGTCCATGAGGTTGCCGGGGTGCACCACATTGCGGGCGGCGCGCCTGTCGCGCGCTCCCTCGTTGTTGCCGTAGCTCGGCGTGCATGCAGCGGCGTACGTACCGAGGCGACGACCGGCGGCCCACAGGAGCTCGAGCCACTCGTCCTCGGCCTCGACCGTCGGCTCGATCGCCACGATCCCGTCCTCGATCGCGGTGGCGATGATCCACGAGATGTGGTCGGTCACCTCGCTGAGGTAGTGCGTGAAGTTCAGTCCGAAGCCGGCCTGGACGAAGTGGCACACCAGCAGGTTGGGGAACGCCGCGGTGTGGATCCCGTGCAGCGAGTGGACGCCCTCGTCCCACCGCTCACTCAGCCGGAGACCGTCCTTCCCGACGGGATCGAACCCCATCCGACTCACCAAGCCGGTCGTGACCTCGAATCCTGATGCATAGATCAGCAGGTCGACCGGATACGTCTGGCCGCCGACGACCGGGCCATCGGCATCGATCAGGTCCACGCCCCGCCCGTCGGTGTCGACGAGGTGGACGTTGGGTTCGTTGAAGGCCTGGAGGTACTCGTCGTGGAAGCAGATCCGCTTGCAGTGCTTGCCGTACCAGGGCTTGAGGCGTTCGGCGACGGCCGGGTCGTCGATGACGTCGTCGATCCGGGCTCGCAGGGACTCCATCGTCTCGAAGTCGGAGCGTTCGAGCGCGGCGACGTCCTCGGGCGAAGCTGGTGCGGTCTGCGTGTCGTCCCACAGCACCGCCGACCATCCGTCGCCGACGAGGTCGACGTCGGGCTGACCGCCGGTCACCACGTCGGTGAAGTTGCGCATGCGCTCGCGCTGCCACCCCGGTTCGAGCGCCGCGAACCACTCGGTGTCGGTCGCTGCATTGGCCCGCACCCCGACCGCAGAGGGCGTCCGCTGGAAGACGAAGACCTCTTTCGCGGACCGTGCGAGCTGCGGCACCAACTGGATCGACGTGGCGCCCGTCCCGATGATCCCGACCCGCGTGTCGGCGAGACGATCCATCGGCTCGGTCGGGCTGCCTCCGGTGTCGTCGTAGTCCCAACGCGCGGTATGGAACGCCCGTCCGCCGTAGTCGTCGATCCCCTCGATCGCCGGCAGCTTCGCCTTGTGCAGCACGCCGCCTGCGGTCACGAGGAACCGGGCATCGAGGCGATCACCCCGCGTCGTGGTGATCCGCCAGCGGTTCTGGTCGTCGTCCCACGTGGCCTCCTGGACCTCGGTCTGGAACAGCGCATGGTCGTACAGCTCGAAGTGCCGGCCGATCCGCTGCGAGTGCTCGAAGATCTCGGTTGCGGGCGCATACCGCATCGACGGCACATACCCGGTCTCCTCCAGGAACGGCACGTAGATGTACGACTCGACATCGCACATGCATCCCGGATAGCGGTTCCAGTACCAGGTGCCCCCGAAGTCGCCGGCCTTCTCGACGATCCGGAAGTCGCGTACGCCACGCCGGAGGAGCCCGACCGCATTGAGCATCCCGCCGAATCCACCACCGACGATCACCGCGTCGAGCTGCTCGGTGACCGATGCGCGCTCGAACCCCGGCTCCACCCACGGATCCTGGTCGAAGTCCCCGTGGTCACGTAGTTGTTGGTACTGGTCGAGGCCGTCGTCGCGCAGGCGCTTGTCCCGCTCACGGGCATAGCGCGCTCGGGCGTGCGTCAGACCATCGACGACCACGGATCAGGGGCAGGACGAGGCGGCACTGGCGTCGGGCACGTAGCCGACCGGTGCAGTGGTCGACGTGGTCGACTCCGGCGTGGTGACGGCGGTGGTGGACGAACTGGTGTCACCGGGTGCCGCCGTCGTGGACGTCGTGGTGGTCGTCGTCGGGAGGTCGGGCATCGTCGGCGAGGGCTGGTCGTGGACGGTCGTGAAGTCCTGGCCCACGACGAGCACGACCTCGCCGGGCTCCAGTTCCTCGTCGACGGTGATGCGGGCGGGGGAGGTGAGGTGCCGGACGAGACGTGATACGGCGTTCTCACTGCCGGGCGCGTAGGACACGGTCGACTCGGCGACGACCTCGGTCGTGTCGCCTGGCTCTCCGGTGGCGAAGCCGATCGCGTCGAGTGCCGCCGTCACATCGCCGGCGAGCCCATCGGTGCCGGTGCCGTTGAGCACCGTGACCGGGATGAGACCGGGCGTCAGCTCCGACGGGTCGAGACCGCGGAAGATGTTGAGGATCGGCTCAGCGGCCGTGGTCTCGAGATCGAGCACCGAAGCACCGCCGCTGGTCCGGAACGGCGTCGCAGGGAGGCTGTAGGTCTGGAGGGTGTCGGCGTCGAACGACGCGAACCGTCGGCCGAGTCCGAGGATGTCGCTGACGTCGAGCGACGGATCGAGGCCCACGAAGTCGACGCCGATGTTGACCAGATCGTTCAGCGTCGCCGGATTGGACAGCCCCTTCGAGACCGCGGTCGAGATCGCCCGGCGCATGAACTCCTGCTGGCGGGAGATCCGACCGAGGTCGCCGGTCGGATCGCTCTGGAAGCTCTCGCTCTCGTAGTCGTAGTACTCGAGGTACCTCGACCGGGCGAACGACAGGGACTGACGGGCGTCGAGCGTGACGCAGCCCGAATCCTGGACCACGAGACCCGAATGCGTGTCCCGGACAGGGGTGTCGAAGTAGAAGGGCACGCCCCCGATGGACTCGACGAGACCCATGAACCCGACGAAGTCGATCTCGACGTAGTGGTGGATCGGGATGTCGAAGTTCTGGCGAATCGTGTCGATCAGTACCTCGCGGCCCGCCGTGAACGCCGTGTTGATCCGATTCGACTCGCCGGTCCCGGCGATCGGCACCCACAGATCGCGGGGAAACGACAGCAGAGACGCGGCCCCGTCGTCGGGATCGACCCGCAGGATCATGATGGTGTCGGTGCGCTGGGGTCCGTCGGCGCTGACCGACTCGTCGTTGAGGAACACCGCGTTCGCCGGGTCTGCCGGGTCGAGACCAGCACGGCTGTCGGAGCCGACCAGCAGGTAGTTGCGGGGCTCGCCCGACGCCGGAGCGACGTCGATCGCCACATCGAAGCGGGTGATCTGACCGAACCGGTAGTTGAGGTAGCCGGCCACGCCCGCACCCGTGAGCAGGAGCAGGCAGAGCGCGCTCCCGACGACGAGAAGGAGGATCTGTCGGCCGGTGCGCCGCTGCGCCTTGGCGAGATGCTTGGGGCCGGACACGGCCGATCACGCTACCGGGACCCGATGCGCCCCCCATAGTCACGCGACCGTCATGTTCTGACGCGACGTCAGCGGTGCGACCCGACGGGACGCGTGGACGACCGGGGTGAGCACGTACGATCCGGTCATGGCACTGACCGATGTCGTCACCGGAGAGAACACACGATGGACCAACCAGTGGTTGGAGCTGAAGAACGAGGTCATCGACACCGGCCTGTGCACCGGCTGTGCCGGCTGCGTGATCGCCTGTCCGCACGACGTCATCGGCTACGACCACGAGTCGGGCGGCTACACGCCGTTCCATCTCGAGGACGAACTCGGCCCCGACGACTGTGTGCACGGGCAGAAGGGCTGCACGTCCTGCACCCGGGCCTGTCCACGATTTCGCAACTGGGAGCCCGAGGCCGACGAGCATCTCTTCGCCCGTCGTCGTGAGGCCGAAGACCTGTCGGGCATCTACAAGGACATCATGCTCACCAAGGCCTCCGACAAGACGGTGCACGAGCTCGGTCAGGACGGTGGCCTGGTGTCGGCGATCCTGCTGTGGCTCCTCGAGGAGGAGTACATCGACGGCGCGCTCGTCAGCTACCTCGACGGCGCCAAGGGCGACTGGAAGGCCAAGCCGGGCGTCGCGACCAACAAGGACGAGGTCCTGGCTGCCGCCGGCAGCCGCTACACCTACTCGGCCAACACCCTCGCGCTCGACGAGGCGATGGACCGCGGCCTGAAGAACCTCGCGCTCGTCGGCATGAGCTGCCAGTCGTCGGTGCCTCCGGTCATGTGGCACCGCAAGGTCGGCAAGATCAGCAAGCCGATCAAGTTCAACATCGGCCTGCTGTGCTCCAAGACCTTCGACGACGCCATCTTCGAGGAGCTCTTCGAGACGAAGTACGGGATCGAGAAGCAGACCATCACGAAGATGAACATCAAGGGTGTCTTCCAGCTCTGGACCGACGACGGGAAGTATCACGGCATCCCGCTCAAGGAATGCCACGCGTGGACACGGGAAGGCTGCAATCACTGTCCAGACTTCGCGGCCGAGCACGCCGACATCTCGACGGGCGGCATCGGCAAGGAGAACGACTGGACGCTCACCATCGTCCGCACCGAGCTCGGTCGTGAAGTCATGACCCGCATGATCGACGCCGGCGTGATCGAGGCCCGCCCGGGCGACGACGATCCTGGGGCCATCGAACTCATGCACAAGTTGGCCGCCAAGTCGCGTCAGCGCTGGCCCGACTTCGCAGTCGACTTCCCGAGGGTGAAGCCCTAGCCGGCCGGCTCGACGTCGGCGGGTCGCACGGCCCGGAGAACGACGGCAGCCAACGACGCGAGCGTGATGCCCGCGCCGACCCACTGCACGGCTGACAGGAACTCGTCGAGCACGAACCACGCCACCGTCGACGACACCACCGGGACCGCGAGGGTCAGCAGCGAAGCGGTCGTGAGCGTGACATGCCGGTGCGCCCAGTTCACGCCGAGGTGGCCGAGCGTCCCGCCGACGGCGAGTGCGAGGAGACGGATCCAGTCGCCGCCATCGGGAGTGGGGACATCGCCGCCGAGCACCACGACGGGAACGGTCATCACCGCGGCAACGGTGAGGAGCCCGACCTGGAACGAGCCGGCGGGAACATCCGAGCGCTCACGGGTCTTCTTGCCCAACACGAAGTAGGCGGTGTTGGACAACATGCCGCCGACCGCCAACAGGTCACCGTGGATGTCGCCTGCGCCGCCGGCCTCGCCACCGACGATGACCAAGACGACCCCTCCGGTGGCGACCAGGGTCAGCAGCAGTTCCGCCAGCCGGACCTTCTCGCCGAAGAACCGCCCGACCAGCGTGAGGCTCAGCCCCGATTGCAGTGCGGCGATGAGCGTGGCGTTGGCGATCGACGTCTCCTTGAACGCGCTGAAGAAGAAGAGGATCGATCCGCCGTAGGCGATCCCTGCCGGCACGGCGACGCGGATCGCCTCGAGCGTCGGCCGGCGTCCCGTCGCCCAGAGGAAGCCGACCAGGAGCGCGATCCCGAGGAACAGGCGGTATGACGCAGTGACGACGCCGGAGAAGTTGGTCGTCCGCACGATGACGTTGTTGACGCCGAACGCGACCATCGCCCCCGAGACCGCAAGCGTTCCTGCGGTGTTGCGCCGCACGTCGTCGGTGATGGCGGGCTGGCGCGCGCCGGCGGTCGAGGTCACCGCCTGTTGCTATCGGCGGCGAGGCCGACTCGCCAACTCGCGACTACTCCGGCCGTCGGACGTGCCACAGCTGTCCTGGGTCCTGCCCGGATCGGACCAGGTGGTGCTTCGCCAGGTTGTGCCCGCCGCAGAGCGTCCGAGCGTTGGCGATGTCGGTGCGTCCACAGTCGTTCCACTCGATCTCGTGGTCGACCTGGATCCGGTGGCTCGGCGCGTCGCAGCCCTCCCAGTCGCACCGGAGGCGGTCCCGGTTGCGGAGTACGGACTGGAGCAGCGCAGCGTCACGGGAACAGCCCGTGAACAGGCGTCGGCGGCGTCCGAGGTCGATCACCGTCGAGGCACCGTCGACGATCACCCGTCGGACGTGACCGTGGAGCGCAGCAGCGAGGACCTCCGCCGGCGTCAGCCTCGTCCCACCGACGGTCTGGCAACGGCGGGACTCGATGTCGGTCGGATCCGCAGCAACGGACGGGACCCCAGCCGCTCGCATGAGCGACTCGCGGAAGGTGTCGGCGTCCGCGACGATGTTGACGAGCGGCTGGGGCTCTCGTGCGCCCTCGGGCATGGCCGCGGCGCGACGGAAGATCGCGAAGAGCGCATCAGCCCGACGTTGCGCAGGACTTCGAACCAGGTGCTCCACGCGGGTGTCGTCCCCGTGGATGTCCCTCGCCGCACGCCAGTCCTTCTCGAACTCGGCGTCCTCGAATCGAGCGAAGATCTCGGCCATCGCCGCACCCTGCAGCGCGCCGGTGCCGGCCCGCAGTGACCACGACGAGTCGATCGAGTTCTCGAGCAGCGTGGCAGTGCGACGCTCGTGGTTCGCCTCTGCCGTCCGTTCGGCTCCGTCGACATCGGCGACACGCTCCCAGTCGCGCAGCCACGCTCGGAACGCTTCCGGCGTCTGCGCGACGGCTTGCTCGGCGAAGACCTCGTCGACGAGCGACGCGAACGCCGCGACACGAGGATTCGAGAGCGTACGGGCGATCGCTCGGACCGACTCCGTCGGGATGTCGCCCCTCGCGTCGGCGACATCGACCGCCGGCATCCGGCGGAGCACTCGCGCCGTGCGGATCCGGCCGTGCGCTTCCGGACCGGTCACTCGGCACCGTGCCTTGATCGCCGCCTTCGCCGACCGATGGCCGTCCACACCGAAGGCCCCGGATTGGTCGAGCCGGTCGGTCGCATGGTCGAGACGTCGCCGGACTGCCTCCAGCGCTTCGACGGCGTCGAGTTGCGCACGAGCGGTCAGGACCTCGAGATCGGCAGCGGTCAGGGCGCCGACGGCCGAGCCAAGCAACGCGAGCGCATCGGCCACTGCCGGCCGCACCTCCACCGTGTCGTCGTTGCTCGGTTCCATGCGACGATCGTCGCACGAGGGGGGTGACAGGAACTCCGACTCCGGCGTCGAAGAGCATCAGTTCTGCGCCAACGACCGGGCTCGCTCGAGGACGGCGTCGAACATCGGCTCCGTGAGCCGCCCGGTGAACGTGTTCTGCTGACTCACATGGAAGCTGGCGACGATCGAGCGACCGTCCCCCGCATCGACCTCGACGCCGTGGCCGAACTTCGGACGGGGTTTCACGCCGAGGAATCGACAGGTCGCCTGGTAGCCGAACTGGCCGAGCGGCACGAACACGCGAGCGCGATCGAGCAACGTCAGCTCGCGGTCGAGGAACGACGCGCACTCGTCGCGCTCGCTCGGCGTGGGCTTGTTGGCCGGTGGGGCGCACTTGACGGGCGACGTGATCCACACATCGGTGAGCTCGAGCCCGTCGTCGAGTCCGAGCGACTCCGGCTGGTTGGCGAAGCCGGTGCGGTGCAGCGCCGCATACAAGAAGTCGCCACTGCGATCGCCGGTGAACATCCGCCCGGTCCGGTTGGCGCCGTGTGCTGCCGGGGCGAGTCCGACCACCACCACTCGCGCTGTCGGATCACCGAAGCCGGGAACGCCTCTCGCCCAGTAGTCCTGGTCGCGGAAGGCCGCCCGCTTCTCCTCCCCGATCTGTTCCCGCCACGCCACCAGCCGGGGACAGGCGCGGCAGTGCGAGACGTCGTGTGCGAGCGTCTCGATCGAATCCATGGCCGATAGCGTGGCAAATCGCATGGCTGCCAAGCGCACGACCCGCTCGAAGCGGGCATCGTCCGGGGACTCGGGACCATCTCCCACACTCGTCCTCCTCGTCCGGCACGGGAAGACCCCGACCACCGGATCGGTGCTGCCCGGACGAGCCCCCGGATTGCATCTCGCCGATGCCGGCATCGCGCAGGCGGAGGCGGTGGCTGGACGGATCGCCGAGTTGCACCAGTCGCGCAGCACGAAGACGGACGGTCGCGATCAGAAGCGCGCCGGCATCGCCGCCGTCTACGCGTCGCCGATGGAGCGAACCCAGGAGACGGCGAAGCCGATCTCGAAGGTCCTGGGCCTTCGCACCCGGACTCGCCCCGGTCTCATCGAGTGCGACTTCGGCGAGTGGACCGGCCAGGAGTTGAAGAAGCTCAACAAGTTGCCCGAGTGGAAGACCGTCCAGCGGCATCCAGCCGGCTTCCGGTTCCCCAAGGGCGAGTCATTCTCCGAGATGCAGACCCGGATGGTCGACACCGTCAATGCCCTCGTTGGCGAGCACCCTGGCGAGACGATCGTCGCCGTGTCCCACGCGGACACCATCAAGGCAGCGGTCGCACAGGCCCTCGGCACGCCACTCGACCTGTTCCAACGTATCGTGATCGGCCAGTGCTCCGTGTCGGCGGTGCTCTACGGCACCTCGGGCCCGACCGTCCTCGCCGTGAACCACACCGGCGACCTCGTCTCCCTCGTCGCGTCATGACCACCTACGACGAACCCGACGCGTTCACGACCGGCGCCGTCGGCGACCCCGGCCATCGGACCTTCTACCTCCAGGCACGCGAGGGCACCGACACGACATCGGTGAAGCTGGAGAAGCAACAGGTCATGGCACTGGCCGAGTACCTCGGAGGACTCCTCCACGACCTCCCCGCGCCTGCCGACGTCCCGAAAGCTCCCGCGCTGATCGACCCGGTCATCCCGGACTGGACAGTCGGAACGATCGGCGTCGCGTACGACAACGACCGCGACCGCATCGTGATCGTCGCCGACGAGCTCATGCCCGACGAGGACGACGAGGACGACGAGGACACCACCGGCGCAACCATGCGAGTTGCCGCCACCCGCTCACAGGTCCGAGCGCTCATCGACCGCGCAGAGGGCCTCATGGCCGGCGGGCGTCCTCCGTGTCGCCTGTGCGGCGCGCCGATGGATCCGACCGGTCACGCCTGCCCACGAGCCAACTGACACCGAGTCGTCGGCGCGTCGATGGTCGATCCCGTGCTCGAGGTGCTCACCGATGGCGACATCGAGATCGAGGGCCGCATGCCGTGGTCGTCGAACGGGACCTACCTGGTCCAGGTCACCCTCGACGACCGGTGGACCCGCGCCATCTACAAGCCACGTCAGATGGAACGGCCGCTGTGGGACTTCCCGGCCGGCCTCGATCGTCGCGAGGTCGCCGCCTACGAACTGTCGGAGGCACTCGGATGGAGCCTGGTCCCCCACACGGTGCTGCGCGACGGTCCACTCGGGCAGGGGTCGGTACAGCGATTCGTGGACGCAGACTTCGAGGAGCACTACTTCACCCTCTTCGAGGCCGCGCGACATCTCGAACGGATGCAGGCGATGTGCCTGCTCGACCTGCTGGCGAACAACACCGACAGGAAGAGCGGACATTGTCTGGTGTCACTCGGTGACGAACTGTTCGGGATCGACCACGGACTGTGCTTCCACGAGGACTTCAAGCTGCGCACCGTCATCTGGGACTTCGGTGGCGACCCCGTGCCCGACTGCCTGCTCGACGCGGTTGGCCGACTGCGGGACGCGGGACTTCCGGAGCATCTCGAGAGCCTGCTCCGCCCGGTCGAGGCCGACGCACTCCGGTCGCGGATCAGCGACGTGTCGCTGCTGACGACGTTCCCCGTCGACCCGTCGGGCCGCCGTTACCCCTGGCCCCTGGTCTGATCAGCGTCGCTGCTGGAGTTGCACGACGCGGTCCAGCGGCGTACCGGCGATCTTGCGGATCGGTCGTTGCGAGATCCAGTGCTCGAACGCCTCGACGGGCAGCGGACGACTCAGGAGGTAGCCCTGGAGTCGATCGCTGCCGAGTTCGTGAAGGCGATCGCGGACCTCGACGGTCTCGACGCCCTCGACCACGACGGTGAGCCCGAGGTTGTGGCCGAGATCGATCATCGAACGCACGATGGCCTCGTCGGACTCGGATGTGGTCAGGTCGAACACGAACGACTTGTCGATCTTGATCTCCCCGACCGGGAGGCGACGGAGGTGGGCCAGCGACGAATAGCCGGTTCCGAAGTCGTCGATCGAGATGGCGATGCCCAACTCGTCGAGCTCGCGCAGCGTCGTCAGCGCACGCTCCGCTTCGGTCATCACGCTCGACTCGGTGAGTTCCATCGTCAGCGAGCCAGCAGGCAATCCGGTGCGATCGAGGATGACGGCGACGTCGGCCGCGAAGCTGGCGTTGGTCAGGTTGCGGGCCGACAGGTTGACGGCGATGTCGAGATCCCATCCGAGCGTGCGCCACCTCGCTCCGGTGACGGCGGCGAGGGTCAACACGTGGAGCGTGAGCGCGTCGATGGCGCCGGTGTTCTCGGCCGCCGGAATGAACTGATCCGGGCGCAGTTGACCGAGGCGCGGGTGATCCCATCGGACCAGGGCCTCGGCCCCGGTGATCAGCCCGTTGACGATGTCGAGCTGGGGTTGGAAGTGGACGTCGAGCTCGCCGCCGGGAATGGCGTCGCGAAGGTCGGCGGCGATCGTCAGGCGCTGTGGGTCGTATGGGTCGCGATCCGACGCCCACGTGGTGACCGTGGTCCCGTCGAGCGCGGTTCGGCTCGCCGCCAGACTGGCTCGACGCAGGAGCATCTCGCTGTCGTTGCCGTGGTCCGGGGCGAGCGCGACGCCGATGCCCACGATGACCGCGAGAGCGACGTCATCACACAGGACCGGCAGGTCGAAGGCCTCGACGATGCGGTCCGAGAACTCGTTGGCCTCCGCTTGCCCGCCCGGGATGATGAGCGTGAACTCGTCCGTCGCCGACCGCGCACACCAGGAACGGCGGCCAACCGGTCGAAGCCGGGAGGCGACCTGGCGCAGCATCTCGTCGCCCATGGTCCGACCGAGCGTCTCGTTCACCTCGCGGAGCGAGTTCACCCGCACCGTCACCATCGCCACGTGGCCGTGCGCCGAGAGCTGTCCCTCGAGCTGCTCCACCAACGCACGCTGGTTCGGCAGGCCGGTGACGTCATCGGTCAGCGCCTGATGCGCGCGGAACTGCGCCTCGTCGCG
>JBBKVY010000070.1:0-5502 GCA_037968675.1 Acidimicrobiales bacterium | reverse complement strand
CCGAGGTGCTCGAGCATGCGGACGGTCGTCTCGCCGCGCAGCGCCCCGATCTCGACCACTCGCTTGGCATTTGCCCCGTCCAGAACCGGAGCGATGGCGACGTCCCACAGGGGGAACATGGTGCGGACTCCCCGAGTCGGTCCAAGGAACCTGGCGCACCGTAGCAGTGCCCGGACCGGTGAAAGGGTGGCATACTCCCGACATGTCGGGCTCGACTCCCGCCGGGTCGCACCGGCCCGATGTCCGAGCCGAGCTCGAGGCCGAGCGGGCGGCGTCGGCGCACTGGCGGCGGATCGCCGATCAACGGTCCAGCGAGTACACCGCGCTACGTCACCGCAACTTCGTGCGCGCCGGACTGCGAGTGGAACGGGCGTTGGCCCCGATCGGTCCGATCGCCCGTGCTGTCGCTCACGCCGCCCGCGCGCAGGCCGATCGCCTGAGCCTGAGCGCTGCCTCGGTCGGTCGTCGTCCCGGCGTGCAGCTCGATTCGCTGAGACGTGGGGTCGATCGGCAGAGGTCGCCGGGTGGCCCCATGCGATCGACCCTCGTCGTCGTCGTGGGCGATGGCGTTCCGCGTTGCATCGAGGCTGCGGCCGGAGCCGGCACCGAGGTGATCGCCATCCCGAGAGACCATCGCGCGAGTGCCGAAGTTAGACGGGCGTTCGAGGACTCGGATGACGAGATCGTCGGCATTGCGTTGGACACCAGCGAGCCGATGGACCGGCGTTGGCTCAGGCGACTCGTGAACGAGATCCATGTCGGGGTGGTCGCCGTGACACCCATGCTGGTGCATCCCGTTCGGCCCCGCACCGAAGCGACGCCGCACGACGGGCGGGTGCGTTCGATGGGATACGACATCCGGGTCGACGCCGACCACGTCCCGGCGGTGCGACCGGTGGGGGCAGGGAGTACTCCGGACCCCGAGTTGACGGCGTTCGAGGTCGACTCCGGTTCGGCGGCCTGCACGTTGTTCGACCGGGCTGCCGTGGTGCGCGCCGGCGGTTTTCCTGCGGGCGACGAAGTCGACGTGGACTCGGCCGTGGTCGAGCTCTGCACCCGGATGCGTCTGGGCGATGGCGGGCGGGTCGTCGCCGTGCCGTGCGTTCCGGTCGTCGATCATCGCGCTGCGCCGACGTGGCGGTCGCTTCAAGAGCCGTGTGACCCGGATGGCGACGCATGGCACAGAGCACTCGACCGCGCCGGACCGCTTCTCCGGCGGGCGACGGAGGGTGCTCATGGGCCGGCACGGTTCGTGTTCACGGTGGCGGCGCCGTCAACGAAGGTGGCGGCACGGTGGGGTGACTGGCACCTGGCAGAAGCCATGTCGGCGTCGCTCCAGCGTGCCGGCCACGCAACGAGGCTGCAGACGCTCGACAGAGACGGTCCCGCAGGACGCGTGTGCGATGTCCATGTCGTGGTGCGGGGACTGGCCGCGGTGCGTCGTAGCGCCGGTCAAGGGCACGTCCTCTGGATCATCAGTCATCCGGAGTCCGTCCAGGATGTCGAGCTGGATGAAGCAGACCTCGTGCTCGTGGCCTCCGCCCGCTTCGCAGACCATCTGCGCTCCCGAACGGCGACGCCCGTCGAGACGCTCCTCCAGGCCACCGATCATCGTCGGTTCCGTCCTCGCCCGACGGACCCGAAGCACGCACATCCCGTCACCGTCGTCGCCAAGACCAGGGATGTGCTGCGGCCGTGCGTGGCTGATGCCCTCGCCGCCGGGATCCGTCCGGCCATCTACGGCGACGGCTGGAATGAACTCGTCGACTCCCGACTCATCGCTGCCGACCACGTCCCCAACCATCAGCTGCCGATCGTCTACTCGTCTGCCGGCGTGGTCCTGAACGACCACTGGCGCACCATGCAGGCCTGGGGATTCGTGTCGAATCGCCTGTTCGACGTGGTCGCATGTGGAACGCCTGTCGTGTCCGATGCCATGCCGGAGATCGAGGCGTTGTTCGGTGATGCCGTGCGGCAATACCGGTCGGCCGAGGAGCTCGGCAGCCTCGTGGCCGAGGCGCTGGCCGATCCGACTGCCGCCCGATTGCGCGTCGAGGTCGGGCGAGCCGCAGTGCTCGACGAGCACACATTCGATCACCGGGCGCGCGAACTGATCGATGCCGTCGAGCGCCACGACCTCCTGGAAGGGCATCGACGGGGTACGGACAGGTGAGTTCGCCCCGCACGCAGAGCGCGATACGTTCGACCCTCTACGCTGAGGAAATCGAGAGGAGTTGATCTGATGCCGTACGTGATGGTTCCGGTTCCCGAGGAGCATGTGGAAGAGGTCATGCAGTTCATCCTGCGTGCGATCGCACAGGCCTCCATCGATCCCTGGGACGCGGCATCGATATCGGCCCTCTTCCACGAGGTCGACGAACCGAGTCGATCGCTGCTCGCGTACGTGGCCAGATCCTCGATCGCAGGAGACGACCTGGAGGACGCTGCAGTCGCCAGCATGATCCAGCTCAGCAAGCGCGAGGTGACGGGCATCATGCGCGAGCTCAACGACGATGCCCGAGACGCCTCCCGTCCAACGCTCATCGGGTCCCGAAGCGTCAGCGAGACGCTTCCCAACGGGCGCACGACGGAGAAACGGGTCTTGTCGATGAGCGACGAGATCGCCGTGCTCGTCCAGGCCGCAGAACGCGCCGAGCTCGCTGACGCCCCACAGCCGTTCGCCGGGGACGCCTGATGAAGGCAACGCGCTCCACACCTGTTCCGACGGTGCACTCGCGGTGACTGCGCTGGCCTCGACCGACGCGAGCCCACCCTCGGCGACGCCACCTGCGGCGATCGACGTCGAGAACCTCTCGGCTTCGTACCGGATACGCCTCGACGCTCCGGATCTCCTGACCGACCTTCGTCGGCTTTTGTCTCGTCGTCGTGAGACGGAACGCATCGTGCCGGCGCTCCGGGACGTGTCCTTCACCGTGCCCCGCGGGTCGGTGCTCGGGGTCGTCGGCCGGAACGGCGCAGGAAAATCGACACTGCTGCGTTCGATCTGCGGCGTCCTCGCACCAGACGAGGGCCGAATCGTGGTTCGTGGTCGGCTCAACCTGCTCGAACCGGGACTGGGCATGAAGCAGAACCTCACCGGCCGAGAGAACATCAAACTCGGCGGTCTGGCAGCCGGGTTCTCCGAGGACCGGCTTGCCGCCATCACCGAGGAGATCACCGAGTTCGCCCAGCTCGACGAGTTCATCGACTACCCGATCCGGGCGTACTCGATGGGCATGCGGATGCGCTTGGGCGTGGCCGTCGCCGCCCATCTCGACCCAGAGATCCTGTTGATCGATGAAGCACTGACCGGAGGCGACGCTGCCTTCCAGGCCCACATCAGTCAGAAGATGGCCGATCTCTGCGGGGAGGGCCGCACGATCGTGTTGGTCACCCACGGACTCAGCTCGGTCCGGACCATGGCCACGGAGGCCATCTGGTTGCACCAGGGCCAGGTTGCGGCGCACGGCGACCCCGAGGACGTGGTCGCACAGTATCTGCGGTACAGCCGCCTGGAATCGATGTCGACGGAATACGACGATGGCTGACGATCGCACGCCGAACGGGAACGGCCTCGGTCGTGCACCGGACACGGAGCTCGACGAGGCGCCATCGGTCCTCGGCGCGGCGCCGACCCTCCCAGCCGAACGCAAGCGTCGCAAGCGGCGGGCGGAGCGCAGAAGACGCCGTCGCGTTGCCGAGCGCTCGAAGCAAGTGGAGACCGCACCTCCCACGTCGCCCGCCCGCCTCGCCGGTGACGACGGCGACTGGAGCGGGGAGGTACAGGTGTTCGAGCCCAAGACCTCCGCCATGCCGGCGTTGCGGCCCTATGCCCGATCGCTGTGGGATCGTCGGCAGTTCATGGTCGAGATGGCGAAGGCCGACCTCCGGGGCCGGCGGTCGAGCACGGTGTTCGGCAGCGTCTGGGGCATCCTGGATCCGTTGTTCCAGGCCGGTATCTACTACCTGTTGTTCACGATCATCCGAGAGGGGGCGAGACCGGTCGACTTCCTCCATGTCCTGATCGGCGGGATCTTCCTGTTCCAGCTCGCGCTCATCGCGCTCAACGAGGCCGGCCAGTCCATCAAGGGAGGAAAGGGGCTGCTGCTCAACTCGTCGTTCCCGAGGGCGATGCTCCCCCTCACCACGCTGTGCAAGGGAGTCTTGAAGTTCCTCCCGACCGTCGGCGTGTACGCCATGTTCCACCTCCTGCTCGGAGCGCCGATCGGGCGGGGTCTCCTCCTCCTCCCTGTGCTGTTCGTGCTGCAGTTGGTGTTGATGGCGGGAATCGCCCTGACGGTGTCGACGGCGGTGGTGTTCTTTCCCGATGCCGGCAACGCGATCCAATACGTCGGCCGAATCCTGTTCTTCACCACCCCGGTGATCTATCCACTCGACGTCATCCCCCCCGGCATTCGTGCCGTGCTGTCGTGGCAGCCCCTGTTCGCGCTGTTCGCCTCCTACCAGGAAATCCTCGACGGCGGCGTGCCCGACGTCTCGCTGATGCTCCAGGTCCTGGCCTGGGCCATCGGCTTCCTCTTCGTTGGCTGCCAGCTGTTCCTCCGCCACGAACGAGAGTTCGCGTTGCGCGTCTGAGGCGCCAGCTGCGCGAGCGCCATCACGACGCAGCGCTCGTCGCCAGCTGCTCCATCAATTCGAACAAGACTCGGTCGACGTCGTGACGCTCGACGTCCAAGATCTCCCGCAGGTCGCCAGAGGTCCAGCCCGGCGGCGTGCCGATGGCCTCGACCGAGTCCTCGTCGGAGGGGGTGAGCGCGAGATCGAACTGCCGGCGGAGGAAGCGGAGGTCCTCGCGGTGCTTGTCGAGGAATCGGGCGTGGATGTCGGGTCGGAGACTCGGATCGGTCTGCGGAGATCGAGCGCTCATGTCATTCAGCAACCGGATCACGTGGTTGCTGCCTTTCATGAACTGTCCGTTCCGGTCCGGCCATCCGTGCCGGCGCAGCGATTGCACGATGCACATGGCTTCGGCGGACATCGAGGTGTTGAGCTCCGGTGCGTGTTCGAGCGCTCCGTTGCCGGATGCTCGGGGGATGTAGGTGCGGACGAAGTCGCTCACGATGTCGCCGGCGACCAGCGAGGAGCGGTGTGCCGACCGCACGGTCACGCAGTCGCTGAAGGCGTCGAGATAGCGGGACAGGCACACCTCGGCACGCATGGTGAACTGTCCTGGGGTCCGGATCGCGTAGGACGCCTTCACCTGCTGTTGGAGCTGAGCGACGTAGTAGGAAGCCGGGTCTCGCACGTAGCAGACGATCTGGACCTCGTCCGCGAGATCGTGCAGGAGCCCGCCGAGCTCGATGACGCCCTCGTCCCGGAGGTCGAAGAAGTACTCACCGGACAGGATCACCACATCCGCCCGGGATTTCTGGATCTGTCGCGTCACCTCGCGCCAGTACTCCCAGCCGACCGCTCTGATCGAGTCCTCGGTGCCGTCCCCGAGCGCGAGAAACTCCCGCTGCACCTTGCCCGGAGGATTGA
>JBBKVY010000069.1:0-46632 GCA_037968675.1 Acidimicrobiales bacterium | reverse complement strand
CGGCCGGGCGCCACGTCCGCGCCCGGTCGGGCACTCTCGGTGGTCGCGGCGGCGCGCGACGGTCAGGTGACGGCGTACGGCCGGTTGTCCGTCGGCTGGGAGCCGCCGGTGAGATCCGGTACTGCGGTCGCCTGGGCGACATGATCCGCGAAATGGCGGAGCACGCCTGCGTCCTCGAGGATTGCATCGAGCTCGGGCGACCGGGCCTCGACGTAGCGCCCCAGCAGCACGCCACGCGCTCGTTCGAGGAACGACGAGGTCGCGATGTCGGCCGTCACGCCGTCCGCGAACGTCACCGTCGACGACCCCTCGACCGTCGCCTCCGCCACCCATGGCAGGTAGTGACGACCCGCGTCTGCGAGCACGGCGACCAGCGTCTCGGGCAACTCCGACGGATCGAGCCACGGACCGAACTCGTGATCGTGGGGCACGAACAGCCGGTTCGTGTGCGCGACCACAGCCGGACCGTGTTCGTCGGCGAGCTGGCGGCAGTACGGATCACCGACGAAGTGCGCAGCGTTGGCACCGAAGACGGCGAAGTCGGCGATGCTCGGTCGGTCGCCGAGGAGGTAGCCGCCGTCGTCGAGGTGCGCGTCGAGGACGCGGAACCACGGGACGACCACGTCCTGCATCCAGGCGTCGATGTTCTCCGCAGTGACCCCGAGCGCGGGCAGGCTGTTCGTCATGGTTGCGACGACCATCTCGCGGACGGCGCCGGCTGGCATCGGCAGCACCGATGCGAACTCCTCGGCGATCTGCCAACCACTGGTCACGGTGTTGTCCGGATAGCTCCACCGGCTCCCGACCGCCGGTCGGTAAAACCACTCATCGGAGTAGTCGTCCAACAGGTACGCGAGGAAGGCCAGCGTCGGGTCCGAGGGCAGGACCGAGCGCCGTTCGGGCGTGTCGGGCGCAGCATCGAGATGCTCGATCATCGAGGTCGAGTCCCACATCGGGATCCCGTCCGGCGTCGTCACGACGGGGATGCCGCCATTCCAGCCGGCGGCCGCAGCCACCGGATTGGCCGACGGATCCGGTGGACCAGGCGTCAGCCGCCACGGCCGCTCCGTGTAGTCGAGGTACCCGGTCATCTTCCGAGTGAAATAGGAACGGGTGAGTCCGTAGACGGAGTACATCGAACTGCCAGTGAACCAGACCCCGCGGTCAGCGCGTACGGCCACAGATGGCGAGCATGCGGACGACCTCGGCTTCCAGCGCCGCTTGGATCTGGGCGTCGAGCTGCGACCACGCGCCCGCCGGATCTGCGGTCACCGAGACACCAGTCGTGAACTCGAGCGACGCGACCATGCCCGGCACCCAGGTGACCAGGTGACCAGGTGGTCGATGGTGGTCAACTACCGACGCATGACGAATCACCTCTTCGACGCGCTCCTGGCTGTCCGGGTCGACGACGATCGCCCGTTGTTGCGCCTGGCGGACGGCACCGAGCGGACCTACTGCGACATGATCTCGCTGTCCGGACGGATGGCCACGGTGTTGGCCGATCACGGAGCGAGAGCGGGTGACCGCGTCGCGGTCCAGGTGCAGAAGTCACCCGAAGCGCTGGCCCTGTACTTCGCGTGCGTCCGCGCGGGGGTGGCGCTCGTCCCCCTCAACACCGGATACACGCCGGCCGAGGTCGACTACTTCGTCGGAGACGCCGAGCCGGTGATCCTCGTCGGCGACCGTTCACGGGCCGGGGCCCTCGCCACGATCACCGAGACCCGTGGAGCCACACTGCTCACGCTCGAGGCCGACGGTTCGGGAAGCCTCACCGACCAGGCCCGGTCGGCCGTCGAGCTGCCGACGGTGCCACGAGCCGCCGATGACCTCGCCGGCATCCTCTACACCTCGGGCACGACCGGGCGGTCGAAGGGGGCCATGCTCAGCCACGAGAACCTGCTGAGCAACGCCGAGTCGCTCGCCGAGGGCTGGCGGTTCACCGAGGACGACGTGCTCCTGCACGCGCTCCCGATCTTCCACACCCACGGTCTGTTCGTCGCCGTCAACGTGACCCTCGTCGCTGGTGGGTCGATGATCTTCCTCCCCGCGTTCGACGCTGGAGAGATCGTGCGACTGCTCCCGCGGGCCACTGCGCTCATGGGCGTCCCGACGTTCTACACACGTCTCCTCGCCGACCCGGACTTCACCGACGAACTGGCAGGCCACATGCGCCTCTTCGTCTCCGGCAGCGCTCCCCTGCTCGCGGCGACCCATGCCGAATTCGAGGCGCGAACCGGCCAGCGAATCCTCGAGCGCTACGGCATGACCGAGACCAGCATGATCTGCTCGAACCCGTTCGCCGGCGACCGCCGAGCCGGCACCGTGGGATTCCCGCTGCCCGGCGTCGACGCCCGGGTGTGCGATCCGGACAGCGGCACCGAGGTCGAGCGAGGCGCCGTCGGCGTCATCGAAGTGAAGGGACCGAACGTGTTCGGCGGCTACTGGCGCATGCCGGACAAGACCGCCGACGAGTTCCGCCGCGACGGCTTCTTCGTGACCGGCGACCTCGGCAGGGTCGACGACGACGGCTACTTCCAGATCGTCGGCCGCGGCAAGGACCTCATCATCTCGGGCGGGTTCAACGTGTATCCGAAGGAGATCGAGACCGAGATCGATCGAATCGTCGGCGTCTCAGAGTCGGCAGTCATCGGCGTGGTCCATCCGGACTTCGGCGAAGGGGTCGTGGCGGTCGTCGTCAGCACGCCCGGTGCCGATGTCGACGAAGGCGCGGTCCTCGATGCCCTGACGCATCGGCTGGCCGGGTTCAAGCGGCCCAAGCGGGTCGTGTTCGCCGACGAACTCCCTCGCAACACCATGGGCAAGGTCCAGAAGAACATCCTGCGCGACCAGCACGCCGCACTCTTCGAGAGCTCGTGACGGTCGAGCCGGCGAGCCGCGAGTTCTATTGGATAGAACCTGTCTCCCTCTGTTGACTAGAGTATCCGATCATGGAAGTCAGCCCGTTCCCGTTCCAGGGCCCGCTCGAAGCCGGCGAGGTCACCGGCCGCGACACTCTGCGCCGCGATCTGGCTGCGCGCATGACCAACCGGCAGGTCACCGCGCTGCTCGGACCTCGTCGCTACGGCAAGACCAGTCTGCTGCGCCGGGTGACCGCCGACCTGGCCGAGGTGGGGCCGGAGACGGTGTGGATCGACCTGTACGAACTCAACTCGATGGCCGACCTCGCCGGCGCCATCGACCACGCCATCGCCGGGCTCACCGGACGGGTCCGACGGATGCTCGACTCGATCACGTCGGACCTCTCGTTCCGGATCGGATCGCTCGGCGTGGAGCTCTCCCGCTCGGCTCGCGAGCGTCCCGACCCGGTGCTCGCGGTGCGGGCGCTGCTGCGCAAGTTGGTCGAGGTCGCCGGTCATCACGACCTCATCGTCGTGTTCGACGAGTTCTCGGGCATCGCCAACGTCGATCGAGCCGCCGGCCTCCTGCGTACCGAACTCCAACACCACTACCGCGACCTCGGCATCGTGTTCGCCGGGTCCGAGCCGTCGACCATGCGCATGCTCTTCTCGGATCAGGCGCAGCCGTTCTTCGCACAAGCCGACCTCATCGAGATCGGCCCGCTGACCGACAACGAGATCACCGACATCGTCGACGCCGGATTCGGCCGGACCGGGCGCGACCCCGGCGCCACCGTCGAACAGATCATCAAGTTCGTCCGAGGCCATCCCCAACGGATGATGCAGATGGCCGACGCCGTCTGGCGCGCGACCGACGAAGGGGCCACGGCCGACCTCGAGACGTGGCAGCAGGCATTGTCTGCGGTCCGGGCCAGCGTCGACTCGGGTACCGAACGTCTCTACGCCCTCTTGCCGACGGGCCAACAGAAGACGCTCCGCGCCATCGTCAGTGGCGGGAGCCCCTACGGAACAGCAGCCGACGTCCTCGAACTCCCGGCCGGCACCGCCACCGGTGCCATCGAGAGCCTGACCAACCTGGGCTACCTCATACGCACCAACGGCAAGCTGCTCGTGGTCGATCCCCTGTTCGCCGACTGGATCCGCCGACGATTCCCGGTCTGAGACCTCGACGGCATCACATCGACAGGATGTATCCACGGTCCGGCGGAGCATCGCCCTCGACCAGCGCGCCATAGACGTCGCTGATCGCCTCGGGACCACTCGACCGCTCGACCGTCAGCCACTCCGGAGCGGTGTCGACGAACGCGGCGAACGCCGCGCCCATACGCGTGTCGAGTTCGCCCGGACCCCAGTCGGCGTTGCGCTTCACCATCTGGCTGGGGGCGAAGAAGAACGCCGGCTTCGGGCCGGGCATCGGTCCATCGTCGCGGGGCTCCTCCCAGTGGGTCGCGCCGACCTGACACGAATGACCGAGGCGATCGCCGAACGTCTCGTGGATCGCCCGCAGCACGTCGCCGTTGCCGGCCATGTCGACCACGGTCGACCCGAGGTCGCCATCGAGGTCCGTGACGTCGTCATAGGTGATGACCGAGCCGTAGAGACCCAGGCTCTCGACGAACCCGACGTTGCCGGCCGACGTGATGCCCACCGATGTCATCCCTCGTTGCGCGAGGCAGTGCGCGAGCGCGATCGACGTCTTGGACGATGCGCTGGTGACCAGCACCTGTGTGGCACCGAAGTCACCGTTGTCCTCCAGGAAGTCGTCCACGAGGAACGACGTCATGAAGAGGCCGCGCAGCAGCAGGTACTCATCGGCGCGGTCGTCGCGGAACATCGGGTCGCGTTCCACGTCGGCGAACTGCACATAGGCCGGGGCGTGATCCGATCGATGCTCGCCCACGTCTCGGAAGCCGTCGCGCCGATGCTCGGCCGTGATCACCACCTCATCCGCCATGGGGTAGAAGCCGAAGTACCGCCCGCCGGTGTCGATGGCATCGTTCGCCGACTCGATCACCGTCCCCAAGCCCATCGCCGGGAGTTGCCCCCATCTGGTTCCCCCGTCAGCCGGCGGATCGGTCGGGAAGAAGTCCCAGTAGCCGAGCATGTCGCCACTGAGGGCGTAGCTGATGTTGTTCGACGTCAGCGCGAACCGCTCGACCGCAAGCCTGATCTGGCCGTCGGCGAGCGGCGCGGCATCGCCATCGACGACTCGCGTCGTGCGGAAGTCGGATCGATCCACCTCGAAGCGCATGCGAACACGCTAGCCGTGCGCCGCACAGACTATTGCCAGTATCACATGCACTAGTTGTCGAGGCCTGATCGACTCGAGGCGCGACGATGACCTGTAATTCGGGTCGAGGAGGTCAGGGCGGTCCGGATCGCGTCGGCCACCACTCCGACCGTATCGGCCACTGTGAGGTGCCGGTCCCGACGCAGGAGGTCGATCACGTCGAACTGGCTCATCAGGTCGGCCTGGAGCATCCGAGCGACGCGCGTCGCCGACGTGAGCGCGTCGATCTCCGGCTGGAACTGCCGCTCGAACTGCTCGGTGAGGACTCGGCGAGTCCGGGCGAGGTCGTCGCGAATCCTGAGGTAGCGAGGCGCGTGGTGTTGGGCCGCTCGAAACGACGAGCCGACGTCGTCGAACATCCGCACACGCATCGCGGTGAACTCGTCGAGCCGACCCCCGAACGCGCCCTCGCCGATGCGGGACAGGTGACCGACCGCCACGCCGCGCCGCCAGGTCTCCTCGATTGCTGCCTGGAGGAGCGCCTCGGGATCCGGGAAGTACCGGTACACCGAACGCAACGACAGGCCCGACCGCTCGGACGCCAGCTCGATCGTCGGGACGAGCATTTCGTCGGCGAACATGTCGAGCACCGCGTCGACCACCGCCTGCCGGTTGCGCTCGCGACGAAGGCTCCGGCCGTCGACCGATGGTGACGGCGCCTCAGACGCAGTGCGCCTCGAACCGACCGACGACTTCGTCCTCCTGGTCATGCGACGAGCGCCTCGCAGCCGCTGCCGTCGAGCACACCGTCGACGGTCGATCGGGCTCGATCGTCGAGGGCCGCGTACTCCTCGCGCAGCCACGCCAGGCACTTGCGCTGGTACTTGAACGGGGCCTGGCGGTACTCACGAGCGTGGATCTCGCACACCACGTCGTCGTGGCCAGCGTCGATGGCCGCGGCGTTGGCCAGCATGAACGGCGCATAGGTCGAGCCCGCCTCGGCCAGGAGGTCGTGCACCGTCGGCGCCAGCGTGTCCACGGTGTGCCAACCGGTCTCGTCGCCGATCGGCCACCACGACAGATCGTCGACCCGTTCGATCCAGTTGACCGCCCGCGGGGCTCGGACCACACCGAGGGCGACCGGCGTCGGGTCCCACCACAGCATCGGCTTGAGCTGGCCGTAGAGCGCGAAGTCGGTCCGGCCGGGACGCTCGCCGAGCATGAAATCGTGAGCGCCGAGGTGGGCCTGGAGGATGTCGAGGAGACGCTCGAACGACCCTTCGATGATCGGCAGATTGGTCGTTGTCGATCCGACGAGAGCTCGGCGGCCGACCTGGCGGTCGATGATGTGGTCGTGGGCACCGGCGGCCTGGTCGTCGGTGAGCTGGAGGTCCTGGTCGAGCGGCAGCAGCCGCCCGGCCTTCTCGATGTCGGGGTCGTAGGTCCAGCGGTAGTGGTACATCGCCTTGGTGACCCACTCGTCGGCGAAGTCCTCGAGCAGGAAGTCGATGAACGCGAGTCCGGGGTCGGGCGGCACCAGACTTCGCTCGGTGAACTCCGACTCCAGCCGGGTGATCTGCGGGGACGAGTCCACCAGGACTTCGCGGTAGCCGCCCTCGCCGTCCGGCCACGCCAGCACCGGGATCACTGGGACGGGAGCGGCGGGGATGTCGTCCCACCTGGAGTTCCGCAACACCCACCGATGCGGGATGCGCCGATAGCGCAACACCGCCCGCATCTTCAGGCTGTACGGCGAGCTGAACGCTCCGCCGATGACGATCTGTCGGTCGGTCACGGTCGATCCTCTCCGATCCCGGTCCCCGTCGCGACCCGGGCACCGCCCGGAGCAATTGCTCGTGAGACTGGCACCGTTCCGCGACCTCCGTCAACCCGCTGAGGTCGTCACACGGCGGTCGAGGAACGCTCGAATGCCTCGCACTGCGCTCGGACGAGACGGACGAACGAGTCGGTCGTCGCTCGCCGGCTTCCCCGCTCGCGCACCCACCGGAGCAGCAGCGCCGTCGACGCAGCGGTGATGGACGTGGCGATGACGTTCGCAGCGTCGTCGTCGACATCGAACTCCTCCGCGATCAGCGACGCCCACAACCGGGCGGCTTCGAGTCGGCGGGCATCGATGCGGGGGCGAAGGCTCGGGATGGACCGGCGGTCGACGAGGGCGAGGAGGAGATACCCGTGGGTCTTGATCACGTCGCACCACAGGTTGAAGCCGCCGGCGATCTTGTCGTCGAACGTCGCGTCGCCCGCCACCAATGCGACGGTCAGGCGATCGACACCGTCGACGACCACCCGTTCGTACAGTTCGTCGGCGATCGCATCCGGCGACTCGAAGTACTTGTACGGGAGCGTCTTGGACACACCGGCCTCGTCGGCGACCGCTTCGAAGGTGAGGACCGGAACGTCGCGGGACCCGAGGAGGCGCCCAGTGGCGTCGATGAGCATCTCGCGGCGGGCCTCTCTGCTCATGCGGCGAGGAGGATCGGTCATGGGGCGACTCTAGCGAAAGTTTCTTGAACAAGGGGTTGTGCATGTTCAGAGAATGTGAATAGATGGGTGCATGACCGAGACGATCATCGACCGTGCCTTCGCAGAGAAGTTCCTCCGCTCCATCGAGCGCCCCTTCGACTACCCCGTGTATCTGCTGTTCCACGACTTCTGGGCCGAGGCGCCGTCGACGGCGATCGAGGAATACGCCGCCGGTCTCGTCGAGGTGGACGGGGCGCCGGAATTCCTGGCCGAGCGGTACCTCCCCGACTCGGTCGGCCTCGACGACGTGGCCGACTGCGCCCCGGACACCCTGGGCGCGACCTACCGCTCCTTCATCGTCGACAACGGTCTCGAGGCCAACCTGGCGCGGAACTACCACGACTTCCACGCCGAGCTCTCCGAGTCGGGCGCCCTCGACCGTCTGCCGCCAGACCTCGCCTACATGATCGTGCGCGGCTTCCAGATCCACGACTTCATGCACGTCGTCACCGACCATCGGCCGAACATCCCCGGCGAGCTGGGCATGGCCGCCTTCCACTTCGCACAGTTGCAGTTCCCGTATCACGCCATGCGATTGGCCGTGACCACCGCCCACATCGCCTACGTCAGCCCCAAGGACATCATCACGGCGATGGATGCGCTGGCGGCCGGTTGGACGATGGGCCGGACATGGGAGAACCTGCACTTCGTGCGCTGGGAGGACGAGCTCGACACTCCGCTCGACGACCTCCGCGCCCGATTCGGCGGCGCGACGGTCTGACCAGCCGCGTCGACCGCACTCCGGGCTGACCGGCGGGCTGAACGGCGAGTCATTGCGCCGGGTGGCCCGATCGGATCGCACCGGTGGGCCAGCTGCCCCATCATGGGGACCCGATGGATCGAAGGAAGCTGCTCCTCGCTGGTGCCACCGCCGGTGTCGCGTGGTCCATCCACCACGCCTCGTCGCCCGCCGTCCGTGGATGGTCGGGCAGCGCACTCCCCCGGTCCCGCTGCGGCGACCTCGCCCATCGAGCCGGAGGACACCCAGGCCGGACGAATCACCTGCTCCTCCATGGCTTGGTCGCCACCGGCGACGTGTTCGGTTCGACGGCGGATCGACTGGCGAGCGATGGCCGGACCGTGGTTCCCGACCTCCTCGGGTTCGGTGGGTCGTTGGACGAGTCCCGATCCGACTTCAGCTCAGCGGCTCACCTCGCCGCCCTCGACGCACTGGTGACGCGCGAGTTCGGTGCCGATCCCATTCGCATCGGCGCCCATTCCATGGGCAGCGCGGTCGCCATCCGATGGGCAGCCGCGAATGCACACCGGGTCGAACGGGTCGTCTGTCTCGGGGCGCCGATCTGGCCGACAGCCGAGGTGGCCCGGGCCAGCCTGGCGACGACCGGTCCGATGGCGAAGGCATTCGAACTCGACGGCCGGATCGCACGAACACTCTGTCGGTTCAACTGCTCGCATCGCGTTCTCGCGGGCATCATCAGTGCCGCCGTCAGCCCGCGCTGGCCGATCCCCCTGGCTCGACAGGCGAGCCTGCACACCTGGCCCGCCTTCGCTGCGGCGCTGAACGACCAGATCATCGAGACCCCATGGAACGAGCTGCTCACCTCGCTGGACGATCACGGCGTCGCCGTCGACCTCGTCTGGGGCAGCGACGACCGCGTCGGCGATCCCGCCCACGCACGGGAGATCGCTGCGAGGGGGTCGCACATCACGATCCGCATCGTCGACGGCGCCGACCACACGATCCCCGCAGCCCGGCCCGACATCCTGGTCGAGCACCTGTCCGCGCCGCGACGCAGCTGACGCCACACGATGCGAGGATGAAGCCGTCGTGAGTCGCCCTGGATCCTGTCGGTGGATGGTGTCGGTGACCTGTTCGGCCGTCCTGGTGTTCGTCGCATCCTGTTCCGGTGGCGACGACGGCGCGATCGACGCCGGCGCGTCTGGTGAACCGATGCCGGCTGTCGATCTCCCGACCTCGACGACCGACCTGACCTGGACCTCGATCGACGACAGACCGCTGGTCTCGCGCGACCTCACGACCCCGGCGCCATGGCGAGAGCGCCTGTGGACGAGAACGA
This sequence comes from Acidimicrobiales bacterium, assembly GCA_037968675.1. Classification (GTDB taxonomy): domain Bacteria; phylum Actinomycetota; class Acidimicrobiia; order Acidimicrobiales; family Salinilacustritrichaceae; genus Salinilacustrithrix. The sequence goes on along the minus strand of JBBKVY010000069.1, from coordinate 36,937 downwards.
GGTCTTCGTCGGCCGAGCGGGCTGAGGCAGAGGGTTCACGCGCCGACCACGCCCCCGACCAAGACGGCGATCAGGACGGAGATCAGCTCGTGCTGACCGGAGCGAGGATCGTCGCAGCGAGCGCGATGCGGTGATCCCTGTTCCACGGCGGTCCCAGGGTGGCGCGCGGTCCGTGGAGGACCTCGGTGGCCCGATCACCGAGGATGCCCGCTGCCTGGCTCTCCACGTCCCTCGCCTCGAAGCGGTAGACCTTCCAGCCACGGGCGAGCGCGCACTCGGCCAGGACCTGGCGGTACATGACGGAGTCCGCCCGGGCCTCGTAGGGCACGCGACGTCGGGTCGCGATGTCCTCCGGGAAGTCGTCCGGCCAGGATCGCAGCGACATCGACACGATCGGTTCGGCGACTGCGGCGTCCAGTTCGTCCAGCGATGCCGTCGTCGCCCGAACGGCCGACGCTCGCACCCGCGACACCAGCGACGCTGCGGCCACATCGTCCAGCGGTTTGCCGTCGTGGTGGATCGGTGCGGCCGGCATACCGGGTTCGATCAACGCGATCCTCCGACGGTCCGCGACCCGGTGGTCGGGAGACGCCGTCACGGCGACCGCCCATCCGAAGTGATGTGCGATGCCCAGACGCACGGCTTCGCTCAGATCGCGGTGTAGCCGGCCGACTTCCTCCACCACTGCGACCATACTGTCGGGTCCCCAACGCCGCTCCGGCGCATCCGCCGGTCGATCCTGGCAGGCTCTGGCGGACACGAACACGAGCGGAAGACGTGATGACCCGGAACGTCGAAGGCAACTACGCCCGGGGTGGCCTCCAGCAGGCTGTGCTGGACGCCATCGTCGCCGACGGCTTCGATCCCGACGAGCTCGACCCTGCGGCGCTCGCGCCGGCGGAGGAGTTCCACACCTTCGGTCGCGTCGCCACTGTGGCCCTCGCCGACGCCGCCGGCATCACTGCGGACGATCGGGTCATCGACGTCGGCAGCGGGATGGGGGGACCGGCGCGCTACCTGGCGCGGGAGCGTCACTGCCAGGTCGTCGGGGTGGACCTCACCCGAGAACTGTGCGACGTCGCCACCGACCTGACGCGGAGGGTCGGTCTCGCCGACCAGGTGAAGATCCACCAAGGCGACGCGCTCGACCTCCCCGTGCCCGACGCCGCGTTCGACGTCGTGTGGACGCAGCACGTCTCGATGAACATCGGCGACAAGGCCCGGTTCTACGCGGAGCTGCGACGCGTGGTCCGTCCAGGGGGCCGCCTCGCGTTCTTCGATCTCCTCGCTGGGCCGCATCAGCCGATCCACTTCCCGGTTCCGTGGGCCGAGGAGCCGGCATCGAGTGCCCTGGCCACGGTCGAGGAGACACGCGACCTGCTCGGCGAGGCGGGGTTCGGGATCCGCATCTGGGAAGACCTCACCGACGAAGCCGTCGCGTTCTACGCGACGCTCGCCGCCGGGCCGCCGCCAGACCAGCACCTGGGGCTCCATCTGCTGATCTCCGACATGCCGTCCAAGGGCGCGAATCTGAAGCGGAACGTGGAGGAGGGCCGGCTGACCCTCGTCCGCTGCGTCGCCGACGCTCGCTGATCTCGGCGTTCACACGCGTCGCCGGCGTGTCGGTGCGGTCAACGCATGGTGGACCGGGTGGCGGAGCTCGAAGAAGGGATCCGGCAGTCGTACCGAGAGGTCGAGCTGGCGGTCAGACAAGCGACGAGCTGATCGGCCACGAAACTTCCTCCCGGGTGGCGTGTCGTCGGCGATGACGGCGGAGCCGAGGCCCACGACGAACACCCTGCTGTCCGGGCACTCCGGACCGGCGAGTCGGCGAGTGGCGTCGTTCGTCTGGTCGATCCCGCTGGCCGGACCTGGCCGCTGCGGATCACCGCCCACGCGGTCGACGACGACACCGTTGCGGTCGGTGCGGCCGCCGAGTCGGCCGAACGCCGGCCGCGACCCCCGCGAGCCCGCGAACAGATCGAGAGTGCCGAACGCCGCTTCGAGGCGATGGCCGAGTTGGTGCCGGTCGCGATGTACGAGGCGGCCGATTCCGGCGAGATCATCTTCATCAACGCGGCGTTCACCCGGCTCACCGGCTACGGATCGGCGGCGGAGGTACCCGACCTGCCACTGCTGGCGACATCGATTCGAGTGGGCGGCAAGGACCTCGACATCAGCGTCAGCGTGGGTGTCGCCATCGCGACCCCGCGCGAACTGGGCAACGTGCTCTCCCGGGCCGACCACGCGCTCTACGAGGCAAAGCGATCCGGACGCAACTGCTGGGCCGTCGACGAGTCAGCTCGCTGACGCGTTCCGTTCGACGAGGACCACGAGGGCGCCGACGCGGATCGTCCCCGCCGTCAGGAGGCGACAGATCGAACCGGCGCGACGTGGATCTCGGTGACCACCGGCACATTCTGGAGGTCATCCGGAGAGCCGTCCTGCATCGGAGAAGGTGTAGATGCGTGCATTGCGGTGTCACAGGGTGCACAATCGCTGCGCAGCGGGTTGTCGTTCGGCCAGAACGGCGGCATCGTGACAGCCGAAGTTCTCGACGGGACATTCCGAGGGAGGAACCCCGATGCACGTGCTCACGACCGCCAAGACGCTCGGCCTCGAAGCCGACGAGTCCGGTGAGATCTCGGGCACCATCGAGGAGGGCATGGTCCTCGCCGCGCTCGAAGAGCTGTCCGCCGCACTCCCCGACCACGCCGATCTCTTCATCCTGGCGTCCGACCGGGTCCGCAACGCCCGCTCCGCCGGTCTCGAGGTCCTCGAGGAGAACAGCGTCTTCGGCCGCTACCGGGACTCCAACCAGATCCAGCTGCGCTATCGCGGCGAGATGGCCGAAGTCTTCACCGATCTCACGATCGACCTGGCCCTTCGCGGCGTCGACGTCAGCGAGCCGGCTCTCGAGCGTTCGCTCGACCCCGAACTCGGCACCACCACCGTCTGAGACCTCAGACCTCGACGATCTCTGTCGAGTGTCGCCCAGCGTCCACGGTCACGACGGCCATCGTGCGCGCCGGCTGCCGGCGCCGTTGCGTGGGTGAGCCAGGGTTCAGGAGCCGCTGACCGTCGGTTCCCACGGCATCGATCGGTGCGTGGCTGTGGCCGAACACGACCAGGTCGGCGTGCGGGAACCAGCGCCGCATCCGACTCTCCCTGCCCTTGGTGGCCCCGCTGTCGTGGACCATGGCGATGTCGACCCCGTCGATCCGGTGGGTCCATCGATCCGGGAGGTGACCGAGATCGACGTCGTTGTTGCCCAGCACGGCGATCACGGGCGATTCGCTCGCGATCCGCTCGAGGAGTTCCGGGGTCGTGACATCGCCGGCGTGGAGCACCAGGTCCGACCGGCAGATCTCGTTCCACACGCTGGCAGGGAGGTCGCGCGCCGAGGTCGGCGTCAGATGTGTGTCGGCGATCACGGCGAGACGGGTCGGCACAGCGTCATCCCAGAAGTGACTCGACCCGAGTGGTGACCAGGTCCACACCGACGACGTTCTCGACCCCACGGGGCACGATCACATCGGCCCAACGTTTCGACGGCTCGACGAACTCGAGGTGCATGGGACGCACGGTGCGTTCGTACTGCGCGACGACATCCTCGACCGTCCGTCCACGGTGCAGGACGTCTCGTCGGAGTCGCCGGAGCAGACGGAGATCGGCATCGGCGTCGACATAGACCTTCACGTCGACGAGATCACGGATCTGCGACGACACGAACAGCAGGATGCCCTCGATCAGGATCACCGGACGTGCCTCGACCCGGTCACGGCCATCGACCCTGGTGAACGTCGCGTAGTCGTACCGCGGCGTGTCGACCGACTCGCCGGCGACCAGCGACCGGAGATGTTCGACGAAGAGATCGTCGTCGAAGGCCGACGGATGGTCGACGTTCACCTCGAAACGTTCGGCCACTGGCAGGTGGCGGAGGTCGTGGTAGTAGCGGTCGTGACGGAGCACGGCGACGCGCGCTGCTCCGACGTCGGCGACGATCTTGTCGACCACACTCGTCTTGCCCGATCCCGAGCCACCCGCCACGCCGAGCACCACAGGTGCGTGTGGTGCGTGTGGTGCGTCTCCTTCACCTCGATTCGGCGCGGTCACGGCGACATTCGACCATGCCGAGCAGCGACCGTGGGCACAGAAGTCGAGCGAACTGGGTAGAAAGCTTCCATGCAATCGTTGCCCCGAGCCAAGTCCGTCGCCATCGATCCCTCCCCAGAGACGCTCCGAACCTGGACGCTCGATCTCCTGGATCGGGTGACCGTCACCGAGTTCGACAACATCAACTATCAGGCCAGGATCAAGGCTCGGCAGGCCCCGTCGACGTTCTTCGTCACCGACGAGCCGAACGACAAGCCCACGATGTCCCGTGCCGATGCTGCCCGGTGGTCGGCAGATCAGGACACCCACATCGCCGACCAGGACATGATCCTCATCCGCGGCTGCATCGGACCGGAGCCGGGGTTCCAGACACCAACTCAGCTGTTCATGGAACGCTCGCAGGCCAACATCCCGGCGATGCAGCAACAGCTGTACTTCGACATGGCAGAGGGCGTCGACGCCGAGTTCACCGTGATCTACACGCCATCGTTGCGCACCCCGGAGTTCGGAAACGACTGTCTGATCCTCGTCGACCTCGACATCGGCGTCACCCGCGTCCTCGGGTCCGACTACTTCGGCGAGTCGAAGATGGGCGGCCTTCGGATGTGGAACAAGCTGGTCTACGACCGCGGCGGACTGGCGATGCACTCCGGCGCCAAGACATTCCCGGCCGACCAGACGCGCTCGGGCGCGGAGGAGCTCGCGCTCGTCATCGGGCTGTCCGGTACCGGGAAGACCACGACCACGTTCCGACAGGTCAAGGGGTCACTCCCCGTGCAAGACGACTTCATCGGCCTCATGCCCGACGGCACCGTGCACGCCACCGAGAACGGGTGCTTCGCCAAGACCTTCGGCCTCGACCCGGCCGACGAACCCACGATCCACCACGGCGCCACGCAGCGCGACGCGTGGCTGGAGTCGACGCACGTCGATCCCGACGGGACCGTCGACTTCCTCGATGACAGCGACACGGCCAATGGCCGTTGCACCTTTCCGCTCGCCGACATCCGTCACCGCGAACCGGTCGATCTCCCGAAGGCCGCGTACCTGTTCGTTCTCAACCGGAACGAGGACATCATCCCGGCCGTCGCGAAGCTGCACCCCGAGCAGGCAGCCCGATACTTCATGCTCGGCGAGACCAGGGGCACCAGTGCCGGCGGCGCCGCCGAGGCCGGGAAGCGACTTCGCGTACCCGGCACCAACCCGTTCTGGTTCGAGAACGATGCATCGCAGGCGAACCGCCTCCTCGAGATCCTCGAGGAACACCCCCTCGACGTCTACCTGTTCAACACCGGCCATATCGGCGGATCGGAGACCGACGATCGTTCGAAGAAGGTGAGCATCGGCCACTCGGCTGCCGTCCAAGCCGGCATCGTCGACGGCACGATCGTGTGGGAGACCGACCCGGACTTCGGCTATGACATCGCTGCGAGCATCCCCGACTTCGACGACCATGAGCTGCTCCAGCCTCGGCGGCTCTACGAGCGTCAGGACCGGAGCGACGAATACGACCAGATCGTTGCGCGCCTCGAGACCGAGCGCGACGAGTACCTCGCCGGCTACCCCGACCTGGACCCTCGTGTCATCGGCTGAGCTTCGATGGCTCGCGGAAGGTGGCGCGCCAGTCGTCACAGACGGTCACCACGGTCGGTGCCGCGTCCTCGATCCCGAGGGCCCGCAATTCGTCGGCCCACGGGTGGTCGCCGAGTTCGATCGCGTAGTCGTCGGCACCGAACGCGATTCGGAGGGAACCCGAGGGCTCCGATGTCGAGATCGACGGCGCTCCGTCGATCGAACTGAGACACACGGTCGGCGACGGCATCGGCACCGGCTCGACATGGTGCAGCAGCGGGAACCGCTGGCGGAGGACCAGTGACCCACCGCTTCGCAGCGTGCAGGTGACCGACGAGGCGTCGCGCTCGATGGTGATGTCCTCGACGGTCTTCGGGAGACCGAGCATCCGGACCCCAGCCTCACGGGTGAACTCCTGGTTCACGGGCAGGCGCCAGATGTAGGTGCCCTGTTCGCCTCCTCCGGCCACCCGCGCCATCGCCGCCAGCATGACCTCGTCGTAGTCGCCGAGGTCGTTGTCGAGGTAGTCGACGAATCCGACCACGACCGATGCCGTACCGTGATCGTCTGTATCGACCTCGAACGCGGGATCGTCGACCACCGCCGCAGCGGCCTCGGCCGGGACGGTGTACACGGCGTTGGCCATCCGCGCCGACCGCACCTCGATCGGGAATCCAATGGTCCGGCCCTGGATCTCGTAGCGCTCTCCCATGCTCCGGCATCCTGGCATGACGACCCGGTAGCCGCCCGTAGGTTGGGCCGATGGTCACCTTTCCCGCCATCGATCCCGAGCGACGGCTCGAGATGCTCGAGCCCGTCGAGGGTCCCGTCGACCTCGTACTCGACACCGACGTCACGAACGAGATCGACGATCAGTTCGCGATCGTGTGGGCGGCCCTGCGGCCCGACCGGATCAACCTGGTGGCACTCCATGCCTGCCCGTACTCGCTGTCGCCAGAGCTGGTGGGAGGTGGCGCGTTGCTGACGCCGCTCGACGAGCGGTCGATCCTGGCCAACCTCGAGGCCATGGGGATGACGGTCGCCCAGATCCCGGTGGTGACGCCGGAAACCGGCGTGACTCGGGCACGCGCCGAGCTCGAGTCGATGGCCGATCTCCTCGGCCTCGACCGTGACATCATCCGCACCGGTGCCGACGCCTACCTCCCCTCGGAGACCCAGCCAGTGGTGAGCGAGGCAACCGAGCACCTCATCGACCTCGCGCGAGCAGCGACCGATCCGCTGCACGTCGCCGCCATCGGTTGCCCGACCAACATCGCGTCGGCGCTCCTGGTCGCCCCCGACATCGTCGACAAGATCGTCGTGAACTGGACCTCCGGCTACCCGTCGTTCTGGCCCCGGAAGAACGCGTCGTTCAACCTCGCCCAGGATCTCCACGCCGATCGAGTGCTCCTCGACTCCGGGGTGCCGCTCGTCTACCTGCCCGGGTACTACGTGGGAGAGGAGCTCCGCGTCACCCATCCCGAGATCCAGCACCACCTCGACGGAAACGGCCCGATCGGACAGTTCCTCTTCGACATCTACGACGCGCACCCGCTCTCGGGCGACCATCACGCCAGGTCCAAGGTGATCTGGGACATCATCAACATCGGCTGGCTCCTCGAGCCGTCGTGGCTCACGACGCAACTCGTTCCGACACCCGTCCTGGGACGGGATCTCCGATGGGAACATCCCGACGGTCGTCCGATGATGCGCGAAGCGATCGACGTCGACCGCGATGCCATGTTCGGCGATCTCTACCGCGTCGTGACCGAAGCAGGAGCTCGCTGAGTCCGATGGCTCGTGTCATCCCGGTCGACGATCGTGACGATCCCCGACTCGTCGAGGTCTCGGGGCTGAACGACGCCCAGGCACGAGCGCTGACGGAGGGCGAGCACGGGTGCTTCGTGGTCGAGGGACTCCTGGTCCTCGAAGCCGTCGTCCTCGACTCGCCATACCGGCTGCGTTGCGTCCTGGTCGCCGAGTCCAAGCTCGAGCGCGTGCTCGGCGTCCTGGGCGAGACCGACGTCGACGTCTACGTCGGGACGCCGGCACTGCTCGAGTCGGTGACCGGCTTCCCCATCCATCGGGGCATCATCGCGTCGGCTGCTCGGATCCCGCTACCCACTGTCGACGAGGTCGTCCGCGACGCCCGACGGGTCGCGGTGGTCGAAGGGTTGAACGACCACGAGAACATGGGGGCGATGTTCCGCAACGCCGCAGCGTTCGGCATCGAGGCGATCCTCCTCGATCCGACCGCCGCCGACCCGCTCTACCGTCGGTCGGTCCGGGTCTCGATGGGACAGCTCCTCCGCGTGCCGTGGACGCGTACCGACCCACTGCCCCATGGTCTGGAGCCGCTTCGAGCCGCCGGATTCACCACGGTGGCGCTCACCCCGAGTGGCGACATGTCCATCGAGGAGCTCGGGGAGATCGAACGAGTGGCCTGGCTGGTGGGCGCCGAGGGGCCCGGGCTCACCGAGGCGACGCTGGCACGCGCACACATCCGGGCGCGGATTCCCATGGCCGAGACGGTGGACTCCCTCAACGTCGCCACCGCCGCCGCCATCGCGTTCGCCAACGACTTCCGCGCCGACACCTCCACGCGGACCACGTGATCTCGTGCGCCGATCGGCGCGCTGGAAGCGGGTCACGGGACCCGAGTTCATGCCGGTGTGGGCTCGGGCGCGGCGATGGACGCCTTCAGCTTGGTGTTGGCGAGGACGAGTCCGGCGACGGCCATGACGGCGCCGCCCACGAAGGCAGCGCGTTCGACGCCGAAGACGGTGACCAGGATCCCGAGCGCCGGCGCGCCCAACCCCTGACTGAGGTCGAAGAACAGCGAGAACGTCCCGACTGCGTGGCTGCGCTCCTCGGCCGGCGCACCGTTGACGGCGAGGATGAACAGCGCCGGGAACAGCAGCGACATCCCGAGCGACAGCAGAACGGTCCCGATCCACAGACCGGTGACGTTGCTCACCGCAGCCACGGTGCCGATGCCAGTGGCGATCGAGACGAGCGCGATCGTCGATGTGCGCACGGCACCCAGGCGATCGGGAATGCGTGCACCGAAGATCCGGACCAGGAGCACGATTGCTCCGTAGGCGAAGAAGAACTGGCCGGCGTCCTCCACGCCGATCTCGTCGACGTACAGCGGCACGAACGCCGCGAACCCGGTGAAGCCGATGAGGCCCAGCAGCAGGACCGATCCCGGCAGCACCGCGGCAGGGTGCAGGAGCCCACGACGTGGCGTCGGATTGTCGACTCGACCCAGTTCTCGCGGAATGAACGAGGCGAGCAGCAACGAGATCAGACACGCCACCGTCGCGAAGGTCCACTCGGCGTCGGCGCCGTGGTTGCGGTAGATCCACTCTCCCGCCGCCGGGCCGAAGGCGAGCCCCCCGTAGATCGCGATCGAGAAGAACGAGGCCGCTTCGCCTCTGCGATGATCAGGCGAGAGGTCCTGCGCGGCCGTCGCTGCTCCGACGAAGAAGCACGCCTCGCCCAGACCGGTGATCAACCGCACGAGTATCAAGAACCAGACGGCCTGCACCAGCCCGAGCGGGGCGATCGAGATCGCGGCGATGGCGGCGCCGACGGCCGCCATCGTGCGACGACCGACGACATCGCCCAGGCGACCGACCAGCGGCCGGACCAGCGCGGCCGAGACGGCGAACGCTCCCACGACGAGCCCGACCTCGAACCCGCTACCGGAGAGCTCGTCCTCGACGTACCGCGGCAGCGTCGGGAGCAGTGAACCGATGGCGAGGAAGTAGCAGAGTCCCGAGGCCGTGATGAGCGCGAACAGGGGTGTGACGAGGCGCGGCTGATCGGCGGACTTCATCTCTCGACCCAACAGCGGCCGCGCTGACTCAATTCCGGGCGATCCAGTCGTCGATCAACCGGCGGGCGATGGACAGCCGCGGCGGGATCGGAGGGAGGTCGTCCGTACCGAACCAGGCGGCTTCGGCGATCTCGACCCCGTCGACGTCGATGGCGCCCTCGATCCACTGCGCCTCGAACCCGATCATCAGGGAGTGTGGGAAGGGCCAGGGTTGCGAGCTGTGGTATCGCACGCTGCCGACGCTGAGCCCGACCTCTTCCCGTACCTCTCGGACCACCGCCTGTTCGAGCGTCTCACCCGGCTCCACGAAGCCGGCCAGGCACGAGAACATGGGGATCGGGAAGTTGGCGTTCCTCGCGAGCAGCGCCGTCCCGTCGTCGCGGGTGATGAGGGTGATGACGGCCGGTGCCAGGCGAGGGAACGCCAGGAGACGGCACTGTGGGCATCGCATGGCGCGGTCACCGGGCACCTGCTCGGTCTCGACGCCGCAACGACCGCAGAACTTGTGTGTCTTGCGCCACTCGAGCAACTGCACCGCACGACCGGCGACGATCCACTCCGCCTCGCTCACCTGGGCGTGCAGCGCCATGAGCGGCGTGACGACGAGATCGGCCTCGAGATCGCCGTCGATGTCGATGGCCCAACAGTCGACGTCACCCATCCGTCCCAGATAGAGGTCGGCACCGCGGTCGTCGAGGCCGGCCGATGCCGCCGGTGCACCGACGTGGACCGCGTCACCTCGTACGGAGAAGACGAGCGTCGACGCGCCGTCTTCGTCGGGCGGCTCGATCATCGGGGTGAACGGCAATTGCTCAGGCAATGGGTGCTCCTTCGATGGGGCGGCGGCGTCCGGACCGGATGACGACGACCGTGCCGGTCAAGATGAGCAGAGCGGCAGGTGCGGCCGCCAAGGGTGGCGTCTCGTCGAACGCGATGGCGGCGATGACGGCGGCACCGATGACCTCGAACAGGATCGCCACGGAGACGCTGGTGGCCGAGAGGTTGCGGAGCACCTGGTTGAGCAGCGTGTGTCCGAGGAGTTGGGCGCCGACCACGAGACCGAGGATCGCCAACCACGTCCCGGCGTCGTAGCCCACGAGGTCGCGACGCGCCACGATGCACATGATCAGCAGCGCGACGCCGGCGACGGTGTAGCAGCCGGCGGTGTACAACGCGGTGTCGACGGTCTTGCGGACCTCGGCGCCGACCGTGACGTACGACGCCGCGCAGATGCCCCCGGCCAACGCGAGGAGATCACCGAACAGGGCTCTGGACGACAGTTGGAGGTCGACACCGGTCAGGATCACCACGCCGGAGAGCGCGATGCCGATGCCGATCCACACCGCTCGTTCGATGTGCTCGCCCCGAACGCGGGCGATCATCGCCGCCCAGACCGGCTGGGTCGCGACGAGGGCCACGGACGACGCCACCGACGTATAGGAGATCGACGGGATCCACACGGCGAAGTGCAGGGCGAGGAGTAGCCCTGCGTACGTGATGAGCCGGCGCTCGCGCCGATCGGGACGGCGGTGCCCGATGGCGAGCAGTCCGACGACCGGTACGGCCAGGACCGTCCGCCACATCGAGATGGCCAACGCCGGGGCGGCGGCGTAACGGATCAACGGCGCCGACGTCGAGACCGCGAACACCGCGACGCCGAGGAGGACGAAGTCGGTCGTCGCCGCGGTCGGTGGATCGGTGGGCGACGGCATCGAGGCAGAGGTTCCGAACGGGCTCGGCGGTCGACCCGACGAGAAGGTACGAGGAGAAGGCCCGAAGAGAAGCACGGTAGCGTCCGGCACGGAGACACCGAGGGAGAATCATGCGCGAGACCACCAGTACGCCGATGTTCGATCCATTCGAGGCCGGCTACGCGGAATGGCCCTACGACCAGTTCGCCCGACTCCGTGAGGCGGGACCGGTGCTGCCGAGCCCGCTCGGGGGCTGGCAGCTCTTCGCGTACGACGACTGCTTCCGCCTACTGCGCGAGCCGGGCACGAGCGTCGAGGAGCAGAACATCGCGGAGCCGATCTTTGATCAGGCGGCCTCGATTCGAATCGCGGAGGAGCATGGGTTCGAGCCCTTCGAGAACCGGTCGATCCTCAACATCGACCCACCTGACCACACCCGGCTCCGGAAGCTCGTCTCGCGCGTGTTCACTCCACGGGCGATCGAACGACTTCGTCCCGAGGTCCAGCGCCTCGTCGACGAGGCGCTGAGCGAGGTCGGCCCGGGCGACGAGTTCGACCTGATCTCCGCCCTGGCGTTCCCGTTGCCCTTCCAGGTGATCTCGTTCATGCTCGGCATGCCGGAAGGCAGGACCGAAGAGCTCCGTGGCTGGTCGCACACGTTGGCGGGCTCGCTCGATCCGATCCTGTCCGACGAACAGCTGCTCGCGACGATGCAAGCTGGCGAGTCGATGCGGATCCACCTCCAAGAGGTCATCGCGTGGAAGCGAGCGAACCAGGCCGACGACCTGCTCAGCGCCATGATCGAACAGAGCGACGACGGCGACGCGCTCACCGACGACGAGCTGCTCCATCAACTGAGCCTGTTGTTCATCGCCGGGCACGAGACCACCGTGAACCTGATCGGCAACGGCACGCTGCAGCTCCTGCGCCATCCCGCGCAGCTCGATCGACTCCGGGCCGACCCCGCGCGCATCGCCGGTGCCGTCGAGGAGTGCTTGCGGTTCGATCCACCGGTGCAGATGACCCGACGCATCACGATGGCACCGTTCGAGGCTGCTGGCCACACGATCGAGCCCGGCACGTTCGTGATGGCGATGACGGCCGCCGCCAACCGCGATCCCGCTCGCTGGGGCGACGACGCCGACGAGTTCGACATCACACGCGACGGCGCGAACCACCATCTGAGCTTCGGCTCGGGCATCCATCACTGCCTCGGCGCAGCGCTTGCCCGCATGGAGGCCCAGGTCGCCATCGGCACACTCGTGCAGCGTTACCGCGGCCTCGACCTCGTCGGCGATCCGGTCCACAACGGCCGGGTCGTTCTCCGCGGTCTCGACGCACTCCCCCTCGCCGCCTGATCAGTCGCGGAAGCCCGGTTCGTCCCACCAGGGGTGATGGGGCGGCATGTGGTCGGTGACGGTGTCGGTGAACGCTGCCGGGCGCTTCTCGAGGAACGAAACGACGCCTTCCCTCGCATCGGCGCTCTTGCCGAGGTATGCGATGCCGGGCGAATCGACCTCGTGCGCCGCCATCGGGTGCGACTCGCCCAGCATGCGCCACAGCATCGCCCGGGTCAGCGCGATCGAGACCGCCGAGGTGTTGTCGGCGATCTCCCGCGCGATCTCGATCGCCGCGGGGAGGAGGTCGTCCGGGTCGTGGATCGACCGTACGAGCCCGCCGGCCAATGCCTCGTCGGCGCTGAACACACTCCCGCGATAGCACCACTCCGCCGCCTGGCTGATGCCGACGAGTCGTGGCAGGAACCAGGACGAGCATGCTTCGGGAACGATCCCTCGCCGCGCGAACACGAAGCCGAACTTTGCCGCCGAGGACGCGAGACGGATGTCCATCGGGAGCGTCATCGTCGCGCCGACGCCGACCGCGGCGCCGTTGATCGCACCGATGACCGGCTTGGTGCACCGGAAGATCCGCAGCGTGAGCAGCCCTCCCTCGTCGCGATGGTCCATCGGATCGGGTGCATCACCGGACACCGCGCCGTCGTCTCCTGCCGCATCGGTGTCAAACGTGGCTGCGCCGCCGCCGAGATCCGCGCCCGCGCAGAAGCCGCGACCGCGACCGGTGACGATCACCGCGCGAACGCTGTCGTCGGCATCGATGCGGTCGAAAGCGTCGCACAACTCGCGCTGCATGGTCACGGTGAAAGCGTTGAGCCGGTCCGGTCGGTCGAGCGTGATGGTCGCGATGCGGTCGCTGACGGCGAGGTCGATCGTCTCATGGGATGTCATGGGCGCATGGTGACACCACGTCCGGCCCCCTCGCGTCCCCGACGGCTACCGATGCCGCCGAGCCGTCTGAATCCGCCCAGATCGTGTCGGGCTTCCCCAGGAATTCGCTCGAATGTTCGAGAATCCTCTCAAGTTCTCTTGCCACAGAGGCGATCAATCAGGGGAGAGCATTGGCGGCTCGTGGCTCCCTCCCTACTCCCAACGCTGCGACTCGTCAGTGCTCTCGTCCGCCGGTGAGGCGGTCGGCAGCCCTCCCTCTCCCGCTCGCCGATCGTCTCGCCGGCACTTCTCGTTCATCGCCCGGCACTTCTCGTTCAGAGGAGCGTCTTCGCGAGAACCGACACGGCACCCACGACCGAGACGGCGAGCACGGCCGGTCGGGTGTGGCCGGCGTCGAGGTGCCTGGCGCCGAACGTCGAGGCGGCGAAGCCGACGACGATCCCCGGTGCCTGGAGCATGCTCAGGCGCGCCGATTCGACGCCGAACTGGCCGGCCGCGACGAGCGCGCCGACGCTGAGGAACGAGCCCACGAGGAAGAAGCCGGCGAGGGTTCCCCGCATCCGCCGCCCTTCCTCGTTGGCATAGAGCATCGCCATCGGTGGACCGCCGATCGACGTGGTGGTTGCCATGAATCCGGAGAGTGCCCCGGCGCCGAACAGACGTGGCGGCGTCGGACGGAGGTGGACGCCTGACGCCGAGATTCCCACCGCCACCAGGACCAGCGCTGCGAAGAGCACGGCGAGACCGCGCTCGGGCAGGAACACCACGGTCGCGGCGGCGAGAACCGTGGCCGGGACGCGTCCGAGCAGCGCCGTCCTGACCTCGCCGAGGTGGACACCATTCCGGTCCCGAACGAGCATCAGGGCAGTCAGCATCATGGCGCCGAGGATCGCTGGACCGGGCACGAATCGATCGTCGACGAACGCCATCGCCGGGGCGGCGATCAGGTTGTGACCGAATCCGACGGATCCCTGGACGAAGGCGCCGAGCACCGTCGCGCCGATGACGAGTGCGATCCCCCAGCCGCTCACCGGGTGGGAACGCTGGCGGCGACCTCGCTGCCGACACCGGCCTGAGACGTCCAGGTGTCGTACAACGCCCGGTACCGGCCACCGAGGGCGACGAGTTGGTCGTGGCGACCGAGCTCGGCCAGCGCGCCGTCGTGGATCACCGCGATCCGGTCGGCCCGCATGGCGGTGGCGAGGCGGTGGGCGATGATGATGGCCGTCCGCCCGTCGAGCACGACATCGAGCGCCGATTCGATCCGGGTCTCGCTGGCCAGGTCGAGATTCGAGGTCGCCTCGTCGAGCACCAGGACACGCGGTTGGGAGAGGAACGCCCTCGCCAGCGCGAGAAGTTGCCGTTCACCCGAACTGAGCGACGATCCTCGCTCGTGGATGATCTGGTCCAGGCCGGCCGGCTGTCGCTCGACGAGGTCGCGCAGCCCGACGGCGTCGACCGCCGCCCAGAGTTCGTCGTCGCTCGCGGCGACGGCTGCGAAGGCGAGGTTGTCACGGATCGACCCGGCGAACAGGAACGGCTCCTGGGGCACGACACCGATCTGGCTCCGCACGGATGCGAGCGTCACGTCGCGCAGGTCGTGCCCATCGATCCGCACCGTGCCCTCGACCGGGTCGTAGTAGCGGTTGACCAGCTTGGCCACGGTCGACTTCCCCGCGCCGGTCTCCCCGACGAACGCGACCGTTTCACCGGCAGCGATCGACAACGTCAGGTCGTGGAGGACGGTGACCGCCGGCTCGTACCCGAAGGTGACGTGATCGAGTTCGATCGCGCCCTCCATCTGCGGCAGATCGGCGGCACCCACCGCCTCCGGGACCTGGGGTTCGGTGGCGAACAGCTCCGAGAGCTTCCGAACCGCCGAACGACCCTGCTGATACGTGTTGTACAGCTGGACGAGCTGCTGGATCGGTGAGAAGAACATCGTGAGGTAGAGGAAGAACGCCGCCAGTTCGCCGACGCTGAGACTCCCGCGGCTGACGAGCCAGCCACCGAGGCCGAGGAGCAGCGCCTGGGCCAGGTACCCGAGCAGTTCGGTCGACGGCCCGTAGACAGCGCCGATGACCGCGGTCTTGTCATTGGCATCGCGATGCTCGCCCAGGACATTGTCGTGGCCGACGACGTTGCGCTTGGCCCGGTTGGTCGCCGTCACGATGCGGATGCCTGCGAGGTTCTCCTGGAGGTCGGACATCACATCGGCGATGCGATCGCGGACTGCGAGGAACGCCACGTCGGAGGCCTTGCGGAACCACAGGGTGAGCGCCAACATCACCGGCAGCACGCCGACGAAGAGCACCAACGCCAGCGTCGGGCTGACCACGAAGAGCACCACGGTCACGATCGCCAGGGTCAGGAACTGGACGAACATGTTGACCAGACCCTCCTGGAAGAGCGCCGTGAGCGAGTCGATGTCGCTGGTCATCCTCGTCATCAGGACGCCGCCCTTCTCGGCGGTGAAGAAGTTGAGGGAGAGTCGCTGGAAGTGCGAGAAGATCCGGATCCGGAGTGCCTCCATCAGTGATTCGCCGACGCGTCCCGTCCACGCGACTCGGGCCGTCGAGAGCACCGTGCCGAGCACCACGGTGCCGACGTAGATCCCCGCAATGGTGACGAGCGCTCCTCTGTCACCGGGGATCACGCCCCGGTCGATGGCCTCACCGGTGAGGAACGGCCCGGCCGTGACCATGCACGTCTCGAGGACGACCAGCACGAAGGCCACGGCGACCGCGGCGCGCTTCTCACCCACGAAACGCCACAGGGTGAAGGGTCGTCGGTCCCACTCGGCCTGGGAGAACTCGACCGGAGGGACCTCGTGCACGGGCTCGGTCTCGAGGAGCGCGTCGACGCGCTCCTGCAGCTCCTGGGGTACGCCGGCGAAGGGGAGGCCGGTCGCGCCGGGGTTCGCGAAGGGCGAGCCGGCGGGGGGTCCGAAGCCGCCCATCAGGCGTCCACCTCCTCGGCGTCTGCTGCTTCCTCGTCCGGTGTCTCGTCGTCGTCGACCACGGTGGCCAGGACCTCGCGATAGTGGGGTTCGTCGGCCAGCAGTCGCTCGTGGGTGGCGAAGGCCAGTACGCGGCCGCCCTCGATCAACGCGACGCGGTCCGCCAGGGCAATGGTCGACAGGCGGTGGGCGATGACGACGGTGGTCCGGCTCTCGGCCAGTCGCTCGATCGCCTCGTGGATCTCGGCCTCGACCCGCACGTCGACCGCGCTGGTCGCATCGTCGAGGATCAGCACCGCGGGGTCCGCGAGGAGCGTGCGGGCGATGGCGATTCGTTGACGCTGACCGCCCGAGAGCGTGTAACCGCGCTCCCCCACGACCGCGTCGTACCCGTCGTCGAGGTCGGTGATGAAACCGTGCGCATTTGCCGCGGACGCAGCGGCGATGATCTCGTCACGGGTCGCGCTCGGCCGGGCGTAGCCGATGTTGTCCGCGATGGAGGCCGAGAAGAGGAACGGCTCGTCGGTGACCATGCCGACGTGGTGGCGGATCGACGTCATCGTGAGGTCGCGCACGTCGTGTCCGTCGATGCGCACGGCACCGTCGTTCACGTCGTAGAAGCGGAGCAGCAGTCGGGCGACGGTGCTCTTGCCCGAGCCGGTGCCACCGACCATCGCGACGGTCTCGCCGGCGTGGATGTGGAGGTCGAACCGGTCGAGGACGTCACGGCCCACGGCATCGCCGTCGTCACCCCCACCGTCGAGGTCCTCGTCGTCATAACGAAAGCGGACGAGGTCGAAGTCGACGCGCCCCTCGGGCTCGACCAGATCGACGGCACCTGGCCGATCGGTGATCTCCGCATCGGTGTCGAGGATCTCGAAGATCCGGCCCGCCGACGCGGCGGCCCGCTGGCTCATGATCATGAAGAAGCCGAGCATCCGGAACGGGGCCTGCAGCAGGAGGACGTAGGACGAGAACGTGATGATCGTTCCGACCGTGACCTGTCCGTCGATCGCCAGGTAGCCGCCGTAGAGCAACGTGAGCGCCATGCCGAGGCGGGGCAGGTTCTCCATGATCGGCGCATACTTGGCCCGCGCATCGTTGACCTTGACCGCTGACCAGCGAAGACGACGGGCCTGCTCCGCCAACTGCTCGATCTGGCGTTCCTCGCCGGCGAACGCCTTGACCACTCGCACGCCGGTGACGTTCTCCTCGACCGTGGTCGCGACCTCGGCCAGACGACCCTGCACGATCCACGAGAGCGGGAACATCTGGTTCCGCAACTTGACGCCGAACACGAACACCAGCGGCAGGGTCGAGACCGCCACGAACGTGAGCAGCACGTGCTTGGTGAGCATGAACACGAACGCCAGGACGAACGTCATCATCATCATCGACATGAACGGCGCGAATGCGAGCAGCATCTGCACGGCCCGGATGTCGCTGTTGGCCCGGGAGACCAGTTGGCCGGTCTGGACCTTGTCGTAGAAGCCGTGCGACATCGTGGCGAAGTGCCGGAACATCAGCGATCGCAGATCGAACTCGATGGCGTAGGCGAACTTGTAGAGCCGACTTCGATAGCCGAAGGTGAAGACCGCTCGGAGCAGGGCGAGAACCAGGAGCGCGACGACCCAGGCGGACACACGATCGCCGTCCGCCCGGATCTCGTCGATGCCCGAGCCGACCACGGCGGGAATCGCCACGTTGCTGAAGAGCGCGACCGAGGCCATCGCCATCGCGATCGCGAACGAACGCTTGTGGCCCATGACCACGGGCTGCATGCGCCGGATCCAGCCGAGGTCGCTGTCGGGGTGCACCCGCCCGGTGGGCGGGTCGTAGTGGGCGGTGGGCGGGGCCGGCTCGAATTCGGTGGGCGGCGCGTCGACGTCGATCGCGGAGGCATCGTCGTCGCTGGCGTCGGGTCGCTCGTCGGTGAGGCTCATGCGTGCGTGGTCACCCAGTGGCGATGCAGCGCCGCGGCAACCATGTCGAGACCCTCGTGCGCGGTTGCTCGTTCGTTCGCGTCGAGGTGATCGAACAGTCCGTCGAGGGAGTCGGCGAGGCAGTCGGTGGACGAGGCCAGCATCGAGAGACCCGCGTCGGTGATCTGGTGCAGGACGCGGCGGCGGTCGGCGGGGCTCTCCCGCCGCTCGACCCAGCCGCGTTCCACCAGGCCGTCGACGAGTGCCGTCACCGACGGTCGGGACACCTCGAGCCGCTCGGCCAGCGCAGAGGCCGCCCACTCGCCTTCGGCGAGGAACGCCAGAACCCGGAACTGCGGAAGGGTCATCGACTCGTCCGCGAGCCTCGTCTCGAACACGCGGGCGAGTCGGGCGATCACCCGTACCTGCTCTGCGGTTGCGGCATCGGCCGCCAATTCATTCGTCGACACGAATGATTAGTCAATCGAATGATTCAGAGACCCGCACCATCTCCCGCAGTGACTTTCGTCACACGTCGAGGAAGCGAGACACGGCGAACGCCGAGCCCAGCGCGCCGATGGCGACGCCGGTGAACAAGATCACGGTGGCGGTGACCCGGAACTGTCCGCTGTCGACCGCAAACCCCGAGAAGAGCTCGAATCGGCGATCGTCCGCGATGGACGAGAGCCCGGCACGGACGACGAACGCCGCACCCAGGGCGACGAGCGAGCCGATCAGTCCCTGCACCACGCCCTCGAGCATGAACGGGACCCGGATGAACCAGTTGCTGGCCCCCACGAGCTTCATGACCTCGATCTCCCGACGACGGGCGAACATCGCCATCCGGATCGAGTTGAGCACCAGCAGCCCCGCCGCGATCACGAGCGCGGCAGCGACGCCGAAGGTGATCCGTTGGAACAGGCGCGACAGGTTCTGGATCGTGCGGATGGTGTCCGTGGCCGCCACGACCTCGCGAACGCCGGGCTGCGCCTCGAACACCGTCCGGAGCCCCTCGATCGTCTCGGGAGACTTGTCGGTGGGGACGACACGGAAGCTCGGCGGGAGGATGTCGGGACTGACGGTCTCGATTATCTGTGGCGAGTCGGCGAAGAGGTCCTTGAACTCCTCGAACGTCTCGTCCTGGTTCACGAACGTGAAGTCGTCGACCTGCGGTGACTCGTCGAGCGCCCGTTCGACCGCGCCGGTCTGCTCCTCCGACGCCTCGGGTTGCACGAAGACGATGAACTCGATGCCACCTTCCCAGCGCGCAGTTGCATTGTCCACGGCGTCGCGGACGAGCAGGGATGCCCCGACGAGCGACAGCGAAACCGCCACCGTGAGGATGGAGGCGAAGGTGAGCGAGAAGTTGCGGACGAGGTTGGTGCCCGTCTCGCGCACCATGTAGTCGAGTTTGAGAGCCATGCGTGCCTACTCGTAGACGCCGCGGTGTTGGTCGCGGACGATCGTGCCGCGATCCAACTCGATGACCCGACGCCGCATGGTGTCGACGATCGAGCGGTCGTGTGTGGCCATGACGACCGTGGTGCCGGTGCGGTTGATCCGGTCCAGCAGGCGCATGATGCCGACCGATGTGGCCGGGTCGAGGTTGCCGGTCGGCTCGTCGGCCAGGAGGATCAGCGGCCGGTTGACGAACGCCCGTGCCACGGAGACACGCTGCTGCTCGCCGCCGGACAACTCGTGCGGAAAGCTCTTGACCTTCTTGGAGAGTCCGACGAGCTCGAGGATCGCCGGGACCTGCGACTTGACGACGTGCTTGGGCCGGCCGATCACCTCGAGCGCGAAGGCGACGTTCTCGTACACCGTCTTGTTCGACAGCAACTTGAAATCCTGGAAGACCGAGCCGATGTTGCGACGCAGGTAGGGGACCTTCCACGAACTCAGGTCCAGGATGTCCTTGCCGGCGACGAAGATGCGACCCTCTTCCGGGCTCTCCTCACGGTTCACGAGGCGCAGGAACGTCGACTTCCCCGAGCCGGAAGCACCGACGAGGAAGACGAACTCGCCCTTGTCGATGTTGACCTCCGCGTTTCGCAGTGCGGGAACATCGCCTTTGTACGTCTTGGTGACGTTCTCGAGCTTGATCATCGGGGGTTCGGCGGGCTCTCACGGGACGGGGACGGGACAACAACCTGGGAAACGCTACCAACGGGTCCCGGCGATCTGGTGACACCTCGCGGTGTCGGTGGCACGGCGGAACATTGCAAACAGGTTACGAATGTAACATCGCCCCGAGGGTGGGAGCGAAGCTGGCATTCTTCTCCGGTGACCGTCCCCCGCATCTCCGCCCTGGTCGTCTCCGTCGTGGTGGTCCTCGCCTCCTGCTCCTCGGACGACTCGTCCGACCTCGCGGACCCGACGCCGACGACGACCGCATCCACCACGACGACGTCGGTGCCACCGCAACCGGCGGATCTCGTCGTGGTCGGCCCGGTGACGGGATCGCCGCAGACATCGGGAGCCGGTGGCCTCGACGAAGCGGGCTATGTCGAAGAGGAGTACTTCGTCTCCGGTACCGCGGTGGGTTTCGAAGCCGACGGCGACCTCGGCGACGACGGCCGTTGGCGCGTCGTCGAGGGCACTGCCGAACCGTTCACCACCAGGATCCTGGTGAAGCGGCCGGTCGACCCAGCCGATGCGAGCGGGGTCGTCGTCGTCGAGTGGAACAACGTGTCCGCCGGTTTCGACGGCACTCCGGACTGGAGCTACACCTCGGCCGAGATGATCCGCGCCGGACACACGCACGTCGCCGTCTCGGCGCAGAAGGCCGGCGTCGACGGCGAGGAGGATGGCGGCTTGATCGGCGGGTTCGGTTCGCCGCTCGCGATTGCCGATCCCCAGCGTTACGGAGACCTCTCGCACCCTGGTGACCCGTACAGCTACGACCTGTTCCGCCAGATCGGGCGTCTGGTCCTGGGCGGCGCGACCGACGGGCCCGATCCTCTCGATGGCTTCCCTCGCGACCACGTCATCGCCGTCGGCGAATCGCAGTCGGCGTTCCGGCTCACGTCCTACATCAATGGTGTCCAGCCGCTCGATCCCGTCTTCGACGGCTTCCTCGTCCATTCCCGCGGCGGCGGTGCCGCGCCGTTGGACGACTCCGGGACCCTGGCATCGTCCACGGTCGGTTCGCTCCGGATCCGGGACGACCTCGACGCACCGACGTTGATCTTCTCGACCGAGACCGATCTCACCGTCCTGGGCTACGCGAGCGCCCGCCAGCCCGACGGCGACTCGGTCCACAGCTGGGAGGTCGCAGGCACGGCGCACGCCGACGCATTCCTGATCGGCGGCGACCCGGTGACGGCTGCGGACCTGCTCGGCTGTCCGCAGCCGGTGAACGACGGACCACAACACGTTGCCCTGAAAGCGGCGATCGACGCGCTGGCCGACTGGGTGGTCGACGGGACGCCACCACCGGACGGGGCGCCGATCGAATTGGACGACGAAGGCGCCATCGTCCGCGGCGACGACGGCCTGGCAGTGGGTGGCATCCGGCTGTCGGCCGTCGAGGTGCCGTTCGCCGGCCTCTCCGGTGACCCGGGTGAAGGGGGCGGCGTGATCTGCAGTCTGTTCGGGACCACGACACCGTTCGATCCCGCCGAGATGACAACTCGGTACGGGTCGTCGCTGGAATACGTCGACCTCGTCGGTGCCGCGTACGACGACGCGGTGGCGGCCGGATTCGCGCTCGAATCCGACCGGTCCACCGTCCTCGACGAGGCAGCGGCCGTACCCTTCGGCTGACGCGCTGCCCCGTCGACAGATCAGCCCTCGCCTCCTTCAGCATTCGGGTTGCACGCATCACCCGGGTTGAACATCTGGGGCGGGATCCGGCGGTTCCGGACCTCCTGTCCGTACGACTGCACGCGCTCCGCGCCCTCCTCGCCGGCATGGAACTCGTCGTTCTGTCCCGAGAAGGCGCAGATCGATCGGCCGTGGACCGGCTTCTCGCGACCGTTGCCGGTGATCTCGCCCGCCAGCGCCGTGCCCGCACCGACGCCGACGACCGATCCGACGCTGATCGCGAGCGCGACAACGACCCTGCCCATGGACTTGCTCATCACGTTCACCCAATCCGAGACGCATCGAGCGACGCTCGACAGGGTGCGACCCGGCCCTCCCGAGAAACGTAGATCCGGCGCGGCGAAGGTCAACGGAAAGTTGCACATCCGTGCGCACTTCCTGTCCGTAGTCGATCAGGCGTCGCCGAGCTCCTGGGTGCGCACCCAGCCGAGGTACGCCTCCATGAACGGGTCGAGATCGCCGTCGAGCACGGTGCTGACCTGCCCGACCTCGAACTCCGACCGCAGGTCCTTGACCATCTGATACGGCTGCAAGACATAGGACCGGATCTGGGAGCCGAAGCCGACCGAGCGTTGCTCGCCGCGGATCGAGTCGAGTTCATCCTCACGCTTCTGGCGCTCGAGGTCCGCGAGCTTGGCCTTGAGCATGGTCATGCAGCGGTCCTTGTTCTGGTGCTGCGAGCGCTCGTTCTGACAGGACACGACGATGCCAGTCGGGAGGTGGGTGACGCGAACGGCCGAGTCGGTGACGTTGACGTGCTGGCCGCCGGCGCCGGACGACCGGTAGACGTCGACACGGAGATCCTTGTCGTCGACCTCGATCTTGGTCTCGGCGTCATCGAGCAACGGCACGACCTCGAGCGCCGAGAACGCCGTCTGCCGCTTGCCCTGGGCATTGAACGGACTGATGCGGACGAGGCGGTGCACGCCGTGTTCCGAGCGCAGCCACCCATACGCATATCGGCCTCGAACGATGAAGGTGGCCGAAGAGATCCCCACTTCGGTGCCCTCGGTGACCGCTTCGATCTCGGTGTCGAAGCCATGGCTCTCGGCCCAACGCAGGTACATGCGCAGCAACATGTTGGCCCAGTCGGACGCATCCGCTCCGCCCTCACCAGAATGGAGCTCGCAGATGGCATCGCGCTCGTCGTACTCGCCGGAGAACAGCGACCGGAGTTCGATCCGGTCGAGCGCAGCGGCGATCGCCAGGATCGACTCCTCGACCTCGGGCTCCAGGGAGTCGTCACCCTCCTCGCGCCCCATCTCGGCCAGCGTCTCTGCGTCCTCGAGCTGCCCGATCAGACTGTCATACGCGCCCAGGTCGTCGGTCACGGCCGACAGCTCGGCGTTCACCTGCTTGGCGCGCTCCTGGTCGTCCCACAGATCGGGGCGTCCGGCCTCGGTCTCGAGCTGGGGCAGACGGGCGCGGAGCTCGTCGATGCGCAGGTAGGTCTGCGCCTCGTCGAGGCGGCGTCGCAGCTCGCGGAGGTCGTCGGAGAAGTCGCGCATGGAGCGGGCCAGCCTACGGCCGGTCAGCTGCGGCCGTGCTGCCGCGATCGCTGCGCAGGCTCAGCGCCCTGAGGTGAGCGGCGCTGACCCGCTGCTGGCTCACCTGCCATGGCAGAGCTTGAACTTCTTGCCGCTGCCGCAGGGGCACGGCGCGTTGCGTGGCGTCTTGTCCCAGTCGGACTTGACGACCGGCGAGTTGGACGCTGGCGCGGACTCCCCCACCGGCTTCGGCGGTGCGCCCTCGGCACCGGCCAACGACGCGAGGTCGCGGCCACCACCCGAGGGGTCCGAAGGCCCCGAGGTCTCCAGGTCGGCTACTGCCGGCTCGTCGCCCGACAACTTGAACGACGTCCCGATCGCCGGAGCGGCGGGCGACTGCTGCTCTTCCGGTTCCTTGACCTGCACGTGCATCACGTAGCGGACCAGGTCGCGTTCGATGCGGGCGACCATGGCCTCGAACATCTCGTAGCCCTCTCGCTGCCATTCGACCAGCGGGTCGCGCTGGCCCATGGCACGCAGGTTGATGCCCTCACGGAGATAGTCCATCTCCTGGAGGTGCTCGCGCCACGCAGTGTCGATGATGCGCAGCATCACCTGGCGCTCGACCTGACGCATGACGTCTTCGCCCAGCTCGGTCTCCCGGTTGTCGTACCGGGTGAGCGCCTCGTCGACCAGCCGTTCGTACACCTGGTCGGACGTGTCGACGGCGGCGAGATGGTCCTGGGTGATCTCGCTCGGCCAGTACTCGCCGACGGCGGCGACGAGACCTTCGAGATCCCACTCCTCGCTGAAGTCGGCGACGCAGTAGGTGGCGACGAGCGACTCGACCGCCTCGGGCAGGTACTTGTCCACGATCTTGGCGCGGAGGTCGGTCTTGTCGAGGATCTGGTCGCGCAACTCGTAGATGACCTTGCGCTGCTCGTTGAGCACCTCGTCGTACTTGAGGACGTTCTTGCGGATCTCGGCGTTCTTCTGCTCGACCGTCTGCTGCGCCCGCTCGATCGCCTTGGTGACCATCTTGGCCTCGAGGGGGACGTCGTCGGGCAGTGCCTTGCCCATCACCCAGTTGACGGCGCCGGTCGCGAAGAGCCGCATGAGGTCGTCCTCGAGCGACAGGTAGAACCGGCTCTCGCCCGGATCGCCCTGACGGCCCGAACGACCTCGGAGCTGGTCGTCGATGCGACGCGAGTCGTGCCGCTCGGTACCCAGCACGTACAGACCCCCGAGGTCGAGCACCTTCAGGCCCTCGGCCTTGGTCTCGGTCTCGAACTTGGCGAGGAGCTTCTCGTACCTGGTCTTGTCCTCGGGCTCGAGCACATCGGGATCGAGGCCCTCGTTGCGGATCTCCTGCTTGGCCAGCAACTCGGGATTGCCGCCGAGGAGGATGTCGACACCGCGGCCGGCCATGTTGGTCGCGACGGTGACGGTGTTGAGCCGACCGGCCTGGGCGACGATGTCGGCCTCGCGGAACTGCCGGTCGGGCTTGGCGTTGAGGACCTGGTGCCTGATCCCGCGCTTGTCGAGCACGCGGGACACGATCTCGGACGTGGCCACCGACGCGGTGCCGACGAGCACCGGCTGGCCGGTCTCGTAGCGATGTTCGACGTCGTCGGCGACCGACTCGAACTTCCCCTCGAGCGTCTTGTAGATGAGGTCGCCCTCGTCATTGCGGACGAGAGGCAGGTTGGTGGGGATCGGGACGACCTGCAGGTAATAGGTGTTGGCGAGTTCGGCGGCTTCGGAGGTTGCGGTACCCGTCATGCCGGCCAACTTGTCGTACATGCGGAAGTAGTTCTGGAGGGTGACCGTTGCCAGCGTCTGGTTCTCCTCCTTGATGTTCACGCCTTCCTTGGCCTCGACCGCCTGGTGCAGGCCTTCGGACCAGCGGCGTCCCTCGAGCACGCGGCCCGTGAACTCGTCGACGATCTTCACCTCGCCGTCGACGACGATGTAGTCCTTGTCGCGCGCGAAGAGTTCCTTGGCTCGGAGGGCGACCTGGAACTGATGGACGAGGTTCTGCGCGACGCCGTCGTAGAGGTTCTCAACGCCGAGGTCGGCTTCGACCTTCTCGATGCCTTCCTCGGTCGGGACGACGATCCGCTTCTCCTCGTCGACCTCGTAGTGCTCGTCGCGGCGCAGGCCGCGAACGATCGAGGAGAACCGGTGGTACAGCTTGGCGGCGTCGGCCGCACGACCGGAGATGATGAGCGGCGTACGTGCCTCGTCGATGAGGATCGAGTCGACCTCGTCGACGATGGCGTAGTTGAAGCCACGCTGGACCTGACGTTCTCGGCTCATCGCCATGTTGTCGCGGAGGTAGTCGAAACCGAACTCGTTGTTGATGCCGTAGGTGATGTCGGCCGCGTACTGGGCCCGCTTGTGGTCGGCATCCCGATTGCCCGGCACGATGAGCCCGACGGTGAGTCCCAGCCACGTGAAGAGGCGTCCCATCCATTCGGACTGGAACGTCGCCAGGTACTCGTTGACCGTGATGATGTGCGTTCCCTTGCCACCGAGCCCGTTGAGGTAGAGCGGCAACGTCGACGTGAGCGTCTTGCCCTCACCCGTCTTCATCTCGGCCACCCAGCCGAAGTGAAGGGCCGCGCCACCCATCATCTGGACGTCGAAGTGGCGTTGTCCGAGGACACGCCTGGCCGCCTCGCGTGTGACCGCGAAGGCCTCGAGCATGATGTCGTCGAGGTCCTCGCCCGCGGCCAGCCGTTCCCGGAACGCCGGCGTCTGCGCCTTGAGCGCTTCGTCGCTCATGGGCTCGTAGACGGCCTCGAGCGCATTGATGTCTGGGACGAGGCCCTGCAGCGCCCGGAGACGCTTGCCTTCGCCGGTTTTGAGGACGCGATCGAGGATTCCCATGCGGATCGGGAGTGTATCGGCGCCCTCCGGACCTCCCCATCCGGGCGCCCGGCGATCGACACGTGCTGCCCGGGGGTTCTCCGGACCCGTCGCTACCCTGTCCCGGTGTCCTCCGTGCACCGATTCGCGCGCTGTCTCGTCGCGGGTGCGCTCGTCGGGGCCGCCTGCTCGCCGGCGCCGGCGCAGGAGGCCGTGCCCACCAGCTCGACCACGACGACCGCGCCGAGCGCGCCCCCGCCGACAGCGGGTGAACTGCGGGCACGAGTCCGGGGCATCGGCCCACAGCCGTCCCCCGACGACGTGTTGCTCGTCGGCGACTCGGTGATGGTGCTGGTCACCGACGACATCGCGGCGCGACTGTCGTCGGCGTTGCACATCGACGCCGCCGACTGTCGTCGGATCGACATCGCGATCCACGGTCCGTGTGGTGGCGTTCCTGTCGGTACCACCGTCGTCGACGGGATCCGTGCCCTGGCCGACCAGCGTGTGATCCTCGCCGACGACGGTGTCGTCCCCGATGTCGCCGTCGTGATCCTGGCCAACAATTCCGCGATCAGCGACGACCAACTCGACGAGGCGATGGCGGCGATCCCTGACATCCCTCGGGTCTGGTGGGTCACGACCCGGATCGTGGGATTCGGGCGGCAGGACCCCAACAACCGGGCGCTGGCCGAACTGGCTGCGCGGGACGAGCGCGCCCGACTGATCGATTGGTTCGCCGCGAGTCAGGGTCGCGACTGGCTCACCGACAACGTCCACCCGAACGACGCCGGCCAGGTCGCACTCGGCCAGTTGATCGCTGATCACGTCGTCTGCGACTGCGTCCCGTGACCACCACCGAGCGCCCCGCCGAGTTCTCCTCGGCACTCGACGGCCTCGTCCCCCGGTGGTCGGCGCGCCCACCCCTCCAGTACCTCCCGGGTCTCGACGGCATCCGCGCCCTGTCCGTCGTCGCGGTCATCGCCTATCACCTCGACTACGAGCGGGCCGCCGGCGGCTACCTCGGTGTCGAGGTCTTCTTCGTGCTCTCGGGATTCCTGATCACCCGGCTGATGCTCGATGAGGAATGGCGGACCGGCACCATCAGCCGTACGGCGTTCTGGCTCCGTCGGGCCCGGCGGCTCCTTCCGGCGGTCATCACGTTGATCGTCGGGGTGTGGCTGTGGGCCATCGCCGTCCTCCCTGCCGGGGACGCAGCCCAGTTCAGGGGCGATGCCTTCGCGAGTCTGTTCTACGTCCAGAACTGGCACGCCATCATCGCCGACCAGCCGTACTTTGAATCGTTCGGGCGTCCGTCGCCGCTCCGTCATCTGTGGTCACTGGCGATCGAGGAGCAGTTCTACCTGTTGTGGCCACTGGTCCTCCCTGCAGCACTGCGCCGGCTCCGCCGACGATCCACCGCCGCACTCATCGCCGTCGGCGTGGTCGGGTCGGTGTGGCTCATGCAGGCCACCGCCGACATCGCGTCGCCCGAACGCGCCTACTACGGCACCGACACTCGGGCCTTCGGCATCCTCCTCGGTGGACTGCTCGCCTTCGCGTGGACGCCGGAACGGCTCCGAACCGCGATCACCGCGCCGGCGCGCTGGGTCATCGACGCCATCGGCCTCGCCGCGCTGCTCGCGATGCTGTGGCAGTTCTCGACCCGGAGCGAGTTCGATCCGTGGACCTACCCCCAGGGATTCCTGTGGGTCGACCTGTGCACGATCGTGCTCCTGGTGTCGGCGACACACCCGGCGTCGACGGCACGTCGGATCCTCGGTTCACGCCCACTCACGGCGGTCGGCCGCCGCTCGTACTCGCTGTACCTGTGGCATTGGCCGGTGATCGTGTTCACCCGGCCCGGGCTCGACTGGGGTCTCGAGGGGACGACCGCACTGCTCGCCCGCCTCGCGATCATCGTGGTGCTCGCCGAAGTCTCGTACCGCGTGATCGAGCAACCGTTCCGGGACGGCAGCGTGCAACGGCTGGCGGCCCGGTTCCGTCGACGAGCCGGCCGAGCCACCGCCCGGCGCGTCGGCGTCGTCGGCGGCGCGCTCGCCACCATCGCACTCATCACGCTGCTCGCTGCTCCGTCGCCGGCCCAGCAGGTCGAGACCACGAGCACTCCGATCGCCTCGACCACGTCGACCACGTCGACCATGTCCACGGCGGCGACGTCACCGGCCACATCAGCGGCGACGGAGACGACTGCCGTGCCCGGGGCGACGACGATCCCTCCCACCACCACGCCCCCACCGAGGGGCGACGGCATCGTGACGATCATCGGCGAGTCGGTGACGCTCGGGGCACTCGATCAGCTCAGCAGCTACTACGGCGACCGCTTGCATCTCGATGCGGTGAAGGGACGTCGGGCGAGTGAGAGCATCGCGTTCTTGCAGCAGCTGTCGGCCGACGACCAGCTCCGACCCACGGTCGTGCTCCACATCGGCAACAACGGCGCCATCTCGTCCGACTCGTTCAATGCCGCGTACGAGGCAGTCGGACCGGATCGAACGCTGGTGCTCGTGCGTATCCACGTGCCACTGCGATGGGAGGAACAGGTCAACGGTGAGATCGACCGCCTGGCCGCCGAGCACAGCAACATCGTCGTGGCCGACTGGGACCGGATCGCCGACCGCGACCCCGAGCTGCTCACCGAGGACGGCGTTCACCTCAGCACTGCGGGCAAGGAGCGCTACACACAGATGCTGCGTTCGATCGTTCCCTGAGTGGGATCCTCAGGTTCCCGGGATGTCGAGCAGCTTCTCGCGCACCGCGTACATCACTGCTTCCATCCGGGTGTGGAGATGCAGCTTCTCGAGGATGTTCCGTACGTGGTTCTTGACCGTGTTCTCGGAGATGTAGAGCTCACCGGCGATCTCGCGGTTCGACATGCCCTCGGCCACGAGCCGGAGGACCTCGAGCTCTCGCTCCGTGAGCCGTGGCGCCGGCACCGAGGTCCGCTCGTCGGCGCGCTTGGCGAGGTTGGTGAACTCGATGAGGAGCTTCGATGCCATCGATGGGCTGATCAGGCTGTGGCCGGCCGCGACCGACCGGACCGCCGAGGCCACTTCCTCGATCGAGATCTCCTTGAGCAGGTACCCGTTCGCGCCCGCCTTGACCGCCTCGTACAGGTCGGTCTCCTCGTCGCTCACCGTGAGCATGAGGACCTTCGTCGACGGCGCCCGCTCGGCGATCAGACGCGTCGCCACGATCCCGTCGACGTCGGGCATCCGCACATCCATCAGCACGACGTCCGGCACGATGTCGGCGACGCGTTCGACGACGTCCCGGCCGTCCTCGGCCTCACCCACGACGTCGATGTCGTCCTCGGCCTCGAGCACCATGACCAGACCCCGCCGGAACAGGGCGTGATCGTCACAGATCATCACCCTGATGCGGTCGTCGTCCGTCTTGTCGGTCGCGCCGTCACTCACCCTGCTGCCCTCCCGAGACACCGTCCGGGAAGGCTACCGACCGTGGCCCCATCGGGCCATGTCGGCCGTGGTCTCGTTGGCCTGATCAGGGGGTTCGGGCCACCGTCACGAACTGCACCGACTCGGCTCCGATCTCCTCCAGCGCCAGCGCTGCCGCTCGGATCGTCGCTCCGGTCGTGCAGACGTCGTCGATCACGAGGAGGGGACCGACCGCGGCCCGCGTCGTGCGGAACACGACGTTCTGGGCGCGGTCGGCGCGTGATCGGCCGGTCTGGGCCTGGCCCGGCGATCGTCGCAGGATCGACGCCGCGGGGATCGTGAGGCGTCGAGCGATGGCACGCGCCAGGAGTTCTGACTGGTCGAAACCTCGAGCGCGACGACGTCGACCACTCGTCGGCAGCCAGGTGCACACCATGCCGTCGACGGGACGGACGATGGCGGCCGCTGCGTCGGCAAGAGGTGTGATCAACCGCCTCCCGTCCCTGAACTTCAGCGCCTGGACCACCGTGGCGCCGATCCCCTCGTAGGCGAAGAGCGCCGGCACCCGGCCGACCCCTCGCACACGCGTGGACGGCGGGGGCGGGAGGCGACGCGTGCAGACGATGCACAGTGGATCGCCGGGGCGGCCGCAGACCAGACAGCACCGACGAAGCAGGGACATGACCGCACCGTACGAGTGACCACCGACAAGAACCCCGTGTCAACCCATCCACGCCCGCAGGCGTCTGACAGGGTGATGATGGCCACGATGACGGTGCGATCGAACGGTGGAGGGCGAGCCGGGCTCGACCCGTGGCTCGTCGACCTCTACCGCGCCGAGTACCACCGGCTCGTCCGCCTCGCCACCATGCTCGTCGACGAGCAGGGCGTCGCTGAGGAGTTGGTGCAGGACGCGTTCGTCGCGGTGTCGCGTGTCCGCGAGGACCGGTCGCTCCGCGATCCTGACGCCGCCGCCGCATACCTCCGGACCGCGGTCGCGAACCGTGCCCGGTCCCAGCTTCGCAAGCGACGAGTCCGCCGGCGCCACCTCCGGAGCGTGGGACCACCGCCGGCCGCGCCGCCGGCCGACGGCCCGGTGCTCGAGGCCGAGTCGACGCGCCGCATGCTCGCCGCACTCGATCGCCTTCCCGGCCGACAGCGCGAGGTGCTGCTGCTTCGCTACTACGGCGACCTGTCCGAGGCAGAGATCGCCGAGGCACTGGGGATCAGCGCCGGAACCGTCAAGACCCATGCGCACCGCGGACTCGCTGCGCTCGAGGAACAGATGACGCAGCCATGACCGACGACCCCACGCCCGACATCGCCCCACGACTCCGCGACGCGCTCGCAACCCACGCCGAGACCATCGAGCCGTCACCCGACGGCCTGGACCGAATCGAGGAACGACTGATGAACGAATCGACGACAACCGACACCCGACGATGGTGGATCGGCGGCGCATCCGTCGCCGCCGCGCTGCTCATCGGCGTCGTGGCGTTCGTCGCGACCGACGACGACGACACCGGCGTCGCCACGGAAACGACGTCGACTTCGTCGACCACGACCGCCGCGACCAGCACGACCACCACGGAGGCGACCACTACGACCGAAGCGCCGTTCACCACCGACGTCGATCCCTACTCGGTCGCCTACCCGAGCCCGCTCACGAGCCAGCGTTTCGACTCGCCCGATGCCGTCGCAGCGTCCTACGCCACCGAGGTCCTCGGCTTCACCGAACTGGTCCTGTCCGAGTTCTTCGAAGGTGACAGCCGATCAGGAGAGTTCTCGGTCACCGACCGTGAGGGAAACCCGACCACGACGATCCTCGTGCGCCAGATGGAGGACGACACCTGGTTCATCCTGGGTTCCCAGGCCACAGACGTCACGGTCGAGAAGCCTGAGGCCGGCGATGCCGTGGCTCCCGCATTCGAGACCGCTGGCGTCGCGCTCGCGTTCGAGGGTACCGTCGACGTGATCGTGCGAACACCGGACGATCCGGAGCCCATCGGCGAAGGATTCGTGACCGGGAGCGGCGTGCCGCCTGCCGGCATCTTCGAAGGGACGATCGACTTCACCTCACCGTCGAGGGGCGACGTGCCCGGCATCGTCATCTACCGGACGCTGTCGGCCGAGGACGGCCACGTGCTCCAAGCGACGTCGTTCCCCGTCCGACTGGTCTTCGCTTGACCACCGGTAGCGTTCCCGTGTGCTTCCTCGCCCCCGACTGACGCGCCTGGTCCGCTGCTTCGTCGGTCTCGTCATGCTCGGGGTCGGGCTCGGGCTCACCGTCGCCGGTGATCTCGGACTCTCACCGTGGGACGTCCTGCACCAAGGCCTGTCCGAGCGGTTCGACGTCACGATCGGCACCGCCAGCATCGGTGTCGGCATCGTCGTCCTCCTCGGGTGGCTACCCCTGCGTGAACGGCTCGGCATCGGCACGTTGATGAACGTCTTCGTGATCGGGATCGCCCTCGATCTGACGTTGCTCGTCGTCGACACACCGGACCCGCTCTGGGCGAAGGTGGCGTATCTCCTGTTCGGCGTCTGGCTGTGGGGACCGGGTTCCGGGCTCTACATCGGGTCGTGGCTCGGTCCCGGGCCGCGCGACGGGCTGATGACCGGACTCGCCCGCCGCGGGCTCCGGGTGGGGCCGGTCCGATCGGGGATCGAGCTGTCCGCGCTCGCGGTCGGCTTCCTCCTCGGCGGAACGGTGGGCATCGGCACCATCGTCTTCGCCCTGGGCGTCGGGCCCAACGTCGCGTGGTGGCTGCCCCGCCTCGCCATGGACGAGCCCCAACCCCGATCAGCGCGTGCCAACCTGCGGTCGTGAGCATCAACCTCTTCTCCGACACCCAGACCCGGCCGACCGACGCCATGCGGGCGGCGATGGCGGCGGCCGAAGTGGGCGACGAGCAACGCAAGGCCGATCCGACCGTGAACGAACTCCAGGCGCGGATGGCCGCGTTGCTCGGCAAGGAACGAGCGACCTTCTTTCCGACCGGGACGATGTGCAACCTGGTCGCCATCGCCGCCCACACGTCGCCTGGTGACTCCATCGTTCTCGAACACTCGGGCCACGTCCTTCGATCAGAGACATCGGGCGCGGCAGCGGTGAGCGGCTGTGTGATCGAGACGATCCACGGCTCCCGCGGAACCTTCACGGTCGCACAACTGGCTGAGGTCATGACCGGGGGGAACCAGTACGTCCCACCCACCCGGCTGGTGTGTCTCGAGCAGACCCACAACTTCGCCGGGGGAACCGTGTGGCCGCTCGATCAGTACACCGCGGTCGCCGACGCTGCGCACGATGCCGGAGTTGTCGTCCACACCGACGGCGCCCGCCTGATGAACGCGGTCGTGGCGACAGGGGTCTCCGCGGCCGAGTGGGCCGCGCCCGTCGACACCATCTGGGTCGATTTCACCAAGGGCCTCGGCGCGCCCACCGGCGCCGTGCTGGCCGGTCCGGCCGACGTCATGGAGACGGCATGGCTGCTCAAGCACCGCTTCGGCGGAGCGATGCGCCAAGCCGGGATCGTGGCGGCGGGATGTCTGTTCGCGCTCGACCACCATGTCGAGCGCCTCGCCGACGACCACGTCAACGCCGCCCGACTCGCCGATGGACTGGCCGACCTCGGATTCGACGTCACGCCGCCCGACACCAATCTGGTGTTCGTCGACCCGACGCCCGTCGGGTTGACCGCCGAGGGGTTCGCCGCTGCGCTCGCCGCCCGGAACATCGAGATCAGCACGCTGGGCGCGCGGAACCGGCTCTGCACCCATCTCGACGTCGACGCCGACGACATCGAGGCAGCCATGGATGCGGTCCGAGCGGTGCTGGCCGAGGGTCCGACCGACGGGCTGAGCGCCGCTCCTCCCGCCTACAACTGATCAGCCGACGCGCGCCGCCTGCCCACCATCGACGGGTAGCGCGACCCCGGTGATGAACTGCGCCTCGTCCGATGCCAGGAACAGCGCGGCGTTGGCGACGTCCCACGCGGTCCCCTGACGCTGACGGAGCGGGACCTGCTCGGCTCGTCGATCGGCCACCTGCGCCCGATCGACACCGAGTGCGACGGCAACCGCGTCGACGGCCATCGGCGTGTCCATCAGGCCAGGCATGATCGCGTTGGCGCGGATGCCGTGCTTCGCGTTCCCATTGGCCACCGCCTGGGTGAGCGCGTTGACGCCGGCCTTCGACGTCTTGTAGGCGAGCATGTTCGTCGAAGCCACGGCGGCGAGCGACGAGATGTTGACGATGGTGCCGCTCCCCTGCTGACGCATGACCGGCAGCGCGTGCTTGCAGGTCAGGTACATGCCCTTGAGGTTGACGTCCTGGATCCGGTCCCAGACGTCCTCGTCCAGACTCACCGGCCCCCCGTCCTGACCACCGATTCCGACGTTGTTGACGAGGACGTCCAGTCGACCGAACGTCTCCGTCGCCGCCTCGACCATCGCTCGGCAGTCATCGCTGCTCGTCACGTCGGCACCGACCGCCACCGCCGCGTGTCCGCTGGCGGCGAGTTGCGCGACCGTCTCCTCGGCGCGCTCGACGATGCGGTCGACCACGACCATCGACGCACCTTCGTGGGCGAACCGAATGCAGATCGCCCGCCCGTTCCCGACGGTCTCGCCCGGGGTCTGGCCACCACCCACGACGAGAACGACCTTGCCGTCGAGCCGACCGGTCATGACGGGAATCCCGGAACACCGTCGTCGAGTTGCACACCACACGAGTTCAGCGCCATCGACACCAGCGTGTACTGCCCGATGGCGAAGACCAGGTCGAGGATCTGCTGGTCGCTCCAGGCCGCCGACAGCGCCGCCCACGTCTCGTCACTGATGCACTGGTCGTCGTGGAGTTCGTCTGCGGCGTCGATGAGGGTCCGGTCGCGGCTGGTCCAGTCGTGCGCGGTCACGTCGACGGTGAGCGCGCGGATCTCATCGCTGGTCAGCCCTGCTCGTTCACCGATGACGGTGTGCTGGCCGAACTCGTACCGCGAGCGGCACCGCCACCCCGTTCGGAGGATCACCAGCTCTCGCTCCCGCTCGGGCAGGGTCGACTTGGCGAGGACATGGTTCCCGAACACCAGCCAGCGCTTCAACAGCTTGGGGTGGTGGGCCAACGTCCGGAAGATGTTGAGGCTGCCCTCGGGAACGATCTGCTGCGTCTCGTCGTCGAGGGTGGCGGGATCGAGTGGCTCGAGCCGGGGCGCGGACGGGCGAGGTCGGTGCGACATGGCCGCACCGTAACCCCGCTCGTCTCGCGCCTTCAGCGGTCAGCCGCGTGCGTTCGCCCGGAGGAAGCGCCAGCGCCCGGCGAAGCAGGGAGGCGACGCAGGAGCCGACCGCAACAGCACGGCGGGGAACGCCTAGTAGCGGTAGTGGTCCGGCTTGTAGGGGCCCTGCTGGGGGATGCCCAGGTAGTCGGCCTGATCGGCGGTGAGCTGCGTGAGCTTCACGCCGAGGGCGTCGAGGTGGGCACGCGCCACCTTCTCGTCCAGGACCTTGGGCAGCACGTGCACGCCGAGTGGGTAGTTGTCGGCCTTGTTGAACAACTCGATCTGGGCGACGACCTGGTTGGAGAACGAACAGCTCATCACGAAGCTCGGGTGTCCGGTGGCGCAGCCGAGATTCAGGAGACGACCCTCGGCCAGCATGATGATGCTGTGGCCGTCGGGGAACGTGAACTCGTGGACCTGCGGCTTGATCTCGACCTTCTGGACATCGCTCATGCGGGCGAGGCCGGCGATGTCGATCTCGTTGTCGAAATGGCCGATGTTGCCGACGATGGCGTTGTGCTTCATCTTCGCCATGTGGCCGGCGAGGATGATGTCCTTGTTGCCGGTTGCGGTGATGAAGATGTCGGCGCGGCCGACGACGTCCTCGAGGGTGGTGACCTCGTAGCCGTCCATGGCTGCCTGCAGTGCGCAGATCGGGTCGGCCTCGGTCACGACGACGCGGGCGCCCTGGCCACGGAGTGACTCGGCACAGCCCTTTCCGACGTCGCCATACCCGAGGACGACGGCGACCTTGCCGCCCATCATCACGTCGGTGGCACGGTTGATGCCGTCGATCAGGGAATGGCGGCAGCCGTAGAGGTTGTCGAACTTCGACTTGGTGACCGAGTCGTTGACATTGATGGCCGGGAACAGCAGCTGGCCCGTCTCGAACATCTGGTAGAGGCGATGGACGCCGGTCGTGGTCTCCTCGGTGACGCCCTGGATGTCCGGAGCGATCTTGTGCCAGAGCGTGTTGTCCTGTGCCTGGAGCTTGCGGAGCAGGTCGAGAATGACCCCGTACTCCTCGGGATCGTCGTCGGTTGCGTCAGGGACGACGCCGTCCTTCTCGCACTGCAGGCCCTTGTGGACCAGCAGCGTGGCGTCGCCGCCGTCATCGAGGATCATGTTCGGGCCGTGGAAGCCGGCGCCGGTCGGGTCGGGCCACTGGAGCGCCTGCTCGGTGCACCACCAGTACTCCTCCAGGGTCTCGCCCTTCCAGGCGAAGACCGGGACACCCTTGGGCTTCTCAACCGTGCCCTCGGGGCCGACGGCGATGGCCGCCGCGGCGTGGTCCTGGGTCGAGAAGATGTTGCACGAGACCCAGCGAACGTCGGCGCCGAGCGCAGTCAGCGTCTCGATGAGCACGGCCGTCTGGATCGTCATGTGCAGCGAACCCGAGATGCGCGCCCCGGCGAGGGGCTGCGACGGCCCGTACTCCTTGCGAATGGCCATCAGGCCGGGCATCTCGTGCTCGGCCAAGAGCATCTCCTTGCGCCCGAAGGGGGCAAGGCTCAGATCGGCGACTCGAAAGTCTTTACGCGCGGCGAGGGTGGACGTCATGGTGTTCTCCTCCGTGGCCCACGTGAGGGCCGACGACAACTGTCGGATGGAGCGAGCCGGGGCCTACTGGCGCCGTTCTGAACAGCCCGCGCTATGGGCCGACCAGGCTACCGGCCCGTTTCCCCCACCCACGCCACACGACAACACAG
>JBBKVY010000068.1:0-4981 GCA_037968675.1 Acidimicrobiales bacterium | reverse complement strand
GGTCGGCGGTACATGTGGCTGAACTCCTCGCACGCCAACCCGACCGTCGGCGTGTAGAGGATCGGCAGCATCTCCTCGAGATGCTCGCCGACGAAACCGTGGAACAGCACCTGATTGATGTCATGCACAGCCCGGAGGAAGATGTGGCGCTCGACGTCGTCGTGGAGCCGGTCGTACTTGTCGCGGATCCGAGCGAACTGCTCGGCCATCGACTCGACGCGAGGCGGGATGAGTCCATCGAGGCCGAGCGCCCGACGTTCCGCGAGGCTGAACGCCGTCCCCTTGTTGAGCGTCGGATCGTTCAGTACCCCACGTCCCGAGGCCATCGGTCCGCCGCTCATTGGTGTTTGCCAGTCGTCTCCGGATGCATGGTGACCCCTCTACTACGTTCGATCGCATGCTCTGCCGCGCGACCTTCGGGAAGGGGTCTACTCCCGGTCGTGGTCGCGTCGCGGTCGAGTGTGAGGTAGGCGGTCACGCACAATGGAACCCGCTGTCGACGACGTTCATGCCGGCTGTGTCACGGTTGCGACAATCACTTCCCGCGCCCTCCGTCAGGCATCCTCGTCGAGGAGTGTGAGGAGACCGGCCCGGTCGAGAAGTTCGATCTTGCGATAGCCGACCTCGACGAGGCCTGCTTCCGCGAGTTGCTTCAGTACGCGCTGCACGCTCGTGCGTTGCACCCCGAGCAGCGACGCGAGCTGGGCCTGTGGCATCGACACACGGCCGCGGTCGTCGGCCTGCCGCAACAGCATCGACGCGAGTTGCGCTTCGATACCGCCGGCGAGAACGTCAACGAGTCGTTGCTGTAGCCCCGACATTCGCCCGGCGAGCGAGATCATCCAGCGACGCGCCAGAAGCGGGCGGCTCGACAGCAGCCGGAAAAGCGTCGGTTGGTCGATCGAGAGCACGGTGCTGTCGACCGCGGCCCGTGCGTCGAACGGCTCGGGCTCCCCCAACAGCATCGGCACATCGCCAAAGACGTCGCCGGGTACCAGGACCTGCACGGTGACGCGCCGACCCCGCGACATCTGCGACAACTCCACAGATCCTGAGCGAATGATGTGTACCTGCGCTGCTGTCTCTCCTTGGCGGAACACGAAGGTGCCGCCGGCGAAGACCTGTTCGCCGACCTCGTCGGCAAGAAGTCCGGCATCCAGTTCTGAGATCGGCGCACGTGCCCCACGACCGAGACACATCGCGATCCACGCCGCGAGCCGCGAGTGCCGAAGTGCCATCCCAGAAACCTAGGCAAGGCAGCCGAGATTGTCTCAGAACCGACAGTCGTCGAACAGACCGGCGGCGGTCTCGGTTCACTCCTACATGGGCAACATCACAGCTGAGGTCCTCGACCTCGACGACTCGACCGCCACCGAGGTCGCCCTCACCGGCGGAAAGGCGGCCGCACTCGCCCGCGCACGGTCCGATGGCCTGCCCACCCTCGGCGGCGTGGTGCTCACCACCGCATTCTCCGACGCGATCGACGCCGGTGCGCGAGTGGCCGGCCACGACGCCGTCGCCGAAGCGTTTCGCCGCGCCGGTGGCGAACACCAGCCCCTCGTGGCCCGGTCTTCGTCGGTCGTCGAGGACTCGGCCGCGTCGTCGATGGCGGGCCAGTTCGCATCGGTGATCGGCATCACCGGCCTGGACGCCTTCACCGCAGCCGTCCAGGAGGTGCTCGACTCCCGCGTCCAGGCCGGGGCAACCGAGTTTCCGATCGCGGTACTCGTCCAGCCGCTCATCGAACCCCGTTTCGGTGGCGTGATGTTCGGGATCGACCCGGTGTCGGGTCGAAGCGACCGACGCGTCGTCAGCGCAGTCGATGGTGGACCGGAACCCCTGGTCAGCGGCGAGATCGACGGGTCCCGGTATGTGCTCGACCCGAACGCGAAGGTGGTCGAGTTCGACCGCAACGACGGGCCCGAACTCCCCCGTGTTGCGCTGCGACGCCTCGTCGATCTCTCCCAACTGGTCGCCGACGTGTTCGGCAGCCCGCAGGATGTCGAATGGGCGATCGGCAGCGACGACCAACTCTGGCTCTTGCAATCGCGGCCGGTCACCACCACGGTCCGAGGCATCCCGACCGGGCCGGTGTATGGACCCGGCCCGGTCGCGGAGACCTTCCCTGAGCCACTGACCGAGCTCGAAGTCGACCTGTGGGTACCTCCGCTCCGCGACGGCGTCCGCCACGCGCTCCTGCTCGCCGGAACGGCGACCGCGGCGGAGGTCGCCGCCAGCGACGTCGTGGTCACTCTGGCCGGTCACGTCGCAATCGACCTACGCCTCGCCGGAGACATCAGACTCAAATCCACTCTCCTTCAGCGCCTCAACCCGATCCCTGCAGCCCGGCGACTTCAAGCAGCGTGGCGTGTCGGACGACTCCGCGCCGCGCTCCCCCGCCTCGCCGAAGACCTCCTGGACCGGGTCGACGCCGACCTCGAAGCCGTCCCCACCGTCGACGAACTGACGAGCCGCCAACTCATCGCACTCATCCAACGTGGCCAAGCGGTGCTCCGTGCCGTGCATGCCCACGAGATCCTCATGGGCATGCTCACCGACACCGGAACCAATCGTATGACCGGCGCTTCGGTCGCCCTTCGCGTGCTCTCGGAGGCTCGCCAGGACGGGTCGAGCGACGACGACATCCTCAGCCGCAGTCCGATCGTGCTCGCCCTCACCAGTCCACGAGTCGGCGCCGCACCCGTGTTACCAGCCGACGCGCTCACCCCCGACCTCGGCACCGGCACCACCGCGGGAAGCGACAACGGGGTCCTCCGCGAAGCACTCCGACTCCGCGCCCGCTGGCTCCAGGAACTCACCGGCCGTGCCGCGTGGCAACTCGGCGAACGACTCGCCAACGTCGGTGCGCTCCCCTCCGCCGAGGCCGTACGGCATGTCGACCTCGCATCTCTCGAAGCCTTCGCGACCAAACGCGCCGTCACACGAGCCGACCTGAGCAGCGCCCATGAACACCATTTCGGGAATCCCCTCCCCGCGTGCTTCCAGATCTCCGACCTCGGCCACCCGATCGTCACCCGCCGCTCCGACGAGGTCGGCGGCGGCACCGGCGCCGGCGGAGGCGCCGGCACCGGACCGGTGACCCACGACATCGTCGACCCACCGCCGGGCTCCGTGCTCGTCACCACCACCCTCACCCCAGGCCTCGGACCACTCCTGCCGAGACTCTCGGGAATCATCGCCGAGACGGGCTCCGTGCTCTCGCACCTCGCGATCCTCGCCAGAGAGAGCAACGTCGCCACCGTCGTCGGCTACGCCGGCGCTGCCAGCATCTTTGCCGACGGCACCGTTGTCACCGTGAACGGCGACAACGGCGACGTCGCAATCACCGAAGAGGTCGCAGCATGAAAGCCATCGCCTGGCTCGCCGGCATCGCCACGCTCGCGTTCGGCGCCACCTACATGGTCGTGTCGCTCAACCGGTGGGAGTGGAACCGCGCCCTATTCTTCGGGCTCATCGTGCTCATCGCCGAAGTCGGCCTGGCCGCAGCGCTCATCCTGCGACGCATCGGTCAACTGAACACGGCGGGCGACGTCGACCCGGCCGTCCTCGACGCTATCCGCCAGACCCGACCTCCCCGACCGAACCGGTTCGCATGGCTCGAACCCACCCGCATGAACGTGTTCATCACGTTCCTCGTCGGCGGTGGCGTGATCCTCTCCGGCATCGCATGGGTCGTCGACCGCATCTCCGCCAACACCGCGACCCCGGCTGGCGAGGAGAAGCTCGCCCGCCAGCTCGGCCCCATCAGCTACCCGCGAGGAGGACTGCTCGTCGACGACGTCACCGTGCTCGCCCAAGCCATACCGGGATGCGACGACGCCCAACTCCGACGACTGCTCCGTCGAGCCGGGAACTGACCATGAGGTACATCCTCGGACTCGCGGGTGTCGCCGCCGCCGTCTTCGCCGTACTCCTGCTCCGCGACGCAACCCTGTCGACCCATCAGCAAGTCGAACCCGACTCACAAATCGAACTCGTGATGCATGTCAGCACCAAGGGAGCCGAGGCCGGTCAGACTCGTGTCGAGATGGCCGAGGCCCTTCTTCTCACCTGCCGACTCGAGGTCCATTCCGACCCCGTCGGCCCGATCGAAGACATCGGCAACGACCGCTTCCGGGTCGTGCTCTCGCCCTCCATGGACACGACCGACCGACGACAGTTCCGAGGCTGCCTCGACGACTGGGGTGTCGACCACGTCCGCGTCGACGTCGAACATCTCGTACCCATCGAATAGCCACCCCGTGAAACGGCCGCTCCACCTCGACCCACCCCTCACACCACGAGGCGTGCTCCTCCAACATCCAGCACTCATCTGGGTCGTCGCCGGCACCGCGCTCGCGCTCGCGCTCACAGCCCGCATCGACCACGGATCCTTGCTGCTCACCTGGGACGAACCCATCCAACAATGGGTCGAAGCCCGTCGCACCCCCGCCCTGGAGACCACGTTCCGATCGTTCAGCCGCCTCGGATCCAACATCGTCATCTTCCCGTCCTTCGCCGTCATCGTCCTCGTGACCGCACGACGATGCCGTGCCCTAGCGCTCGCGCTCACGGTCGCGGTACTCGTCCGGCCCGCCTTCGAGTTCGTGCTGAAACTGCTCGTGGGTCGCGACCGGCCCGACTTCGACCGCCTCATCGACGGAACCGGGCACTCGTTCCCCAGCGGTCACGTCCTCGCAGCCGTCACGCTCTGGGGGCTACTGCCACCGCTCGTCGCGCTCGCCACCAACCGGCGCTGGATCTGGTGGCTCGCCACCGCCGCCTCGGGGATCCTGATCATCGGCATCTCTGCCAGCCGCATCTACCTCGGCGTCCACTGGTTCTCCGACATCATCCAAGGGTTCGTGCTCGGATGGTTGTACCTGACGGTCATCGAAACCGTGTTTGTGCATCATCATCGCGGTCGAAGCTGCAGCGGGAATCGGGACGCGAGTCACAAGGTTCTCTCCAGTGAGTGAAG
>JBBKVY010000067.1:0-13296 GCA_037968675.1 Acidimicrobiales bacterium | reverse complement strand
TGCTCGCCGCGGCCGAGCC
Organism: Acidimicrobiales bacterium; assembly: GCA_037968675.1. Classification (GTDB taxonomy): domain Bacteria; phylum Actinomycetota; class Acidimicrobiia; order Acidimicrobiales; family Salinilacustritrichaceae; genus Salinilacustrithrix. Next base: position 13,277 of record JBBKVY010000067.1, on the reverse strand, counting down.
GGTCGAGCCACCGGAGCCGGAGGAGAACGACCCTGCCGTCCTGATGTACACGGGCGGTACGACAGGTCTGCCCAAGGGTGTGCTGGTCGAGCATCGGGCGGAGGTGCTGAACCTGTACCACCTCGCCATGGTCGTCGCGCTCGACGAGACGAGCGTCTACCTCCACCAGACGCCGATGTTCCATGCGGCGTCGATGGGCGGGATCATGGGCACGCCTGCCAGCGGCGGAACGACGGTGTATCAACCGATGTTCGACCCGGGTGGCGCGCTCGGCCTCATCGAGGAGCACAGCGTGACGCAGACGATGATGGTCCCCACCATGATCGCAATGGCACTCGACCACGCCGACTTCGCGCCCGAGAAGCTGGCGTCGATGACCCAGCTCACCTACGGCGCGTCGCCCATGCCGGCAGCGCTCCTCGATCGACTCATCGGTCTGTACCCGGACCTCGCCATCTCGCAGGGCTACGGCATGACCGAGTGCTCATCCCTCCTGACCTGGCTCGACCCGGACGATCACCGTGCAGGTGGTCCGCGCCTCCGGTCGGCGGGCCGGCCCGTCGGTGGCGTGAGCCTGACCATCCAGGACGAGGACGGCGCCATCCTCCCGCGGGGCGAGACCGGCGAGGTCTGCGCCCGAGCAGGCAACTTCATGACCGAGTACTGGAACAAGCCCGAGGCAACCGAGGAAGCATTCCGCGACGGCTGGTACCACACCGGCGACGTCGGGTATCTCGACGAGGGCGGCTATCTGTTCCTCGTCGACCGCGTGAAGGACATGATCGTCACGGGAGGCGAGAACGTGTACTCGGCCGAGGTCGAGTCGGCCATCTCCCGACACCCTGCCGTCGCCCAGGTCGCCGTGATCGGCATTCCGCACGACACGTGGGGCGAGCAGGTGCATGCGGTCGTCGTCCTGCACCCGGGGTCGACGGCAACCGAGGACGACATCAAGGAGCAGGCGCGTGGGGAGATCGCCGGGTTCAAGATCCCCAAGTCGGTGGAGTTCCGCGACGAGCCCCTTCCCCTGTCCGGTGCGATGAAGATCCTCAAGAAGGACCTTCGGGCTCCGTACTGGGACGGCCAGGACCGCGCCGTCAACTGACGCGCGGTTGAATTGATGACGTTCGACACGCCGCTCACGATCCGGGGCCCGGCGCGCGCACCGCGTCAGATGCTCGCCGACCAGACCTATGGTGGCCATGCCAGCCTCCACGACGGCGACACTGCCGACTCGCTCGGGCTGGCCGGCGCGCCGATCGAGGGACCGACGCACTTCTCGCAGTTCGATCCGCTCGCCCACGCGCTCTGGGGCGAGCGATGGTTCGAACACGGGTGCATCAGCGCCCACTTCACGACCATGGTCGTTGAGGGCGAGGAGGTGTCGGCGCAGCTCGAGTCGGCCGGCGGATCGCAGGCCACCATCTCGGCGACGAAGGCCGACGGGTCGCCGGTACTGACGGGCACGGTCACGGTCGGGACCGTGGACGGGACCGAGCTCGACAGGCGACTCGTTTGCCTCGGTGATCCCGGTGAGCTGTTCATCGTGGACCAACTGTCTGTCGGCGATCGCTCGTCCGCTCCGGCGACGGCGAGCATCGATCGCGACACGCCGAACGGTGATCTCTATCCGTTCTCGTTGGCGAGCAAGCTCGACGGCATCACCGAGACATCGCCGTACTACTCGTCCGACCAGAATCCGTGGGGACGGCCCATCCTCCCGATGGAGATGATCAGTGTCCTCTCCCAGAAGACCGGCACCGACTTCCCCGTTCGCGGTCCCTCCGTCGGGCTGTTCCTCGATCTCGAGGTCCGTCTGATCGCCGGTCCGTTGTTCGTCGGCCAGGACTACGTCCTCGAACGCGAGGTCGTCGGGGTCGGGCAGAGTCGTCGCACCGAGTCGAACTGGGTCCGCACGTCGGTCACGGATGCCTCGACCGGCGACCCCGCTGCGAGCGTCCTCCTCCACTCCGGCGTTTTCAAGGAGTCGTACGCGGGCTATCCCGCCGACCGGCTCTGAGCAGCGGACGCGACCGAGCCGGCATCTCCGAGACGCTCTCGTCGAGCTCGCCTCCGACTGACGGCCGAGCCACGGCACGGCGTCGGATGCGGATGGCCACGGCCGCGCTGGTCGCCGCAGCCCATGCACACCAGAGGGAGATGAGCGCGGTCTGTTCGACCCAGACGAGCGTTGCCACCGCACCGATGTTGATCCAGCCGAAGACGGCGATCCCGCGATCGCCGGAGAGGACCGCCGGTCCACAGGTGGCGAGGACGTAGGCGGCGACGACTGTGCCGCCGTACCGCAGGCCGGTGTCGTACGCGATGTGATGGCCCTCGATCGCCGACTCGACCGGGCCACGGAGCATGCCGTCGAGCAACGCGACCATCACGAGACCGCCGAGCACCACGAACGGTCGGAGTCTGTCGCGCCGGTCCGGGGCTGCCGCCGCCAAGACCGCGACGGGCGCGAGCGGCGGGACGACGAGGAACGCGAGCCCGAGATAGGTCCAAGTCGTCGCCGATCCGACCCATGAGGCAACCTCGCCCTCGAGACTCAGCCAGACCGGCACCTCGACCAGCAGATGCAGGCCGAGAACCAGTGGGATGGACGCGAGCAGCTTGTCCGGACGGCTTCGGGCGCGGCGCATGCTGTCGACCCCGATGGCCGTGACCACTGCGCCAGCGACCAGATCGGCCTCCACCGAGAAGCACACGCCCTCACCCTCGCGCAGCATCGCCGGAAAGTCCGGAGAATTTTCTCGCGCTCACGGGTGATGCGTAGGACAACTGCGGTTCGGCGTCCCAGATGATGCTGCGTTGAGATTCGTGTGATCTAGCGACCAGATCGTCGGTTTACAACGGCTCCTGAACGATCGCTGAATGCTCGATCGAGCCAGCGGTTCGCAATGGGGGGCGTATGGCGACCAACTCGACCTCGATGGCTGCTCGGGCGGCCCGCGGCGCAGTCCAGCGACGGGGCTTCGTGCTCCTCGCTGCCGCGGCGATCCTGCTCTTCGGAGCGTTCCAGATCGACGACGTCGAGGTCGACGTCCTCCCGGAGTTCCTCCCGACCACGGTCGAGGTTCAGACCGAGGCGCTCGGCCTCTCGGCCACCGAGGTCGAGCAGCTGATCACCGTCCCGCTCGAGGCTGACCTGCTGAACGGTGTGGCATTCCTCGAGAACATCCACAGCCAGTCGATGCCCGGTCTGTCGTCCATCGTGATGACGTTCGAGTCCGGCACCGATCTCTTCCATGCCCGCCAGTTGGTACAGGAACGGCTGACCCAGGCTGCCGGCCTGCCGAACGTGTCCCGTGCACCTTCGATGGTGCAGCCGCTGTCGTCGGAGAGTCGGGTGATGATGGTGGGACTCTCGTCGGAGGACGTCTCACTGATCGACATGTCGGTGCTGGCGAGGTGGACCATCCGTCCACGCCTCATGGGTGTCGACGGTGTCGCCAACGTGAGCGTGTGGGGTCAACGAGAACGACAGCTCCAGGTGAACGTCGACCCCGCCGATCTGGCCGCCAGCGGTGTCACGTTGCTGGACGTCGTGAAGACTGCGGGCAACGCCATGTGGGTCTCTCCGCTGAGCTACCTCGAGGCATCGACGCCGGGATCCGGCGGATTCATCGACGGGCCGAACCAGCGCATCGGCGTACAGCACGAGCTCTCGATCTCGAACCCGGAGGACCTGGCCGGTGTCGCCGTCGCCGAGCGGGACGACGTGGCTCTGGGTGACGTCGCGCAGGTGGTCGAGGACCACCAGCCGTTGATCGGTGATGCGATCGTCGACGACGGCCCCGGACTCCTGCTCGTGGTCGAGAAGTTCCCGTGGAGCAACACCCGCGAGACGACCGCATCGGTGGAGGCCGCGCTGGCCGAGTTGGCGCCGGGGCTCACCGGCGTGACCGTGGACACCGACTTGTTCCGTCCGGCGAACTACATCGACCAGTCCATCGACAACGTGCAGCTGTCTCTACTCGTCGGCATGGTGCTCCTCGCCGGTGTGCTCTTCGCCGTGTTCCTCGACTGGCGCGCCGCGGTGACCATGGTGCTCACGCTGCTCGTGACCATGGCCGGCGCCGTGGTCGTGCTCCTGGTGACGGACACGACCGTGAACTTCATGGTGATCGCGGGCCTCCTGCTGGCCCTCTTCATCGTCGTCGAGGATGTCGTCACCGCGACGTACACGAATCGCATGGCCACCGCTTCCGTGGACGGGGACGCCGACCCCGCCGAGGTCACCGGCGCGGCCATCACCCGCCGCTCCGGCGTCTTCGCGCTGGTGGCGATCGGGATCCTGGCTGTCCCGGTGTTCGTCATGGAAGGCACCGCCGGTGAGTTCCTGCCTCCCGTCGTCTCGACCATGCTCCTGGTCTTCGCCGTCTCGGTCGTGGCGATCATGGTCCTGACCCCGGCGCTCCAGCACACGGTCGGACGTCTCGGGACGCCGGGTCCCGAGGCCGACTCCATCGTGGTTCGCACGGTACGCGGGCCATTCGACCGAACGATGACCGCGGCCGTGGGGCGGCCCGCCGTGGCCGCGGTCATGGTCGGCGTCCTCCTGGCCGTCGGCGCCGTCGCCGTGCCGACGATCGATCGTGGCTTCGTCCCGGACTTCGAGCAGACCGACCTGCTCGTGGCCATCGACGCCGTCCCCGGCACGTCGCTGCAGGAGACACGTCGGGTCGCCGGCCTCGCCGCCGTCGAGTTGCGGTCGCTCGATGGCGTGGAGGAGGTCGGCGTCCACGTCGGCAGGGCTGTGCTCTCGGACGAGATCGTGAACGTCAACGCCGGCGAGCTGTGGATGAATCTCGCCGACGACGCCGACTACACGGGAACGCGTCGCGCCATCCGTGCCGTCGTCGAGGGCTATCCGGGTCTCGGCACGTCGCAGGTGCTGAGCTACGCGAACGATCGGGTCGACGCCGTCCTGTCGAGCGGAACGGACGAACTCCTCGTGCGGGTCTTCGGGGAGAACCCGGAGATCCTGGTCGAGGCCACCGACCAGGTCGCCGGGCTCACCGCAGGAGTCGACGGTGTCGACTCGGTCGTGATCCGTGCGCCGAGGATGAAGGCGGGAATCCAGATCGAGGTCGACCTCGATCGGTCGGCGGCGTTCCAGCTCAAGCCCGGTGACGTCCGTCGTGCGGCGGCGACGCTGCTGTCGGGCATCGAGGTCGGGAGCTTCTTCGAGGACCAGAAGGTGTTCGAGGTGGTGGTCTGGAGTCCGCCCGAGGTCCGCAGCGACCTGACCAAGGTGGAGGAGATGCTCATCGACACCCCGAGCGGCGAGGTGGTCCCGCTGGCCGCCGTCGCCGACGTCACGGTCGAGCCCGGACCGACGGTGATCGAGCGTGATGCCGTGTCCCGCTACATCGACGTCGTGGTCGAGACGTCGGGTCGGAGTCGGGAGGGGGTGGGTGACGGCATCCGTGCGGCGATCGCCGACGCGGGGTTGCCGTTCGAGTACCACGCGCAGGTCATCGACACCGGTGACGAGGACGCTGACAACCGGGACCTCGCGATCCTGGTGTCCCTGGCGGCTCTGGTCACGGCATTCCTGGTCCTCCAGGCGGCGCTGCGCAGTTGGCGGCTGGCCGCGCTCGTCTCGCTCGCTGCTCCCGCAGCGATCGCCGGCGCCGTCATCGTCGTCCTGGTGCGTGGCGACGAGTTCTCGATCGGTGTCGCCGCGGCGTTCTTCGGTGTCGCCGCGATCACGCTCCGTCTCGCGCTCTCGCTGCTGACGAGGTACGAGACGATGCAACTCGACGATGCACGAGACCTCGACCGGACGTTGGTCGTCAGCGGGGCGAGCGACCGGTTCGCACCCGTCATGGCGACGCTGCTGGCCATCGCGGTGGTGGCACTCCCGCTGGCGCTGCTCGGCGACAACGCCGGCCACGAGATCGTGCGCCCGATGTCCTTCGCGCTCCTCGGGGGGCTCGTGACCTCGGCGATCGTCGTGCTGTTCCTGCTCCCCGCGCTCTACGGGTCGGCTGCCAGGCCGGCGCTCGCCCGCGATCCGCTCTTCGGCGATCCCCACGGAGGACCAACGACATGACTCCATCACTGCTGTTCCGCCGTCTCGGTCCGATCGGGATCGCTGTCCTGGTCGTGGCTGGCGCCGGGTGCTCCGACCCAGCCGCATCGGAGAGCCAGCCCCCCGCGGTGGTGGAGGCGATCAACGAGGACCTGGCGCGGGTGCAACTCACCGAGGCCGCGGTCGCACGCCTCCAGCTCGAGACCGACGAGGCGGCCACCCGCCAGATGCGCGGTGAGACCCGCCTCACGATCCCGTACGCGTCCGTGATCTACCACTTCGACGGCACGACGTGGACCTACGCGAGCGACGAACCGAACGTCTTCGTCCGTGCGCCGATCGACATCGACTTCATCGAAGGCGACACCGCCGTGCTCGTTTCCGGCCCCGACGTGGGGACCACGGTTGCGACCGTGGGGACCGCCGAGCTCTACGGCGCAGAGTTCGGCATCGGAAAGTGACGAGCGACTGATGACGCCGCATCGAACCCGGGAACACCGATGATGAAGTCGGTGGTGTCCGCCAGTCTGCGGTTCCGGTACCTGGCGGTGTTCTTGCCGGTGTTGGTGCTGATCTTCGGGTCGATGCGCGTGCAGGACATGCCGGTCGACGTGTTCCCCGAGTTCGCCCCGCCCCGGGTCGAGATCCAGACCGCAGCGTTGGGTCTGTCGCCGAGCGAGGTCGAAGAGCTCGTCACCGTTCCCCTCGAGGACGCACTGAACGGTGTGGCCGACCTGGACGTGATCCGATCGAAGTCGGTACCCGACCTCTCGTCGATCCAGATGATCTTCGAGCCGGGGACCGATCTGATCCGATCCCGCCAGCTCGTCCAGGAGCGGCTGGCGACCGTCACGCCGACGCTCCCGAAGTGGGCCAGTCCCCCCATCATGCTCCAACCGCTCAGCGCCACGAGCCGGGCCATGAAGATCGGACTCTCTTCGGACGAGCACTCACTCATCGAGATGTCGATGACGTCGTACTGGCGGATCCGGCAGCGACTGATGCGGGTCCCGGGCGTTGCCAACGTCGCGATCTGGGGTGAGCGACTCGAGATGATGCAGGTACAGGTCGAGCCGGAACGCCTGGCGGCGAACCAGGTCACCCTGAACCACCTCATGCAGGTGACGGCCGATGCACTCGACTCCGGCCTGCTCCAGTTCTCCGACGGAGCCATGGTCGGCACCGGCGGGTTCATCGAGACCGCCAACCAGCGTCTCGGCATCCGGAACCAGCTCCCGATCGTCTCGCCCGAGGACCTGGCGCAGATCGCCGTCGCCGAGCGCGACGGCGAGGTCCTCCGTCTCGGCGACGTCGCCGACGTCCTCATCGACCACCAGCCCCTGGTCGGCGACGCCGTGATCAACGACGGTCCCGGGATCATGTTGATCGTCGAGAAGTTCCCGTGGGGCAACACGCTCGAACTCACCGAGGGAGTCGACGAGGCGCTCGCAGAGCTCGCCCCCGGACTCCAGGGCGTCGAGATCGACGCCGAGATCTTCCGGCCGGCCACGTTCATCGAACTCTCGCTCGAGAACCTCACCAATGCGCTCCTCATCGGATCGTTGCTCGTCGTCGTGGTGCTCGCGCTGTTCCTGTTCGAGTGGCGTGTGGCCCTGATCACCCTCACCGCCATCCCACTCTCGCTCATGGCGGCGGCGCTCGTCCTCGACGCTCGCGGAACGACCATCAACGTGATGGTCCTCGCCGGGTTCGTGATCGCGCTCGGCGCGGTCGTGGACGACGCGATCATCGACGTCGAGAACATCGTTCGGCGACTGCGCGTCCACCGCGAAGAGGGGACCGACGAGTCGGCAGCGCGGATCATCCTCGGCGCGTCACTCGAGGTCCGGAGCGCGATCGTCTACGCGACCATGATCGAGGTCGCAGTGCTCGTCCCGGTGTTCTTCCTCGAAGGACTGTCGGGAGCATTCTTCCGACCGCTCGCGGTCTCGTACGCGCTCTCGATCCTGGCGTCGATGATCGTCGCCCTCACCGTCACGCCGGCACTCAGCTACCTGCTGCTGCGCAACGCGCCGCTCGAGCGCCGCCAGTCACCGTTGGTCCCGTGGCTCCGCCGCGGCTACGGGCGCATCGTGGCGGCCATGGTGCGCGGCCCCAAGCCCGGCTACGCCGCCGTCGGTGTGCTGGTCCTGGCCGGCATGTTCGTGACGCCGGCGCTGGGTCAGGAACTCCTCCCGAGCTTCAAGGAGCGCGACTTCCTCATGCACTGGCTGGCCAGGCCAGGGACCTCACAGCCGGAGATGCAGCGGATCACCACCGCCGTGAGCCCGGAGTTGCGCGAGATCGAGGGCGTCCGGAACTTCGGTGCCCACATCGGCCAGGCGCTCATCGCCGACGAGGTCGTCGGCATCGACTTCGGCGAGAACTGGATCAGTGTCGACGAGTCCGTCGACTACGACCTGACGGTCGACCGGATCCAGGCCACCGTCGACGGGTATCCCGGTCTGTTCCGCGACGTCCAGACCTACCTCAAGGAACGGGTGCGGGAGGTCCTCACCGGATCCAGCGATGCGATCGTGATCCGTGTCTTCGGACCGGATCTCGACGTGCTCAGCGACAAGGCCCACGAGATCGAGGAGCATCTTCAGGCGGTCGAGGGACTCACCGACCTCCATGTGGAGCTGCACGTGAAGGTGCCGCAGTTGCGGATCGAGGTCGATCTCGATCAGGCGGCGGCGCTGAGCGTCAAGCCCGGCGAGGTCCGACGGGCCGTGGCCACGATGGTCGCGGGCGAGGAGGTGGGCGACATCTTCCGGGACGGGCGCGCCTTCGACGTGCAGGTCTGGAGCACGCCGGAGACCCGCCACAGCGTGGATGCGATCCAGCGACTCCTGATCGACACACCCGCTGGACCGCAGGTGCCGCTCTCGGAGCTGGCGTCGGTCGAACTGGTACCGACCGACAACTCCATCGAGCGGGAGAACCAGTCGAGGCGACTCGACGTGAGCGCCAATGTCGGCGGTCGGGACCTCGGCTCGATCGCACGGGACGTCGAGTCGATCGTCGAGGACATCGAGATGCCGCTCGGGTTCAGCACCGAGATCATCGGTGAATACCAGGAGCGACAGGAGACGCAGCAGTCGCTGCTCCGGCACTCGTCCCTCGCAGTGATCGCCGTGTTCCTGCTGCTGCTGATCTCGTTCGCGAACTGGCGTCTCGCGATACTCGCCATGGTGTGCCTGCCGTCGGCGCTCGTGGGTGGTGTGCTGGCAGCGTGGTTGACCGGCGGGATCGTCTCGCTCGGCTCGTTGGTCGGGTTCCTCACGGTGCTGGGCATCGCCGCCCGCAACGGGATCATGATGATCAACCACTTCCAGCACCTCGAACGGGAGGAAGGGATGACGTTCGGGCCAGAGCTCGTCCGTCGTGGAGCCGAGGAACGCCTGGCTCCGATCCTGATGACCGCGCTGACCACCGGCCTCGCGCTCTTGCCGCTGGTCATCGCCGGCAACGTTGCCGGCCACGAGATCGAGCATCCGATGGCCATCGTCATCCTCGGCGGCCTCGTGACGTCGACGTTCCTGAACCTGTTCGTCGTGCCGTCCCTGTACCTCCGTTTCGCCAAGTCCGGTCGAGGAGTTGACCGGGCGCTGGTCGAGGCCTGATGGTCGACCGCCAGCCCTCCCCGGCGGCGGAGTCCGAGGCGATGGTCGCGGTCCGCTTCGTCGACGACCCCGCCGGACTCGGCCACGGTGACGAGGTCGGCGGCGGTCCCAGCAGTCGTCGGCTCGCGCACATGGGTCGCCTGGCCGCGGGAGTGGCCCACGACTTCAACAACATCCTGACCGTCGTCGGCATGCGCCTCGAACGCCTCGCCGGTCGCGTCGAGAACGCCGAGAGCGAGATCGACGTGGCCGAGGCACGATCCGCGGTCGAGAACGCCACCCGGCTGGTGTCGAACCTGATGGCACTCGTGCAGCTCGGGGAGGAGGTCGAGAAGCCGGTCGACGTCAACGTCCACCTCGGCGCGGTGAGCCATCTGATCTCCGACCTGCTCGGGGATCGGATCGAACTCGACCTCCGGCTCGAGGCCGACCATCCGGTCGTGCGCCTGAACGAGTCACGGCTCACCCAGATCGCCGTGAATCTCGCCGTCAACGCGCGCGAATCGATGCCTGGCGCAGGACAGCTGACGATCAGCACGGTCGACGAGGCCGTGATCACCCGTTCAGAAGAGAGCGGCGAGTCGCCTCCGCCCGGTTGCTACGTGCGTGTCGATGTGACCGACACCGGCGAGGGAGTGGATCCGACGATCGCCTCGCAGATCTTCGAGCCGTTCTTCACGACCAAGCAGCGCGGCCTGGGATCGGGGCTCGGGCTCGCGACGGTGCGAGAGAACGTGGGTCGTGCCGGTGGATTCCTCGCGATGCGGAGCGGGCTCGGCGTCGGGAGCACCTTCTCGTTCTGGCTCCCATTGGACGGCGACCGGACGGTCGACTGGAACGACGACGAGGGCAACGCAGCTGATCGTGAGCACGAGAGGCGAGCCACCGTCTTGTTGGTCGAGGACGAACCGGACCTGCGAGCGGTCCTCGAATCGGAGCTGCGTGATCGTGGGTACACGGTGTCGGCGGCGGCCACTGCCGAGTCGGCCCTCGAGATGGCGGTCGACGGTCCGCAGGTCCTGGTGACCGACCTGGGTCTACCCGGCATGCGCGGTGGCGAACTCGCGCAGCTCGTGCAATCGCGTTGGGAGGCGGTCCAGGTCGTCTTCATGACCGGTCAGGCCAGCTGGGACGACGACTCGCTCCCGTCGGATGCCACCCTGCTCATCAAGCCGTTCACGGTCGACCGGCTGGATGCCACGATCCGGAGTGTGCTCGGTTCGTGACCACGTCGTGTCGGGTGCAGAACCGGTATCCCACACCGCGGAGGGTCTGGATGAAGCGTTCACGGTCGCCGGGGTCGAGCTTCCGCCGGATCCGGTGGACGTGCTCGGAGATGGTGTCCGTGCTCTGCCACTCGAGTGATGAGGTCCACACGAGGCGGAGGATCTGTTCCCGACCGAACACTCGCCGGGGTGACGACGCGAGGAGCGCGAGCAGGTCGAACTCCTTCGTCGTCAGCTCGACCGCACGGTCGTCGACGGTGACTTCCCGGGTCGCCGTGTCGAGTGTGAGCGGCCCGAGGTCGATGAACGATTCGGAGTGATGCCGCGAGTGGGCGATGACCTTCTCGACCCGGACCATCAGTTCTCGGATCGAGAACGGCTTCACCAGGTAGTCGTCGGCACCGCTCTCGAGGCCGACGCAACGGTCGACCTCGCCGCCGCGCCCGCTGATGACGAGGACGCCGAGGCGGTCGTCCTGCCTGCTCCATCGGCTCAGCAGGTCGAGTCCGCTGGTGTCGGGCAGACCGAGGTCGAGCAGTACGGCGTCAGGCCGACGAAGGTCGATCTCGATCTCGGCCTCTGCGCCGGTGCCGGCTTCGGTGACGCGGTAGCCGCAGCGTTCGAACTCGGATCGGAGGATGACGCGTATCCCCGGATCGTCGTCGACCACGAGAACGTGGTGATTCGCCGGTTGCGTTTGGTCGTGATGTCCCTGCATGTGCCGCACCGCCCGGTTGCGTGAGGAGACAAGACCGACTATAGGACGGTTCTTCCCATCCTGCTCAGAGGATGGATTCTGGGGACGATCCGGGCTGGACGGTCTACGGTCCCGACCGAATCGGGGGATCGACCATGCGACTGCTCTACATCGACATCGACACGCTGCGGCCCGACCATCTCGGCTGCTACGGCTACCACCGCGACACGTCACCCAACATCGATGCGGTGGCGGCGCGAGGAGTGCGATTCAGTGGCGTCTACGCATCCGACACGCCGTGCCTGCCGTCGCGTTCGGCACTGATCTCGGGACGCTTCGGAATCCACAACGGCGTCGTCGGGCATGGCGGGTCTGCCGCCGAGCCGTTCCGAGAGGGATCGTCGCGTGGCTTCTGGTCGACGCTGGCGATGACGTCGTGGGCTCGCCAACTCCGCAACGCCGGGATCCGCACGACCACCATCTCGACCTTCGCCGAGCGCCATGCCGCCTATCACTGGCTCGCCGGTTTCAGCGAGAACACCAACGTGGGTCTGGGTGGTCTCGAGACCGCCGACCGGGTGTCGACCGAGTTCCTGTCGTGGGTGGACCGGCGTGGGCGTGAGGACGACTGGTTCTGCCATGTCCACATCTGGGATCCACACACGCCGTACCGCACGCCGAGCGACTTCGGGGATCCGTTCGCCGGTGCGCCGATCCCGGCCTGGTACACCGAAGAGATCCGTGCCGCGCACTGGGACCTGCCCGGGCCGCACTCGGCGCAGGAGATGAGCGGTTTCGGTGGCTCGTCGGGCAACGAGCGTCACCCGCGGCAGCCGCTCGAGGCGACCGACCTCGACCAGGTCCGTCGGATGTTCGACGGCTACGACACCGGCATCCGCTACGCCGACGATCACGTCGGCCGGTGGCTGAACGCCCTCGCCGACGCTGGCGTTCTCGACGACACGGCGGTGATGATCTCGTCCGACCACGGTGAGACCCTCGGCGAGCTCGGGACCTACTGCGACCACCACTTCGCCGACGAACAGACCAGCCACCTGCCGATGATCCTGCACTGGCCGGGCGTGACGGGCGCCGAGGGTGGACGGGTCGCCGGCGGGCTCCACTACCAGCTCGACGTCGCGGCGACCGTCACCGAGCTGGCCGGCGGGCGCGTCGCTCCGGGTTGGGACGGCGAGTCGTTCGCTGAGGACCTCCGAGCGGGGGAGCAGCCGGCCGGGCGGGAGCACCTCGTCCTCTCGCACGGCGCATGGACGGCTCAGCGCGCGGTGCGCACCGGCGACGACCTCTACCTCCGCACGTTCCACGACGGATTCCACGCCCTCGCCGACCGGATGCTCTTCGACGTCGCGGTCGATCCCCACGAACAGACGGACCTCGCCGGGGACCGGCCCGAGCGCTGCCGCGAACTCGACGACGTGCTCGAGTCCTGGCGGGACGACTGCCTGGCGTCATCGACGACGGGTGTCGACCCGATCGACATCGTGCTCGAGGAGGGTGGCCCGTGGCACGTGCGCGGACGGTTGTCGGAGTACGCCGAACGGCTCCGTGCCACCGGTCGGGGCCAGTGGGCCGACCTGCTCCTCGACCGCCACCCACGGGAGGCAGCGGGCGAACTCCCGTGGTCGGGCTTCTGACCTCGCGCGATCGCGCGGTTCTCC
>JBBKVY010000066.1:0-14335 GCA_037968675.1 Acidimicrobiales bacterium | reverse complement strand
GGGGTGAGGGGTGGTCCTAGCCGGAGAACTGGACGAGGACGGCGGTCGCGTCGGCCGCAACGCCGGCGAGGGTGTGGGGGAACACACCCACACCCAGGGTGACGAGGAGACACAGCACGAGGGCGATGCGAACGCCCTCGGGAACGGGGAGATCCTCGGCCGGCGTGATGGCTTCTTCCTCGTCGCCCATCCACATCACGACGGTGATGCGTAGATACAGGAACGCGGCGATCACGGCGGCGAACATGGCGACCATGGCCAGCGGGAACGACCGGGCGTCGACCGCAGCGGAGATCGCGTAGAACTTGGCGAAGAAGCCACTGGTGAAGGGCACGCCGGCCTGGCTGAACAACAGCACCGAGAAGGCGAGCGCCAGCAGGGGGCGGCTCCGGGCGAGGCCCTGGTAGTCGGCGATCGCGTGCCTGCCGTCCCCCTCGCGCCCGACCACGGCCACGATGGCGAACGAACCGGCGACCAGGAACGTGTAGGACCCCAGGTAGAAGAGCGTGGCCTCGACACCGCGCTCGCTCGCGGCCTGGACCGCCATGAGGATGAACCCCGCATGGCTGATCGACGAATACGCGAGCATGCGCTTCACGTCGGTCTGGACGACGGCCATGATCGACCCGACGAGCAGGGTGAGCAGCGCCAGGACGTAGACGATGGGCTGCCAGTCGACGCGATAGGTGTTGAAGCCGAGGTAGAAGACCCGGATCAGTCCGGCGAAGCCCGCAGCCTTGACCCCGGAGGCCATGTAGGCGACGACCGGCGTGGGTGAGCCCTGGTAGACGTCGGGCGTCCAGGCGTGGAACGGGGCGGCGGCGACCTTGAAACCGAGGCCGACCAGCAGCATGGCCATGCCCGCCAGGAGGAGGCCGTTGTCGAACAACGCCGTGCCCGAGAGGAAGTCAAGGATCTCGACGAGGTTCGTCGAGCCGGTTGCGCCGTAGGTGAGCGCGATGCCGTAGAGCATGAACGCCGAGGCGAAGGACCCGAGCACGAAGTACTTGATGCCGGCTTCCTGCGAGGTGATGCGTCGCAGGTGCATGGCGGCGAGGACGTAGACCGACAGCGACAGGATCTCGAGGCCGAGGAACAGCACGATCAGGTCGTTGGCGCCGGCCATGAGCGTGCCGCCCGACGCCGACAGCAGCAGGAGGATGTAGAGGTCGGGCCCGTCCATGCCCTCCCTGCGCAGGTAGCCGTCGGCGAGGAGCGAGGACAGCACGACCGACGAGCAGATGACGACGGTGACGAACACCGAGAAGCCGTCGATGCCGAGCGCGCCCGAGAGCACCGAGTACGGGCCCCGGTCAGGGTCCTGGACCCGCTCCCACAGCGGCCAGGTGGTGACGGCTGCGGCGATGGCGGCACACGAGGTGACGAGCGGGTAGAAGCCCTCGAACGGCTTCCAGCGGCCGAGCGCGGTGACGAGCATGAGGCCCATGGCGACGATCGTCAGGATCAGCAGGGGGAGGACCGAGGACCACTCGACGGCTGGGGTCGTGATGGGATCGAACGCCTCGTCGGCGGCTTGGAGCGGGAACGTGAGAGCGGCGAGCATCACTCCCCCTCTCCGTGCGATTCGTCGCCCTCGACGCCACCCTCATGGACCGTGCCACTGAAGCCGGACGTGGCGGCATCGGGTTCGGTGTAGTCGGTGGTGTCCTCGATGCGTTCGACCAGGGCCGACACCGCCGGCTCGATGCGTTCGAGCACCGGCTTCGGGTAGACGCCCATGAACACGATCAGGCCCATGAGCGGCAGCATCACTGCGAACTCGCCCAGCTTCATGTCGGGCGTGCCGGGATCGTCGTCGGCCGGCGAGCCGTGGAACACCCGCTGGTAGGCCCACAGGAGGTAGAGGGCGGCCAGGATCACGCCTCCGGCGGCCACGACGGCCCACCACTTGGCGGTGAGATACGCGCCGGTGAGAATCAGGAACTCGCCGACGAACCCGTTGAGACCGGGCAGGCCGATCGAGCTCAACATCACGAGGGTGAAGACGCCGGCCAGGATCGGTGCCGACTTCTGCATGCCCGACATCGTCGAGATCTCATACGTGTGGCGTCGTTCGTAGATCATCCCGAGCAGGAGGAACAGGGCGCCGGTCGAGACGCCGTGGTTGACCATCTGGAGGATGCCGCCCTCGATGCCCTGGGTGGTGAGGGCGAACGTCCCGAGGGCGATGAAGCCGAGGTGGGCGACCGACGAGTAGGCGACCAGACGCTTGAGGTCCTTCTGCATCGTGGCCACGACCGCGCCGTAGAGGATGCCGACCACGCCCAAGGTGAGGAACACCGGTGCGAAGAACTGCGACGAGTCGGGGAACAGGTAGAGCCCGAAGCGAAGGAAGCCGTAGGTGCCCAGCTTGAGCATCACACCGGCCAGGATCACCGACCCGGCCGTCGGTGCCTGTGTATGTGCGTCTGGCAACCAGGTGTGGAGCGGCACGAGGGGGACCTTGACCGCGAAGGCCAGCGCGAAGGCCAGGAAGATCCACTTCGCTGCGCCCCAGTGGAGCGGATTCCACGAGTTCGCATCGGCGTCGGCGGGGAGGTCGCCGTTCTGCTGCGCCTCGAGGATCTCGCCGCGGTTCTCGGCCAGTTCGACGAGATCGAACGTCAGTCGGTCAGACGCCTCGACCTCGGCCGAGAGCTGGTCGACCTGTTCGAGGAGCTCGGGCTCGACCTCGATGCCGGCACCGAGCTGGTTCTGCACGGTCTGTTCGAGCTGCGCGAGTTGCTGTTCCGCGATCGCGCTCTGGTCGGCCCTCGTGTCCCGGTCGACGAAGGCGAGCGCCAGGATCCCGACGAGCATCAGCGCGGAGCCGAACATCGTGTACAGGAAGAACTTGAGGGCTGCGTAGACCCGTTCGCTGTAGCCCCAGCCACCGATGAGGAAGTACATCGGGACGAGGACGATCTCGAAGAAGATGAAGAAGAGGAACAGGTCCAGGGACGTGAACGCGCCGATGCACCCGGCCTCGAGCAGGAGCAGCCACGCGTAGTACGCCTTGGGGTCTTTCTTCGGCGTGACCGCGACGAACGTCAGCGGGAAGAGGATGCCGGTGAGCACGACGAGGAACAGCGAGATGCCGTCGACGCCGAGGTGCCACTGGATGCCGAACTCCTCGACCCAGGTGTGCATCGACTCGAACTGCATGCCGGCGTCGTGCCGGTCGAACGCGGCGAGCATCCACAGCGTGAACGCGCCGGCGGCGCCGGAGAACAAGAGCGCGACGAGGCGCAGGATCTCCGGGCGGCGCTTGGGGACCGCGGCAACGGCGAGCGCGCCGACGAGCGGGACGAGGATCGCTGCGGTGAGGAGGGGGAAGCTGGGCCCCGCTGTCGCGAAGACCGTTGCGGTGTGCATCAGAAGGTGACCTGGGCGAGGAAGTAGGCGAGGAGGAGGACCGCACCGCCGGCGATGCCGAGGGCATAGCTGCGGACGTAGCCCGACTGGGCGCCACGGAGGCCTTCGCCGGTGCGCTTGACCAGTGCGGCGACGCCGTTGACCGCCCCGTCGATGACGACCCTGTCGAAGGTGGCGGTCGCCTCGAAGCCCTTGCGGCCGGGGCCACCCATGAAGTCGGAGATGGAGCTGTCGTACTTCCACCCCTCGGCCAGGATCTCGGGCTCGATGGGCGCACGCTGCTTGCGGATGTAGATGGCGTACGCCGCACCGACGGCCGCAACGCAGACGATGACGGCGACGATCGCGAGACCCCACTTGGTGCCGGTGGCGACGTCGATGTGCGCCTCGTTCTCGCCGATCACCGGATCCAGCCACTCTTCCAGGAACTTCGTCCCACTGGTGAACGGCAACTGGATGACTCCCCCGACCGCTGCCGCGACTGCGAGCACGATCAGCGGCAGCGTCATGGAGAGCGGCGACTCGTGCGGATCCACCGCGTCATCGCTCCCGTGCTCTTCGTTGCCGGACTCGAAGCGCTCCTCGCCGAAGAAGACCATGAAGACCTGGCGGCTCATGTAGAACGCGGTGAGCAGTGCGGTGACGACGCCGACGAGCCAGAGGGCCGGGTTCTCCGCCCAGGCGAAGAGCAGGATCTCATCCTTGGACCAGAAGCCGGAGAACGGCGGGATGCCAGCGATGGCCAGCCACCCGACGATGAACGTCGCCGCAGTGATCGGCATGTACTTGCGCAGGTTGCCCATGCGGTTCATGTCCTGCTCGCCGTGCATCCCGTGGATGACCGAGCCCGAGCCGAGGAACAGCAGCGCCTTGAAGAAGGCGTGGGTGATCATGTGGAACACGGCGGCGACGTAGGCGCCGGTCCCGATGGCGAGGAACATGTAGCCGAGCTGGCTGACCGTCGAGTACGCCAGGACCTTCTTGATGTCGCGCTGGCTCACCGCGATGGTGGCCGCGAAGAAGGCGGTGAACGCGCCGACCCAGGCGATGGTCGTGGGAACCCAGTCGGCGGCCGCGGCGATGATCGGGTTGACCCGGGTGAGCAGATAGACGCCCGAGGTCACCATCGTCGCTGCGTGGATGAGGGCCGAGACGGGCGTCGGGCCGGCCATGGCGTCGGGCAGCCACACGAACAGCGGGAACTGGGCCGACTTGCCGATGGCGCCGACGAAGAGGCACATGGCGATGAGCGTGGCCGTGGACTCGGCCAGCCCACCCGCACCCTGCCCTGAGGAGACGCTCAGGATCTCGGTGTACGTGACCGACCCGAGGGCGGCGAAGGTGGCGAAGATGGCGACCATGAAGCCCCAGTCACCGATGCGGTTGGTGACGAACGCCTTCTTGCCGGCCGACGCCTTCTCCGGATCGGTGAACCAGAAGCTGATCAGGAAGTACGAGCACGCGCCCACGCCCTCCCAGCCGAGGAAGGTGATGAGCAGGTTGTTGCCCAACACCAGCATCAGCATCGAGAAGGCGAACAGGTTGAGGTAGACGAAGTACTTCGAGAAGTGCTCGTCGCCGTGCATGTACCCGATCGAGTACAGGTGGATCAGGGTGCCGACGCCGGTGATGAAGAGGCACATCGAGATCGAGAGCGGGTCGACCAGGAAGCCGACGTCGACCTGCCAGCCACCGACGGGGATCCACTCGAACAGGATCTGGGTGAAGCTGCGGGCCTCTTCCTCCTTGCCGACCAGGCCGACGAACACGGCGAGCGTGGCGAGGAACGAGCCGCCGATCATGGCGGTGGCCACCATCCCGGCCTGTGGTTCGCCCAGCTTGCGCCCGAACGCGAGCAGCGTGAGGAAGCCGAGCAGTGGTAGGGCAGGGATGAGCCATACGAGTTCGAGTGTCTCCATGCTCGGCTATCCCTTGAGGAGTGACAGGTCATCCGCCGTGGCGGCGGGGCGTTTGCGGAGGATGGCGACGATGATCCCGAGACCGACGACGACCTCGGCAGCGGCCACCACCAGGACGAAGACCACCACGGCCTGACCGCCCACGTCGTTGAGCATGCGGGAGAACGTGACGAACGTGAGGGTCACGGCATTGAGCATCAGCTCGACGCACATGAACATCACGAGCGGGTTGCGCCGGACCAGGAGCCCGACGGCGCCGATGGCGAAGATCAGCGACGCGAGGACGAGGTACCAGGCCGGTTCGACACCTGACAGTCCCACGATCGGGGCCAGCGTCATGGCGTCGCCTCCGCATCGTCCGACTCGCCGGCCGGTCCTTCGGTGTCGGGCTCGTACAGCCCTTCGATCTCGAGCTCGTTGCTGACCGGCGACTTCCTCGCGAGGAGCACGGCACCGACGACGGCGATGACCAGCAGGACCGAGGTGACCTCGAAGGCGAGCAGGTAGCGGGTGAACACGACCTCGCCGAGTGCCTCGATGTCGGGTCCGCCGTCGGCCAGCCGGCCGAGATTGGCGAGAGCGCCGGTGGCCTCCCAGCTGGTCGAGGCGAGCGCAGCCACGGGAAGGGCGAAGATGGCGATGCCGACGACCAACGCGGCGGCGCGCTGGCCGACGATCGGCTCGATCTCGAGCTCTTCCGCTTGGTCGACACCGAGCAGCATGATCACGAACAGGAACAGCACGACGATGGCGCCGGCGTAGACGATGACCTGCACCGCGGCCAGGAAGTTGGCCTCCTGGGCGACGAAGAGCACGGCGACGCCGAACAGGGTGCCGACCAGCGAGAGCGCCGAGTGGACGGGGTTGCTCGAGAGCACCACGCCGAGCGCGCCGACGATGCAGATGGCGCCGGCGACGAGGAAGATGAACGTCTCCACTAGTGGTGCTCCTCCTCGTCGGAGACGCCACGCGCCGTTGACGGCGCGAGCGTGACGTCGTCGCCCGAATCGCGACCGTCGGCGGTCTGACCCAGTTCCGGGGCGCGTTCGCCGTAGCCGAGTTCGGTGGCCCACGCCACAATGCCCTCGAACGACGCGTCACCGGAGGGGGAGGTGGCCCGCATCCATGCCGAGGTGTCGCCCTCGATGAGGTCGGCGTCCGACCAGTCCTCCCACGGCAACTTCTGCGGGCGGCCCTCGTCGTCGACGACCAGCTCGTCCTTGGTGTAGATCGCGTCCTGGCGGTTCGTGAAGCTGAACTCGAACAGCTTGGTCTCGGTGATCGCTTCCGTGGGGCACGCCTCGACGCAGAGGTCGCAGTGGATGCAGCGCAGGTAGTTGATCTCGTAGACGAAGCCGTAACGCTCGCCGGGGCTGACGGGGTCGGTGGGGTCGTTGTCCTTGCCGCGCACGTAGATACAGCGGGCAGGACAGACACCGGCGCACAGTTCGCACCCGATGCACTTCTCCATGCCGTCCTCGTACCGGTTGAGCACGTGGCGGCCGTGGAGGCGGAGCGGTTTGGCCCGCTTGCCACCTTCGTCCTTGACGTAGGGCGACGTGAGGTTCTTCCCCGAGACGCTCCCCTTGTTGAACGTCTTGTTGATCGTGATCTTGAACCCGTCGAGATAGCCCATCAGACCTCCACCTCTCCGAGCTCACGGCGCTGCCGTGACACCTCCATGGCGCGTGTGAGGAGTGCGAAGCAGGCGCCACCGATCACGACGAAGCTGATGAAGATCGTCAGCCCCAGGTTCCAGCCGGCGTCGCGGCCGATGTTGATGGAGGCGAGCAACAGCAACCACGCCAGCGACAGCGGGATCAGGATCTTCCAGCCGAGGTCCATGAGCTGGTCGTACCGGAAGCGGGGCAGCGTGCCGCGGATCAGCACGAAGATGTAGAGGAAGACGAAGATCTTGGCGAGCAGCCAGATGATCCCGGACACCGGACCGAACCACTGGGGGCCGGAGGGGCCGCCGAACCAGAGCGTGACGATGACGCCCGACATGGTGATCGGGTGCATGAACTCGGCCACGAAGAACATGCCGAAGCGGATCGAGCTGTACTCGGTGTGATAGCCGCCGACGATCTCCTGCTCGGCCTCGACCAGGTCGAAGGGCGGGCGGTTCATCTCGGCCAGGGCGGCGATGAAGAAGATGACGAACGGCACGAAGCCGGTGACGATGACGTTCCAGTTGGGGACGAAGCCGGCAAAGCCCTCGCTGGCCTGGACTTCGACCATGGTGCGGGTGCTGAGGCTGCCGGAGGTGAGCACGAGTGCCACGACGGACAGTCCCATGGCTGCTTCGTAGGACACCATCTGGGCGGTGGCGCGCACGGATCCGAGCAGCGGGTACTTCGAGCCCGACGACCAGCCGGCGAGCATGACGCCGTAGACCGCGATGGACGAGACAGCGAGGACGAACAGGATGCCGATGGGCGGGTCGGCCAACTGGGTGTACGTCTGGTGGCCGGCGATGGTGACGATGCCGGGATCATCGGCGTGGATGGTGCCACCCAGTGGGACGATGGCGAAGATCAAGAACGCGGGGATGACGGACAGGTACGGCGCCAGCAGGAAGACGAAGCGTTGGGCCCGACTCGGGATCAGGTCCTCCTTGAAGATCAGCTTCATGCCGTCGGCCAGGGTCTGGAGCAGTCCGAACGGCCCGGCCCGGTTGGGGCCGATGCGGTTCTGCATGTCGGAGATGACCTTGCGCTCGAACCACACCATGAAGATCACGGAGACGAGGAGGATCACGAACGTGATCAGCACCTTGACCAGCGTGATGAGGACCTCGGCGAGGCCGACGCCGTCGAGGTACAGCGGATCGAGCGCCAGGATCGAATTCACGGCCGCACTCCCTCGCCGAGCGACCGCGCGAGCGCCAGCGAGCCGGGCGCCGATGGGGTCTGGGGGCGCAGCCCCCAGCGAGACGCGGCGAGGCCGACGCCGTCGAGGTACAGCGGATCGAGCGCCAGGATCGAATTCACGGGGCGAGCTCCACCCGGACGTCGGTGACGGCACGGGACACGTCGATCAGGCTCGCCGTCGCGCCGCCCGGCTGGGCGTAGGCCACGAGCGCTGCGCCACGCGGGACGGCGGTGGACGACTCGACCGGCACCGTGATGCTGCCGCGGCCACCCTCGGTGTTCGACACCTTGACGTTGCCCCCGCCGGTGACGCCGAGACGGTCGAAGTCGTTCGGGTGCAGCCGGAGGGTGGCGCCGTGCGGGAGCTCGGCCAACGACGGTGAGGCCTGCGTCGCGGTGCCCATGTCGTAGAGCGCCCGGGTGGTCACCAGGCGGAGGCGGTAGCCGTCGGGCTGGGGGATGTCGATGTTCGGTGCGATGAAGGTCACACCGGCGCCGACGGCCGGACCGTTCGTCGCGATCTCGGTGACGTCGGACCGCCCGTCCGACGGCACGGGGTCGCCGGAATCCTCGCTGTCGGCTTGGGCCTCGGTCGCTTCGGCTTCTGCGGCCTGCGCCTCGTCGTCCGACTCGGCCGCGTCCGCGGCCACGGCAGCGTCGGCGGCATCGGGATCGACGTCGGCGTCCGGGGTGGCGCCTTCGTCGGCGGGCGTGTCGAGGTGGACCGGGACGACGATGCCGTCGACGCCGACCGCCTCGATCGTGAGCCCACGATGCACGGCGGAGACCGTGGTCAACTCGTCGAAGACGGCCTCGGTCGATTCGAGGCCCAGATCGTCGCCCAGTCGGAAGGCCAGTTCAGCAGCGATGATCCAGTCGGCGCGCGCGGTACCCGGAGGCGTGACCTTGCGGGCGAGGCGGCTGACGCGTCCCTCGAGGTTGGTGGTTGTCCCGTCGGTCTCGGCGTAGCCGGCGGCCGGGAGGACGATGTCGGACTGCTTGACCGAAGCGGTCAGCAGGACGTCGACCGCGATGACGGTGCGGGCCCCGGCCAGCGCGCGGGTGGCGAGGTCGGTGTCGGGGAAGTCGGTCAGTGGATCGGCGCCGAGGAGCACGAGCACGTCGAGCTTGCCGTCGGCTGCCGCCTGGAGGATCCCGGTGGTGTCGAGGCCCGCAGTGGCGGGCACCGTCGACCACGTCTCGTGGAAGTGGGCGCGACCTTCGTCGAGGCTCACCCGTCCGGGCAGGAGACCCGGGGAGAGGCCGGCATCCAGGGCACCGTGGACGTTGCCGCGTCGCAGCGCCGACAGGAAACGGACGTCGTCGATTCCGTCGAGCAGCGCGCCGGCGGCAGCGGTGACGACGTCGGACGAGTCGGCGAGGTTGCCGCGCCCGACGATGACCGTGACCGGACCGTCGCCGAGAGCGTTGGCTGCGGCGGCGATGCGGTCGCCGTCGACGCCACCGGCGGCTCCGGGGGTGTCGGACACCAGCGAGGCGGCGACGTCTGCGGCGCCACCGGGACCGTACGTGAGGGTGTGGGCCGCGAGCTTCGAGAGGCCGGTGGCGTGGGGCACGACCTCGATGAGGGTGGCGCCGTCCTCGACGATGGCGTGGCGGAGCCGCAGGTACAGGACCGGCAGCTCCTCCTTCGGGTCGACGCCGAGCAGGACGATGGTGCCACCGGGGGTACAGGCTTCGTCGATGGTCGCCCTCGGCAGGCCGAGCACGGCCGAGGCCGGGAGCCCGTCGCCCAACTGGCAGTCGACGTTGTCGGTGCCGATGACGCCCTTGGCCAGCTTGGCCCAGGTGTACGCGGCCTCGTTCGAGAGACGGGCGCCACCGACGACGCCGATGCCGGTGGGACCGGACGAGTCGAGCGCGGCCTTGACAGCATCCGACGTCCGCCGCAGCGCGTCGGCCCACGACGTGCGCTGATAGGCGTCGCCCTCGCGGACGAGCGGCTCGGCGAGACGGTCTTCGGCGTGGATCGACTGGAAGTCGAAGCGGCCCTTGTCGCAGAGCCAACCCCAGTTGACCCCGTCGATGTCGACCCCCTGGGTCCGGAGCACCTCGTTGCGGCTGGCCTGGACCACCACTCGGCAACCGACCGAGCACGACGTGCACGTCGACTCGACCTGGTCGAGGTCCCACGGACGGGCCTTGAAGCGATACGGCTCCGCAGTCAGCGCGCCGACCGGGCAGATCTGGACGGTGTTGCCGGAGAAGTACGAGGCGAAGGGCTCGCCCGGGAACGTGTTGACCTGCGTTTGGTTGCCCCGGTCGATGAACTGGATGAGTGCGTCGCCGGCGACCTCGTCGGCGAAGCGGGTGCAACGGTCGCACAGGATGCAGCGTTCGCGGTCGAGGTGGACCAGGTCGCTGATCGGGATCGGCTTCTCGAAGTGCCGCTTCTCCTCGATGAAGCGCGACTCGCCCGGGCCGTACGCGTAGGCTTGGTCCTGCAGCGGGCACTCGCCGCCCTTGTCGCAGACCGGGCAGTCGAGCGGGTGGTTGGCGAGGAGGAACTCGAGGACACCGTCCTGGGCCTTCTTGGTGACGTCGCTGTCGGTCACGACCGTCATGCCGTCGGACACCGGGATCATGCAGCTCGGCTGCAGTGCGGGCCCGCGACCGGTGTCGATCTCGACGATGCACATCCGGCACATGCCGACCGGATTCATACGCGGGTGGTGACAGAAGCGCGGGATGTAGGTGCCGTGGCGCTCGGCGGCATCGATCACGAGTTCGTCGGGACGAGCGTCGATCTCGTTGCCGTCGACGGTGATCTTCACGGTCGTCTCGGTCTGCTCAGCCATCACACACCTGCCGGAGCACCTTCGGGCGGGACGTAGGCGCCACCGTTGATGGTCACCGAGGTGGGGATGTCGCCGCCACCGCAGTAGGCCTGGAACTCGTCCTTGAACCGAACGACCGCGCTGGCGATCGGCGACACGGCCGACGGGCCGAGCGGGCAGATCGTCGTCTGCTTCGGCGGCCAGGCGATCGACGGGCTGATGTTGTCGCACAGGTCGACCAGCAGCGCGATGTCCTCCGGGCGGCCGTGGCCGTCGAGCATGCGGCGCATGATCTTCTCGAGCCAGCTCGTGCCCTCGCGGCACGGTGTGCACTTGCCACACGATTCGCGGGCGAAGAAGCGCACGACCCGCCACGCGGCCTTGACGGCGTCGGTGGTGTCGTCCATGACGATGACGGCGCCGGAACCGAGCATCGACCCGGCCTGGTCGACGGCGACCTTCTCGAGCGGGATGTCGAGGTGTTCCTCGTAGAACCACGGGGCGGACGCGCCGCCGGGGATGAAGGCCTTGAGGGTGTTGGTGCCACGGATGCCGCCGCAGTGGCCGTAGATCAGGTCACGGAAGGTCGTGGTCCCGAACTCGACCTCGTACACCCCGGGCTTCTTCACATGGCCGGACACCGCGAACATGCGGGTGCCGCGCGAGTTCTCGGCGCCGAACGCGGTGTACGCCTCGGCACCGTTGCGGATGATCCACGGCAGGTTGGCCATCGTCTCGACGTTGTTGACGATCGTCGGCTGCATGTAGAGCCCCTTGGCGGCCGGAAAGTACGGCGGCTTGAGGCGGGGCATCCCGCGATTGCCCTCGAGCGACTCGATGAGGGCGGTCTCCTCGCCCACGATGTATGCGCCCGCGCCCCAGTGGAGGATCACGTCGCAGCTGAATTCGGAGCCGAGGATGTTCTTGCCGACGAGTCCGGCCTCGTACGCCTCGTTCAACGCCTGGGCGATCCGCTCCTGGGCGTGGGCCATCTCGCCCCGCACGTAGAGGAATGTCTGGGCGCACCCGACGGCATAGGCACAGATGAGCGCGCCCTCGATGAGCTGGTGCGGGTCGCGCTCCATCAGGAGGCGGTCCTTGTACGTGCCGGGTTCGGACTCGTCGCCGTTGATGACGAGGTAGCGGGGCCACACCTCGGGTGGGCAGAAGCCCCACTTGACCCCGGCGGGGAAGCCGGCGCCGCCGCGACCGAGGAGACTTGCTGCCTTGACCTCGTTGCCGACCGCTTCGGGGCCCATCTGCAGGGCCTTGCGCAGACCGTCGTATCCCTCCGTCGCCTGGAAGCGCTCGATCGTGTGGGCGTCCTCGTAGCCGAAGCGCCCGGTGATCATCATCGGGAGGTCGGGCTTGGACGTTGCGCCGGGGCTCGTCGTCGTGTCGGTCACGCATCCGCCCCTTCCGGCGCGTCGGTGGTCAGCCACACCGGTGTCGAGCACTCGCTGGGAACCGCGACGCCGGCCCGCGCGTCGGCCGAGATCTGCTGGCGGACCCGTCCGAGCGTGCCGTGCTTCGGTACCTCGTGGGCTCGTCGACCGGCCTTCAGGTCGTCGAGGAGCGAGTCGGCCTCGTCGTGGCTGATCTTGTGGAAGTAGCGGTAGTTGACCGTGAGACACGGCGCTTCGGTACACGCCGCGATGCACTCGACATCCTCGAGCGTGAACAGGCCGTCGGACGTCGTGCTGCCCGGCCGGATGCCCAAGCGCTCCTCGAGGTGGTGCAGCAGTTCCTCGCCACCGAGAAGCATGCACGAGATGTTGGTGCAGACGTTGACGAGGTACTCGCCGACCGGCTCGCGCTTGAACATCTCGTAGAACGTGCAGGTGCCCATGACCTCGGCCGGCGTCACGCCGACGAGCTCAGCGATGTGTTCCATCGCGTCGTCGGCGACCCAGCCGTCCTGCTCCTGTGCCAGGTGCAGGAGGGGGATCAACGCCGACTTGGGAAGGGGGTACCGACCGATGATCTCCTTGGCCAGGATCGTGTTCTCGGCGCTGAACCGGGGCATCGTCGTGAATCCTTGCACAAGCGCAAGCGAGCGCCCCAAGGAGGGGCCGGGCGGGTACTGCCGGAAACTATCGCTCCATCGGCCAGCAGGTCAGATCCATCAGCGATCTCGTCGTACAGATGGGGCTCGATGCGCTCTACTCGGGTGTGGTGGATCCGTTCGAGGTGCTCATCGGGGAGTTGCGACCCCGGTGGGCGCGTGCGTTCAGCGCCGCCTACGGACTCGATCGCGGTCAGGACGCTCTGGCCGAACGTCGCGACACTACGGATCCCCTCAAGGTCTGGACGCTGATGCCGCTCGTCGCGGCATTGGAGACCACACCAGCACCCAGGACCCGGACCGGGCACTGGTGGCGGTGATGGTGACGGCGGGTCAGATGAGGGAGTCGGCCCAGGCGGCGTGGAGGTCGGCGTACTCGCCGCCGCTCCCCCGCAGTTCCGTCGGCGAACCGTCCTCGATCACCCGGCCGTCGTCGATCACCAGGACACGGTCGGCGATCTCGACGGTTGTGAGTCGGTGGGCGATGATCACCGCGGTCCGGTCGGCGAGCAGCGTGCGCAAGGCGCGCTGGACCAACCGCTCGGACGGGATGTCGAGCGAGCTGGTGGCTTCGTCGAGGATGAGCACGGCCGGGTCGGCGAGGAAGGCACGGGCAAAGGCGAGCAGCTGGCGCTGCCCGGCCGAGAGGCGCGCTCCCTTGGCCTGGATGTCGGTGTCGAACCCCTGCGGGAGCGCTCGGATGAAGACGTCGGCACCGATGGCCTCGGCCGCTGCCTCGATCTCGGCGCGGGACGCATCGGGGCGACCGAACGCGATGTTGTCGGCGACGGTCCCGCTGAAGAGGAAGTTGTCCTGCGTCACCATCACGACGGCACGACGCAGGTCGTCGTCGTCGACCCGGTGCAGGTCGATGCCGTCGAGACGTACGACGCCCTCGGTCGGATCCCAGAACCTGGCCACGAGCCGGGCGATGGTCGACTTGCCAGCGCCCGTCTCTCCCACGATCGCCACCGTCTGTCCCGCTGGCACGCGGAGGTCCAGGTGGTGAAGGACGGTGTGTGCTCCGTAGGAGAACGACACGCCGTCGAACTCGAGCTCGCCGCGAGCGATCGGCAACGCGATGGGGCCGACGGGAAGCTCGACCGTCGGCTGTTCGTCGAGCACGCCGGACAGCTTCTCGGTCGCTGCGGCCGCAGCTTGGAACAGGTTGTAGAACTGCGACAGTTCCTGCATCGGCTCGAAGAACTGGCGCAGGTAGAGGATGAACGCGGCGAGCACGCCGATCTCGATGTGGCCGTCGATGACGCGGGTGCCGCCGTAGAACAGGACGATGGCGCTCGTCAG
>JBBKVY010000065.1:0-11969 GCA_037968675.1 Acidimicrobiales bacterium | reverse complement strand
GAGGAGCAGTTTCCGGAGCCGGCGGTGATCCGACCGGCCCGGCGCAACGGTTCTTCTCACCACTGGTGGAGGACTACGCCGAGGAGTGGCTGTGGCGCCCCGGCCATGCACTTCCGCCGCGGCGATCGACGAGACGCGCTGCAGCTGTAGCCGGACGATCGTCGACGAGATGGTGGGACTGCCGCCCGGCGAGGTGACATCTGACATGTGGTGCCGGGAGGCACCGCCGAAAGGATGTTCGCCATGCCCAAGCCCTATCCCCGGGAGTTCCGTGAGGACGTGATCCGGGTCGACCGTAGCCGCGAGCCCGGTGTCCGGATCAAGGACATCGCCTCTGACTTCGGGATCACCGAATCTTGTCTGACCAACTGGCTGGACCGCGCGGATCGTGACGGCGGGATCAAGCCAGGGTCGACGACAACCGAGCTGGCCGAGCTGCGTGAGGCGAAGAAGCGGATCCGTCTGCTCGAGCAGGAGAACGAGGTCCTGCGCCGGACCGCGGCGTATCTGTCCGAGGCGAACTTGCCGGGCAAATGATGTTCCCGCTCGTCCGCGAGTTGGCCGTCGACAGGATCCCCGTCACGGTGACGTGCCGGGTCCTCAAGCTGTGCCGTGCGCAGTACTACCGCTGGCCGGACCAGCCCTTCACCGACGGCCAGCTCGACGAAGCCTGGCTGGCGAACGCGATCTTCGACGCCCATGAAGACGATCCCGAGTTCGGGTATCGGTTCCTCGCCGACGAAGTCCGACTCGCCGATCACGACGTGTTGGACCGGGTCGTGTGGCGGATCTGTCGGGACAACGCCTGGTGGTCGGTGTTCGGCAAGCCCAAGCGAGGCAAGGGCTCCAAGCCGGGCGCGCCGTCGCACGACGATCTGGTGCGGCGGAACTTCACCGCCGATGAACCCAATGTCGTGTGGGTCACGGACCTGACCGAGCACTGGACCGACGAGGGCAAGCTCTACTGCTGCGCGATCAAGGACCTGTTCTCCAACCGGATCGTCCCTACGCCCTCGACTCGAGGATGAAGGCCCGGTTGGTGGTCGCCGCGATCGAGATGGCCGTGGCCCGTCGCGGTGGTGACGTGGCCGGCTGCATCCTGCACTCCGACAGGGGAAGTCAATTTCGCGCCAGGAGGGTCCACCGGGCGTCGGCCCGTTACGGGATGGTCGGCCCGTTACGGGATGGTCGGCTCGATGGGTCAGGTCGGCGCGGCCGGGGACAACGCCGCCATGGAATCGTTCTTCGCGCTGTTGCAGAACAACGTCCTCGACCGGCGCCGCCGCTGGGAGACCCGAGACGAGCTCCGCGTCGATATCGTCACCTGGATCGAACGCACCTACCACCAGCGTCGACGTCAAGCCCGTCTCGGCCGGTTGACCCCCATCGAATACGAGATGATCATGGCCGCTCAGACGGCGACCGCCGCCTGACCCAACCTGTCACCTCAACGCGCGGCAGTCCCGGTTGACCCTCGTCTGCCGGGGGTCTGAAACGAGCGATCATCCGCCGTCGCCAGATCGGCGGGTAGGCAACCGGCGACGCGTGTTGGAGGACTTTCCTGCCGAGTCAGGAGACGCTGCCGCGCGGTACGACCCACTGGACTGCCTGAGCGGTGACCTTGGCGATGAGGTCGAAGTCGCCGTCGTAGTGCAGGACAGCGAGGCCGTGTGATTCGGCGCAAGCAGCGATGATGAGATCCGGGAGCGGAACGGCACGATGCTGGGATGTGCTGGCGAGGATTCCTTGCACTTCGAGGGCCCGCCCGATTGTTCGTTCGTCGACGGGAACGCGAGGCATGCCTTGCAACGCTGTCGCGAGCCGCTGGTAGGTCGCTGCGTCACGGGCGCTGTAGAGGAGTTCGAGGTCCACGACGCCGCACGTCGCGATCCGTCCGGCGAGGAGGAGGGGCTCGATGACCACCCGAACTTCGGGTCGCGTGTCACGTCGTGTGAGGGCACTCTTGTCAGCCAAGTATTCGGCCATCAGCGCCAGGCGCCCGCCATTATCTCGGGATCATCGAGATCGACATGGTCGTTCGTGAACAGCAGATCGACCAGGTCGCGTCGGTGCTGCAGGGCCATGACCTCGTCGAGCGCGGCATCGACAGTGTCGGTGAGTGTCGAGGTGCCAAGGACCGCCTTGGCCCGATCTACTTTGGCGAAATCAACCTCGAACGAGGTCTTCCGGCGTTGAGTCTTCATGGTGATCAGGATAGCGAATAGTCGGCATGGTGGATAGCAACAGTCCAGATGAGTGCTATCCAGCCAGATTCGTATCGATGAGTGAGCGAGCCAGGGATGGTCCGCCCAGCCCGTGGATGTGCCACCACCTGTCAACGCACGAACCGACCCGAACCGCCACACAGTATCAAGCGCATGGCCGGCGTCATCGCGGGCGGTTTCCGTCATCGGGTTCTACATCGCCCTGGTCGGGCGCGGGGCAATGGGCCAGCAACGAGCGGGTGCGGGTCGCCGGTGAGTGTCGCTATCGCGTCGGCGACCTCGTCGATCGAGGCGTGGAGATACCGGCCGGTGGTACCAGCTGCGGCGTGGCCCGCGAAGGCTTGGGCGACGGGGTAGCCGGCGAGGCGTCCGACGGCGGTGATAGCGGTGTGGCGGAGTACGTGTGCCGACACGGGTGTGCGGTCTGCCCAGCCCAGGCTGTCGGCGGGCGCGTTCGAAGATGATGTCGTAACGACGGCGACTGATCGACTGTCCCGCCTTCGACCGGAACACGGCTTCTTCTCGACCGTTGCCTCCCCGACCAACGGCATGGGCATCGATCAGTCGCAGGGTCGTCGGTGCCACGGGTTGTTCACGTTCGGACCCGTTCTTCTCGGAGCCAGACCGTCGAGCGTGTCGGATCCAGATCGTGGCGGGTGAGGTCGAGGGCTCCTTGGCGGCGGGCGCCGGTCTCGAGATGGAACCGGACCAACAGCAGGTCCAGGGCGGGGTCATTGCTCGTCGTCCGGATCGCATCGATCAGTTCGCTGAGCTCGAGGTCTGGGCCCGTCGGAACACGGCCCGCAGTGCGGTGACGCATGTCTCGGCGGACGATCGGCCGGTGGTGGTCGGGCGGCGCCGTTTGGCCCGGGCGATGGCATCGGCAACCACAAGGTGGAGGTCGCCCACGTCGAGCGAGGCGATCTGCCGGTCGCCGTATCGTGCGATCGCGAGGCGCCAGTGGGGCCAGTAGATCGCGGCGGCGAAGGTCGGTGCGATCGTCTCGATATAGGTGGCCAGGGTCGGGATCGTCGAGACGTCTCCGACGGCCAGCAGGTCGGCGAGCCCAACCCCGAGCGCCTCGGCTTCGGCGAGCAAGACCCGAGCCCGCAGATGAACGTCGGTCATCGCTCCTCCCCCGCTACCAGCGAGCGCCGACCGCGTCGATCACCCGTATGTTCGAACCACCACGACACCGTCGGTCGGATCAGTACCGACGAGCCGAGCGACGGGATCGTCACGGCGCAACCACACCGGGATCCGGAGCCGGCCCCGACCATCGACACGAAAGCGCACCCCGTCAACGCTCGCATCCCGGTCAAGGACAAGCGACGTCGGGCGACAGACACCAGCGACCGAGCATGCACCGTCGCCGAGCCCGAGCGTCGGAGCGTGCCTTGTAGTTTGTATCTGTGCAGTTCAGAGCACGTTTTCAGGGGTCGTTCATGACGCCCTGTAATCCCCAATCTTGTCAGATATCGGCCTGTTTTTCAGAGAAGTGCTGACAAATTGCTGACAAACGACACATCCGAGATCAGAGGAAGTGTTGTATGTTGGACGTATGAGTCTGGCCGAACACACCTTCACCCACATGCTTCGGAACTCGGGCGACGTCCTAGCCGAGATCGAGCATCGCGACGTGGTCCTTCGCCGACGCGACGGGGCGGATCTCTTCCTCGGACTCCGGACCCGCGAGGAGTCGGTGCGAGACGCGCTCGGGGCTCTGGCTCGTCTCCTCGTGGCGGCGAGTGTCGACCCCGACACTCGACGGCGAGTCGCCGGCGCGCTGGGTGCCTCGCTCCCCTGGACGACCTTCCTCCCCGACGACGAGCGTGAGGAGTTCTTCGATGCCCTCACGTCGACGGCGGCCGCGTGCGCTGATGTCGACTCCTTCGAGCCACTGGCACATCTCCTCGAAGGTTGGCGAGCCACGGCCGAGATCCACGCCAACCCGGCTCTCGGTGAGCTACTGAGCATCGAGCGCTCGGGGCCGGCAGTGAAGGTCAAGCGCCCCAAGGCGAGCTGACCCTTGGCTCGAGAGGAACGCATCACTCGTCCGGCGCGCACCGACGAGTGGGAGGTCGTCGCCGCCGACAAGGGCGTCGCTGCGGACTGGGACCGATGGTCGAAGCAGGAACCAAACGCGCTCGCCGCGGCCTACGACCAGCTGGCCACCAACCCGAAAGAGTTCTCGTCTCGCCAGAAGCGCCTCGAAGGCAAGACCTACGGGACGGGCACCTACGACGGCAAGACCCATGACCGATGGCAGTACGAGGCGACCTCCGGCGGCCGGATCTTCTACTTCGTGGACGACCCGACAGCCGGCGGCACCAAGAAGGCCGTGCGGAAAGGGCGAGGGCCGAAGCCGCGTCGACGCGTCATGATCGAGGCCGCCCACCCGGGACACCCGAAGGGAACCGAACGCAAGCGCGGGTGAATACGACGCTGCTCATTGCGCCCAGGCGACGATCCAGTCGTAGCTGACCATCCGGGCGTAGTTCCCATGCGTCGACGACGTCCTGAAATCGCGGTAGGTCTGGAGAGGCCTCTCGGACAGCACGCAAGTGCAGGACGTAGTCCTCGGGATAGAGAACGGGCTCACCGGTCCGAACGGCGGTGCTCAATCTGATCCTCCGTCGGTGCCTGCGGTTCGCTGGCCATGCGGACAACGGTAGGAGCGACGGCCGACTCCGACCCACGGATTTCTCGGCACCGACCGGTCAGTCGCGTAGCGAGTCTCGAGGTCTGACGGCGCGACTCCGGAGGAAGGCGAGCACGGTTGCTTCTCCGTTGTCGTTGAGCGCGACGCGCCAGTCGCCGGTGCGCTGTCCGTCGACGTACCGCGGGCCTTCCTCGTCGACGAGATCGAGGACGCGCCACCAATGGAGGCGTTCGGCGACCGCCCACGTGGTGTCACGGTGGCCGAGGGGCTCTCCCCCGGACCGCCATCCCTGTTCGGCGAGGATCGGCCCGGCCGCGTGGGCGAGGGTCTCGGACCCGATTGCCTCGCCGTCGAGGAGTCGGAGCCCGATCAGCTCGGCGACCATCAGACCGAAGTCGTCGGTGCCGCCGAGGCTGAGTGCCAGCTCCTGCCACAACGCGGCGGGATGATCGACGAGCTCCCGGCCTCTTGCCGTCGCCAACAGCTTCTTGCCCTTTCGGCGGATCAGACGCCGGGCCTGTGCGACCTCTCGTAGTTCGCTGAGTTCGTGAACGTCAGCTTCTGAGTGGGGCGGTTTCTCCCAGTCCCACCAGTCGAAATGCTCGATCGCTTCGAGGACGAGCGGCCGGGCGATGTAGTTGCTCTGGGTGAGCGTGATCTCCTCGCCGGCCCGTTGCAGCAGCCACCGCATCGGAGCGACGACCGCCTCGACAACGGCCGGTGGTTCGATCTCGTGCAGGAGCCGACGCGACACGTCACCTCGCCACTGGCGGAGTCGGTCGTTTCGGGCGGCGGCGAGCCAGGTCCCGGCTCGCTCGGTCTCGACCAATCCCAGCAATGTCTGACCGAACTCCTCGTCGCGGGTCTCGCGCATCGTCTCATCGCCGACCTCGGACGCCTTCGTCTTCCATCCCTTGCCGCCGGGAGCGAACACACCGTCGACCATCGCCGCTTCGAGCGCCTGCGCGACGGCAACACGGGCGCTGTTCTCGTAGATACCCATGATCGAACCCCACTGGATGAGGTCGGTGTCGGGAGGCAGCACGCCGGATGACTTCTCTGTATCCCGGGCGAGCTTGGAGGCCTGGTCAGGATTGAAGCGCCAGGCGCCGAGAATCCGCTGCGTCTCCTCCGAGTTGGCGATCTCGACGTAGCGGTCGAGCCCCAGTTCGGCGAGGACACCGGCCGCACCTCGGACGAGGTCGTCCCAGTCGGGCTGGGGGACCTTGCGGGGCAGGTGCGACCACAGGAACTCCTGGAGCGAGAGCTGGTCGAGCATCCCGACGCCTTCGTCAGCGGTGAGCCAACTCGCCGCTGACCGGGCGAATCGACCCAGCGTCTCGTCGCGCGCTCGTACCCGTTCGACGGCCGCGTCGACCTGCTGGCGTGTCATCGGCCGTGGCACCGCTTGTACTTGCGGCCCGACCCACACGGGCACGGGGCGTTGCGGCGGATCTTCTCGTTCTTGACCGGCTGCGGTCGCGCCACCGGGCTGTGCAACGCGTCGGCGAGGGCCGCGACCTCACCGATGGGCATGCGCGTGGCCCGTTCGTCGGTCGGGTCCCACCCGCAGTGAGCGCAAGGCTCGTCGCTGACCTCGGCTTCGCCGTAATGCTTGCCGGTGCGCCCGGCGCCGGCCGGAGGTTCGAACGCGGCGACCCGCGCGGCCAGCTCGTCTTCCACGTCACGGCCTACGGCCTTGCGGAACCGGTTGCGCATGTCCATGAGTTGGTCGAGGATCCGCTCGGGATCACCCGACTCGAGAGCGACCTCGATCCCGGCGTCGATCCAGCGCAGGGCCTCGTCGTGATCGTCGGCGGCGGCATAAGCGTAACCGGCGGAGTTGTACAGCCACACATCCTCGCCACAGTCAGCCCGGAGCCGCTCGTACAGCACGTCGGCCTCGTCTCGCCGGCCGGCCTCGACCAGCAACTCGGCGACGTTCGCCCGCGGGTGCGGTGCGCTGCGGTAGCCGGCAGCGATCGCCCGCTCCCAGGTATGGATTGCTGCGTCGAGCCGACCCTGGCGGTGGTGGACCCGGGCGAGCTCTTCCCAGAGTCCAGGGACATCGAGTTCGTGTCGCGCACACGGGTGTTCGACACAGGCCCGGAGAGCTGTGGTCGTCGCGTCGAGGTCATCGCCCCTGCGTGCGGTGACGGCCGCGTCCATGAGGGCGTCACACTCCTCCATCGACTGGTCGCGAGAGATGACCGACATGGCATCAGCCTCGCACGGCTCTCAGCGGTGGAAGCGCAACTCGACACCGGGGAGACTGTCGAATGCAGCCCGGTCCGCGGTGACGACGGTGCGACCGGTCGCCACCGCGGTGGCGGCGATGATCAGGTCGTGCGCGCCTCGGGGTGTACCGGACCGGCGCACCGATGCGAGGAGCTCGGCGTGGGCCTCGGCGACGGCGAGGTCGTAGTCGATGACGGGCAGTGCCTCGCGCACCAGATCGACGAACGCCTCCCGGTCGGATCGCCGGCGGTCATCGGCGAGCAGGACACCGACTCGCAGTTCGGCGATCGTTATCGCCGCAACCGCGGCGTCGTCGTCATCGTCGATCAGCGCGTCGAGCACACTCGACGTTCGTTCCGCGTCGATGAGAAACGTCGTGTCCAGAACCAGTCGGGTCATGGACGGTGCTGCAGCTCGACAAGCTGGCGGACCCCAGCGAGGTCGTCGCTCCACGAGGAGTCGACCGGATGGTCCCGCAGCATTCGCTTGACGTCGGCTCCCTGCCCGGAGCGGACAGGATCGAGGTGAGCGATCACCTTCCCTCGACGGACGATGGTGAAGTGCTCGCCGCGATGCTCGATGGCGTCGAGCAGATCGGCGAAGTTGCGTGCTGCGTCCGTGGCGCTGATCTCCGACATGCAATCAGATTATCTGATTCGGGTCGCGGTGTGCCTAATGTTTCAACAAGGTATACCTAGGACAATTCAAGGTGATTCGACTAGTTGTGACTTGTTGATCTGAGGAGACGGACGTGCACAAGTTGAAGGCACGAGCAGCGCTGGAACGGGATCTCGCCCGTCACCGTGACGCTCCCACACCGCTCCCACGCAGCGGCTGGATTCGCGCCATCCGCGACGCACTCGGCATGTCGACGCGCGAGTTGGCCGTGCGAGTCGGGCTGTCACAACAGCGGATCAGCCAGATAGAAGAGAACGAGCGAAACCGATCACTCACCCTCGACACGCTCGATCGAATCGCGAACGGACTTGGGTGCCGTGTCGAATATGTCCTCGTCCCCTACCAGCCACTCGACGACATCGTCTGGGCACAGGCCCGCAAGAAGGCTACAGCTGAGGTCACACAGGTGGACCACACGATGGCCCTCGAGGATCAGCGACCAGAGGCCGAGTCGACCCGCCAACGCGTCGACGAGGTAGCGAAGCGCCTTGTCGACAAGCGCGGGCTCTGGTCGTGACCGACCCGCTCTTCGACATCGGGGGCGGCAACACGCCGCTGGACGACGACGAGG
Organism: Acidimicrobiales bacterium; assembly: GCA_037968675.1. Lineage (GTDB taxonomy): Bacteria > Actinomycetota > Acidimicrobiia > Acidimicrobiales > Salinilacustritrichaceae > Salinilacustrithrix. The sequence continues at coordinate 3,595 of JBBKVY010000065.1, read as the reverse complement.
CCGACGGACCGTCGTTCCGGCCGAATGCTTCGACTCGCCACTGGACGATCTGGACCGAGGCGACCCAGCCCCAACGCTGGTCCGAGCTGCCGAGCAGACGAAGCAAGCACCTTGGTGGACGAGCCGCCGCTGACTGGCCACCCGAGCCGGCAGTCAGTCGTCCTCGGGACATCGTGCGCAAAGGTCGCCGTATGCTCCGCTCATGCGGGTGGGCGAGGCCAAAGACCTGGTACTCGATCAGATGCACGTCGACCTGACCATCGGTGGGATGGCGGTGGCTCTGGATCCGGTATCGCCGGACCCGAGAGACCCGGGGAAGTTCGTTCTCGACGGCAAGATCGCTCGAGCGATTCATCACTTCAGCGGCTGGAACGTGCCGATCAGTCCCTCGTGGTTCCGGTGGAAGATCTTCGAACCGCATCGTGCCCCCTTGCTCGTCTCATTACACTCTGGTAATGTGACATGCCATGATGTAGCATCGTCGCGGTAGGCGCAACCCCTCCCCGGGAATCGCCTGTCCTCCATCTGAGACGGGAGGCCCATGGCACGGGCCCGCAAGGACGACAAGCGGACTTGGTCGGCGAGCCAGGTAGTTGCTCACAACCTCACGAGAGCTCGCGAGCTGCGTGGCCTGACCCAGACCGAGGTCGCTGAACGTCTCACCCGATTCACCGGCTCGAACTGGAGCCAGGCCACCGTCGCTCAGGCCGAGGGCTCGGTCGGTGGGCAGCGGGTTCGTCAGTTCACGGCCAACGAGCTCGTGGCGCTCGCCCGTGCGCTCGACCTGCCGGTGCTGTTCTTCTTCCTTCCTCCCGACGGCGGCGAGGGCCGGCTCGCCACCGACGACGCCCCGAACGGGCTCGACTGGGAGTACTTGCTCCTGCTGATCTTCGGTCACCGCGGCAACTTCGGCGTGCTCGCCGAGCGCGCCGCCAACTGGGAGCACGTACTCGCCCACGGTGTCGACATCCCGGTCGGCGACTCGCTCGTCGAGGGCGACGCCCGGCTGGCCGAGATCGCCGGGAGTCTCCGCCACCGTGAACCGCTGCTGCCCGAGGACGTGCTCGCCGCGGTGTTCCACGGGCTGGCGGCGCAGCGGATGCGAGGGGCGATGAACCCCGGCGAAGACGTCGCCGCATTCGCCGACAACCTCCGAGGGCTGGCCGACGCCCTCACCGCCTTCAACAACTACCGTCCGGGCCAGTTCGTCGACGAACAGGTGACCGACGACATCGCGGCCGAGCGCCGCCGAGAGAACGAGCAGTGACGACGATCCGTCGCTGACCCACATGCAGGAGGCCGCCGATGGCAAGTCGCGGCAACATCGCCAAGCGCGGGTCCACCTGGACCTACTACGTCTACGTCACCGACAGCGACGGGAGCCGGCGGCAGGTGAGCAAGGGCGGGTTCCGCACCCGCAAGCGGGCCGAGGCGGCGCGCATCGAGGCGCTCGCCACGATCAACAACGGCACCTGGGTCGAGCCGGGCCGGCTGACGGTGCGCGAGTTCCTCGAGGACGAGTGGCTCCCGTCGCAGCGCCCACCGACGCTCGAGGAGAGCACCCACCGCTCGTACCAGCGCAACATCCGGCTCCACGTCGTCCCGCACATCGGTGGGCGCGCTCTCCAACAGCTCACGCCGATCGACCTCAACAAGCTCTATCGGAAGCTCCTCGACTCCGGCCGGCGCCAGGGTCCGAAACGAGGACGGGCCCACCGTGACGAGGTCCTCGACCTGATCGACGACCTCCGGGCCGACGGACTGACCTGGCAGACGATCGCCGATCGAGTTGGCGACACCTTCGACGAGGAGTCGGGCATCACACGCCACGCAGTCGCATCGATGCACCGACGTCGCCACCACCCGCCGGAACGCAAGCCGACGCCGGCGGGTCTGTCACCAAGAATGGTGCGCTACGTCCACTCGATCCTCCACGTCGCATTCCGGGATGCCATGCGCTGGAACCGGATACCTCGCAACATCGCCGACGCAGCGACACCGCCGCCGGTGCGGTCGACCAAGCGGGGCAAGAAGACGACGTGGACGGCCGAGCAGCTCAACGCGTTCCTCCAGTACGTGGCCGAGAACCGCTACCTGACGCCGTGGCTGTTCCTGGCCACAACCGGGTGCCGGCGAGGCGAGTGCCTCGGGCTCAAGTGGTCGGACCTCGACCTCGACGACGCCACCGCGGTGATCTCCCGACAGGTCACCTCGGTCGACCACGAGATCATCATCAAGGACCTACCGAAGACGAAGCAGGGCCACATGATCATCCTCGACTCCGAGACAGTGGCCATGCTCCGCCGGTGGCGAGCGACCCAGAACGAGGAAAAGCTCCTCGTCGGGCCCGGCTACGTCGACGAGGACTACGTCTTCTGCAAGCCCGACGGCACCGTCTACGACCCCGATCGGTTCAGCCGAGAGTTCCTCCGGAAGCAGGAGCGCTACAACCGGGACGGGGCCGGCGCTCCGCTCCCGCGGCTGACCCTCCATGGACTCCGGCACACGTGGGCGACAATGGCCCTACACGAGGGCATCGACATCAAGATCGTCAGCGACCGCCTCAACCACTCGAGTACGTTCATCACGCGAGAGATCTACACCCACGTGACGCCGCCGAGCGAGTGGCGAGCAGGATATTCGGGCAAGGGGCGGGCTCCTGAGGGTCGAGAACAGAGATCGGTGCGTCCGCATGATCCATGCTGTTCGGGCCATAGTCTTGCCGGAAATCCGTGATTGGGGAGCACCCGGTGGCCGAGATTCCAGACGACGCGCTCAAGGATCTTCTTCCCGCGCTCGACGAGGCAGCCCGAGCGCAGCAGCAGACTGTCGATCGCTTCGTCCCTCCCCGTCCCGGGCTCCTCGAGCAGGTTGGGTCGAGGCGCCATCAGTTCGTCCTCGGACGGCGAGGGGTCGGAAAGTCGACCCTCCTCCGAGCCGTCGAGGCGCGCGTTGAACAACGGCGCCGCCGTTGCGTTCGTCGATCTCGAGACACTTCGAGGAATCACCTACCCAGACGTGTTGGTGCATCTGCTTGTAGCCATCCTCGCCGCGCTCCGGTCGCGGGTGAAGGACGTGAGCTCGTGGAAGCGCCCAACCCAGAAGGTCCGGCTCATCGTCGTCCGAAGGCGGCTTCGCACGCTCGAACGGAACCCTTGCGAAGCTTCTGGCGGAACCCCAGGTCGTTCGTAAGACCGTAACGAAGCTCCAGCAGACCTCGGCGGGCGCAAGTGGCGACATTGGCGGCGGAATTCAACTGCCCGACCTGCCAATCAAGCTGAGCCTTTCGGCAAACAAGAGCCGCAAGACCGAGAAGACACCGAGGTAGCCGTGGTCATGAGTGAACCCCACTACTGAGTCGCTGGCGGGGCGGATTGAAGCCCTGATCGCTACGAGCTTCGTGCAACGAGGAAGTGGGTTGTCATCGGGCCTTTCCCCTTGATCTCGACTGTTCCCATCGTCTCGAAGGTGCACGTGGCCCGTAGCGCCTCCCGGCACGCGTCGTTCACCTGAATCCGGCCGGGTACGCCGTGTGATTCCATCCTTGAAGCGGTGTTCACAGTGTCGCCCCACAGGTCGTAGGAGAACTTCGATA
>JBBKVY010000064.1:0-10229 GCA_037968675.1 Acidimicrobiales bacterium | reverse complement strand
AGCACCGCCGCGGCTCGATCCGTGTATGCCTGGGCGAGTTCCACTTCGACCACTCGCCGGGCGCGGGACGCCCTCGTGGCCGGCGAGAGCGCCCGGCGAGTGGTCGAAGTGGAACTCGCCCAGGCATACACGGATCGAGCCGCGGCGGTGCTGCGTCGCCGGGCTGCGGGCCAAGGCCTCGTCGCCGCGAAGTCGGTGATCGACCAGCTGGTCGTCAGCGTCGTGATCCACGGTGACACCGACGGCCTCCAACCGCTGTTCGGACAAGCCAGTCTCGAAGACCTCCGGAACCTCGAACTGCACGGCGTGGCGGCCGACAAGATCCGCGCCGACTTCGATCTCGCCCGAGCGGCCTACCGCGACACGGTCGAGGTCGAGATCGACGCGACCGCAGCGTTGGACCGGGTCAGCGCCCGATCGCGATTCGTGCAGACGGTCGAGTTGGGACTGCGCACGGCGTTGGACGACGCCATCCGCGTGGCCGACGAGGCTCGCAAGCAGGTCGGCCCGTCGATCCTCGGACCCACCGTGCTCGACCAGGCCGACCTCGTTGCCTGGTACCGCACCTACTACCGAGCCGACCCGCCGGTCGGCTCGATCGACTCGATCATCGAGTCGTACCTGCGCATCGGCGAGGAAGAGGGCGTCGCCGGCGACATCGCGTTCGCCCAGGCGATCCTCGAGACCGGCGGCTTCCGTTCCGGACATGCCAGCAAGTGGAACTTCGCCGGGATCGGCGCCTACGACTCGTGCTCGCCCACCTGTTCGTTCAGCTTCCCCAGCCTCGACGAAGGTGTGCGCGCCCACATCCACCTCCTCCGTGCGTACGCCGACCCCGGCCTCACCACCGCACAACTGGCAGCCACCCCCAACCCGCAGGTGGCTCCCGAGCGGGTCGGCGTGCGGGGCTGTTGCCAGCGGTGGACGCAGCTGACGGGTGTCTGGGCGACGGATCCCAACTACGACCGCAAGGTGCTCGGCATCTACCGGCTCATGGTCGAGACCGCCCGGTCACTCGACGCCGCCCAGCAGTAGGACTGACCCGGTCATGGCTGCCGTGATCGTCGACGGCCTCGTCGTGCGCCATGGCGACCGCACCGCCGTCGACGGTGTCAGCTTCGACGCCCACGCGGGGGAGGTCCTCGCGCTCCTCGGCCCCAACGGCGCAGGGAAGACGTCGACCATCGAGGTGCTCGAGGGATACGGCCGTGCCGCCGGGGGCCGCGTGTCGGTGCTCGGGCACGACCCCGCGTCCGACCACGCCGCCGTCGTCGGTCGCATCGGCGTGATGCTCCAGGAGGGTGGGGTCTATCCCGGGATCCATCCGCCGGAGATGCTGCGCCTGCTGGCCGCCATGTACGACGACCCCGCGGATCCGACTGCGCTGCTGACCCGGGTCGGGCTCGACGAACGCGCCACCGCGACCTGGCGACAGCTCAGCGGTGGCGAACAGCAGCGCTTGAGCCTGGCGATGGCGTTGGTCGGGCGACCCGCGGTGGCATTCCTCGACGAACCGACCGCGGGGGTCGACGTGCGCGGCCGTCAGGTGATCCGCGAGATCATCCGCGAGCTGGCCCACGACGGTGTGGCCGTGGTGCTGTGCACGCACGAATTGGACGAGGCCGAGAAGGTCGCCGACCGGGTCGTCATCATCGACCGTGGGCGAGTCGTGGCCGAGGGAACGCTGGCCGAACTGCGCGCCGGCATCTCGGGTGAGATCCGGTTCTCGTCCGACGCCGAGATCGACGTGCAGGGTCTCGGCCTGCACCTCGGTGCGACCGTGGTCGAGGCGTCGCCGGGCGAGTACGTCGTCTCGGGCAGCGACCACCCGAAGCTCGCGGCCGAGCTCACCGCCTGGCTGGCCGACCACGACGTCGCGCTCGGCGACCTCCGAGCCGGACGCCAGCGGCTCGAAGACGTCTTCCTGCGACTGACCGGCGGCGACGCGTGAGCGCCCTCCTCGCACAATTCCGGGTCGAGGCCACCCTCACACTTCGCAACAAGGAGTCGCTGCTGCTGACGATGGGGATCCCCGTCGGTCTCCTGGTGTTCTTCTCCCTCGTCGACGTGCTGCCGATCGACTCGGTGCTGCCGGCCGGCGGCGACCCGGTCGACGCGCTCGCCCCACGGATCCTCGCCCTGGCCATCATGTCGATGGCCATGACCGGCCTCGCCATCGCCACCGGATTCGAGCGCAGCTACGGCGTCCTGAAGCGTCTGGGGACCACGCCCCTCGGCCGACCCCGCCTGCTCGCCGCCAAGATCGCCGGCGTCGTCGCCATCGAGGTCGTGCAGGCCGCAGTGCTCATTCCCGTCGGGCTCGCGCTCGGGTGGCGGCCGTCGTTCTCCCTGCTGCCCCTGCTCGGGGCGGTCGTGCTGGGGACCATGGCCTTCGCCGGGCTCGGCTTGTGGATGGCGGGCACGTTGCGGGCTGAGATCACCCTCGCCCTCGCCAACGGTCTCTACCTCGTGTTCCTCCTGCTCGGCGGGTTCCTCATCCCGCTCGACGAGTTCCCGGGACCGCTCCGCGGCATCGCCCAGCTGCTCCCCGGGTCTGCGCTCACCGATCTGGTGACCGCGGCGTTCGGCGACGGCGCCGTGCCCGGGCGCGCGTGGCTCGTCATCGCCGCGTGGGCGATCGCGATGCCGCTGGTCGCGGCCAGGACCTTCCGCTGGGCGCCTGCCCGCTGAGGCGCCCGCCTACAACAGCGCGAGGACCTTGGCGACGGTCCTCGCCGCTTCGCCACCCTCGTCGAGGGCGATGCCGAGCGCCGTCGGGACGTCGAGGTCGTCGAGCAGCGCCTCGACCGCGGCGGTGACCGACGCGTCGGAGCCGCCGGGTTGGCTCGTCGCGGTCCACAACTGCTCGAGCTTGTCCTCGGCTGCGGTGAGTCCGGACTCGTCGAAGTCCCAGGTCTCGTTCCAGGGTCGGTCGAGGATGTGCATCCGCAGGGCCTGGGGCGCATGGTCGCGGAGGAGGTCCATGACGAAGACGAGATTGCCGGTCGACTTGGCGACCTTCTCGCCGTTCTTGGTGACCGTGCCGACGTGCATCCACGAGCGGCTGAACGGTGCGACACCGGTCGCGGCCTCGACGATGGCGTTCTCGTAGGCGTGGTGTGGGTAGGCGAGGTCGGCGCCGCCGGCGTGCACGTCGATCGACATGCCGAGCAGCGTCGTGGCCATGGCGGCACACTCGGCGTGCCAGCCCGGACGCCCCGGACCCCACGGCGACTCCCACGCCGGTTCGCTCGCCGCGGATGTCTGCCAGATGGCAGCGTCGAACGGGTTGTCCTTGGCGGGGTCGTCGGCGCGTCCACCGCGGTCGTCGTAGATCTTCAAGGCGTCGTCGCGTGCGAGCCCCGGAGCCGAGTACAGGTCACCAGCGCGGAAGTAGACCGATCCGTCGCGCTCGTAGGCGGCGTCGCGGTCGAGCAGCGCCCGTGCGAGGAAGATCACGTCGGTGACGTAGTCGCGCGAAGCCGGCTCGTACGTCGGCCGTTGCACGCGCAGCTTGCGCATGTCGTCCTCGAACTGGAATGTCTGTTGCGTCGACAGCGCTTGCCATGTGGTGCCCTGCTCGGACGCGGCACGGATCAGGTCGTCGTCGATGTCGGTGATGTTCCGCACGATCTGGACCTCGATGCCCACGTGCTCGAGCACCCGCGACAGCGCATCGACCCAGACGAAGGTCGTGGCGTGCCCGATGTGCGTGGTGTCGTAGGGCGTGATCCCGCAGACGTAGATGCGGGCTCGCCGCAGCGCAGGGAGGGGGGACGATCCGAGTCGGAGCAGCACGCGGCCAGGCTACGGCCCGCTACTCGTCACCGGACTGGACGTTGTAGGACACGGTCGTGTTCTCGCCGTCGCCGTCGGGGAGCACGGTCACCGAGACTCGACTGCCACCGCCCACGAAGGAGGCCGATCCGAAGAACTGACCGTTGTTCGTCGACTCGGACTTCCCGTCGGACTCGAAGTCATCGGCCTCGAAGGCCGACACGACGTCGGCAAAGACGTCCTCCGGCTCACCGTTCACCGCACCGACCACACCCCAGAAGGTCTGCGCGCCGTCACTCGTCCTCGAGCCGGTCACGATCTCGAAGCCGTCGAGAAGCGGGATGTCGTCGGGGAAGTCCTCCGGCAGTTCGCCGGTGCTCCCGTCGAGGCTGAACTCGCCATCCTCACCCTCGATCTTGACATTGCCGTCCGCGTCGACCGAGACCGAGCCCTCGTCGCTCTCGAACGAGAACGACCCGTCCTCGTCGATGTCGGCGTCGCCGCCGCCCACCGACTCCTCGATCGCCTTCTCCGACAGCTTCTCGGCTGCCTTGCCACACGATGTCAGGGCCAGGGCGGCCGCCACCGTGAGTACGAACACGGAAGAGACACGTCGCATGCTGATCCTTCTCCCAGATCGGCAGCTCGCCCGTACGACCCGCCATCGCCTCCCTGAGACAGTAGTCAGCAGGCGGCAGACTCGCGCCGTGGAGGGTCACAACATCGGCACGCAGTCGGAGGGGTCGCTCCACGCCGCGCTGAAGATGCACGTGAGCCAACCCGGTGACCGGTTCGAGGTCCCGATGAGCGGGTTCGTGGTCGACGTGGTCCGGGGCGACACGCTCATCGAGGTGCAGACCGGCGGGTTCGCGTCGATGGGCCGCAAGCTCGACCACCTCCTGGCCGACTACCACGTGCACATCGTCCATCCGATCGCCGTCGACTCGTGGATCGAGCGGCGGGAGAAGCCCACCCGCAAGTCACCGAAGCATGGCTGCCTGCACGACATCTTCAACGAGCTCGTCTCGGTTCCCACGTTGCTCGACCACCCGAACCTGACGGTCGAGGTGTTCCTCGTGCAGGTCGATGTGGTCAAAGTCGAGGATCCGACGATGCGCCGGCGTCGTGGGGGCTGGCGGACGGTCGACCGTCGCCTCCGCGAGATCCTGGCCACGCACGGCCTGCGTACGACGGACGACCTCGTGGCCCTGCTCCCCGACGACCTTCCCGACGAGTGGACGACGAAGGACGTGGCCGCGCTCGGCGGGATCCCCCGACGGACGGCGCAGCAGATGGCCTACGTCCTGAAGGCGAACGAGCGGGCGTTCGAGATCGGTCGGGATCGGGCCGGCGCCCGCTACGTACTCGTCTGACCGGGTGGCCGGGTGACCGACACCACGCTCACCGGGTCAGCGAAGCCCTTCAGCATCCGTCGACCGGCCGGCTCGCAGCGGAACGCCGTCATCCGTTGGGCCGAGGTGACGTCGGTGAGCACCTCGCCGGGAACCGACTCGTCGACGAGCCGGGAGGCGAGGTTGACGACGGGGCCGAAGAAGTCGCCCTGGCGCGCCACGACCGCGCCCGACGCCATGCCCCCTCGTGGTGCCGTACCACCGGTCCGGAACTCGTCGATGAGTGCGAGCACCATGGTGGCTCCGGCATCGGGCGACAGCGCAGAGACCATCACCTCGTCGCCGATGGTCTTGACGACACGCCCGCCGGCGCTGCTGGCGATGTCGTAGGAGCGAGCCTCGAACTCGCGGATGAAGCGCACGAGCTCGGTCGACGTCATCTCGGCCGAGATCGGCGTGAATCCCACGAGGTCGACGAAGCCGACGGTCATCGACCGTGTCTGCCGGTTCGGTGCGTCGAGCATCGAGGCTCGCTGGCGCTCGACCGCGCCCCACAGATGGTGTCGGAAGAGCTTGCCGATCGTGACGCCGAACTCGACGCCGGTCTCGGTCATGACCTGGTTGAGCTGCGCTCGCTCGAGGTCACTGATGCTCGGTTCGTCGACGGTCCGTTCCTCGATCCCGCCCACGAAGACCGACACGATCGCTTCGGCGATGTGGGTGAGCGCGGCCGACGCGGCGCGCAGGATCTCGTCCGCCTCGCCGTCCTCGAAACTCTGGGTCGCTCCCAGCAGCATCCGCATGGAATCGACCTCGTCCGAATGCAGGCGCTTGGCGTGCGGGTCGGGCAGATCGACGCCGAGGAGACGGTAGATCTCGGTGACCTGGTCCGGTGTCGTCCCGACGTCGGTGGCCATGTCGACGACCGACAACTCGCCGTCGCGCAACACGTGCGCGGTACCGGAAGCATGGATGATGCCGGCTCGGAAGTCGGCAACCAGGTCGACGGTGGGAATGCCCAGCCCGTCGAGGTACTCGAGCATCGCGATGACGCCAGGGGCCTGCGGCGACGACCGATCGAGCAGGCCGGCGTCCTCGAACGGGGTCAGGTCCACCCCGGTGACGCTACGCGCTCTCCTCGCTGGCCGGTTCCTTGCGGGCGGGACCGGACTGCTCGAAGGCCCGGTTGACCTCGTCGTAGGTCAGCGTCTCGGCGGCCTCGACCGACGCGACGTTGCCGTCGTCGTCGAGCACGACGCGTCGAGCCGTGATGCCGTGGTCCTGGTGCGACGTCCACCGGAAGAAGATGAAGACGATGACGATCCAGAGGAACACGCCGCCGCCGAGCTTCATGATCAGCCCGGCAGCCTGCTGGTCCGACGTGACGCCGATGCCGAACAGGCGGGCCGGTTTGTCGTACGCCTCGTAGAGCACACCGTCGGCCAGGGCGAGCCATGCGGCGGGAAGCGTCGGGACGATCGAGGTGAGGAAGAGGTGGATGCACTGTGCCGGCGGCGAGACCCGCAGCTCGGGCAACGGTGACACCACCGGCATCCAGACCGCGAGCGCAGTGACGACCACGACGGTGTGGAGGCCGTAGTGCAGCAACCCGTTCTCCACCGAGGTGTTGACGATGACCGACCAGTGGGTGGCGAGTTGGATGGCGTTGAACGTGAGCGCGGCCGGGATGGGCCGGGCGAGCCGCAGGAACGCCCGGCCGATGCGACCGTCACCGACGACGATCCGAGCCAGCCACTCGGGCGTGGCCAGCAACATGACCGGCGGGATGATGAAGGTCAGCAGCATGTGCTGGATCATGTGGACCGAGTACAGGTACTCCTCGGCGATGTCGTGTACCGGCCAGTCGGCGGCGACCCACAGCAGGACGATCCCGAGCGAGAACCACCGCTTCTGGGCGGCCGTGACCACCGGCGTACCGGCGGGGACCAGACGCGGTCCGAGCGTCCGCAAGGCGAAGACGTAGAGGCCAACGAGGCCGACGAGCAGCACCCAGACCTCGGGGTGGGGTTGCCACCGCCAGAAGTCCTCGCTCGTCACCTGGGCCAGCACGTGCACGAGCCGAGCCTACGACCGGGGCCCACAGCGGCCACAGTCGCCACCTGCGAGGATTCCGCCATGCGTCACTACCGGGGGTTCATCGCCGACAGCGCTCGATGGGACGGCTTCGTCCATCGGGACGACGACATCGTCATCACCACGCCGGCCAAGTGTGGAACGACGTGGATGCAGAACATCGTCGGGATGTTGGTGCTCGGCCGCACCGATCTGGGCCGGCCCATCACGGAGATCTCCCCGTGGCTCGACATGCTCACCCGCCCCCTCGACGCGGTCGTGGCGCTCCTCGACGCCCAGGAGCACCGGCGGTTCATCAAGACCCACACGCCGCTCGACGGGCTGCCCTTCGACGAACGGGTCACCTACATCACGGTGCTCCGCCACCCGTTGGCGGTGGCCCGCTCGGCGGACGACCATGGGGAGAACGCCGACATGGACGCCCTCGTCACGCTCCGGGGGGAGGTGGCCGGATTCGACGATCTCGCCGACCTCCCACCGCCGCCCGACCGCAGCGACGATGCGCGTGTCCGGCTGCTGGAGTTCGTCGACGACGACACCGAGTACGGCAGCCCGGGCGGCACGGTCTCGTTGCGGATGTTGGTCGCCAATGCCCGCACCTACTGGGAGGCATGCGACCGGCCGAACGTGCACCTGTTCCACTACGACGACCTCCGCCGCGATCTGGAGGGTCAGATTCGTCGCGTGACCGATGTCCTGGGTGTCCCGGTTCCCGACGACTTCGCGGCGGTCGTCGATGCCGCGACGTTCGACCGGATGCGGGCGAACGCCGATCGGACCGCACCCGACTCGGAGTTCGGGACGTGGAAGTCGAACACCGACTTCTTCCGGTCGGCCGGCGACCGCACGTGGGACGATCTGACCGCCGCCGAGGTCGCGCATTTCGAGGATCGGCTGGTCGGACTCGCCGGGCCGGAGCTGGCGGCGTGGATGTGCAACGGTGAGCTGGCATGAGCACCATCGGGACCGTCGCCAGCCTCCACCGCTTCCCCGTGAAGTCGATGCAGGGCGAGGCGCTCGCCTCGGTCGAGCTCGACGAGAACGGCGTCGTGGGCGACCGGACCTGGGCGTTCCGAGACGCCGAGACCGGGAAGTTGGTCTCCGCGAAGCGACCGCGGCTGTGGGGGGCACTGCTCGAGTGCACCGCGTCCGGGGTGGGCGAGGACGTCGAGGTCACCCTCCCGGACGGGGAGACGTACGGCATCACCGATGCCGGGCTCCGCGTCTCGCTGAGCGCGCTCCTCGGGCGCGAGATCGCGGTCGAGGCGGCGACTGGGCCGATGCAGGGCACCTACGAGTCGGACTGGCCCGAGATCGATGGCATCTCCCTGGCCGGCGCGATGGAGTTCCCGACCAACCTCACGGGCGAAGGCATGAGCTTCATCGATCTCGGCATCCTCCACGTGCTCACCACGACGTCGATGGCCACGCTGGCGGCCGCGGCGCCGGACACCACCATCGACGTGCGTCGGTTCCGGCCGAGCATCCTCCTCGACACGCCTGCGCTGGCCGGCTTCCCCGAGAACGACTGGGGCGGCACGGTCCTCACCGTCGGATCCGGTGACGACGCGGTCGAGATCACGATCGGAGACCCGGCGCCACGCTGCATCATGACGACCGTCGCCCAGGGCGACCTCCGCCGACAGCCCAAGGTCCTCGAGGCCATCGCGGCCGAGAACAAGATCTCGAACGAGCTCGGGACGTTCGCGTGCCTGGGCGCCTATGCGACCGTGACCCGGGGCGGCACCGTCCACACCGGCGACACGCTCACTCTCGGATGAGACCGACTCGTCAGCCGAGGAGGGCGAAACCGGCCTCGTAGCCCTCGTCGAAGTAGGCGAAGGTGGAGAGGACGATGAGGTACACGGCGACGGCGAGGATCAGGCCGCTCACGAAGACGAATCGGAAGATCCGGTTGTCGAACTTCAGGTGCATGAAGAACGAGATGATGGTGATGAACTTGATCACCATCAGCGTCAACAGACCACCGATCAGCAGCGGCGCGAGGTCGTGGCTGTAAGGGTCGTCGGTGACGAAGTAGGTGCCGACCTCGAGGAGGGTCAGGACACCGAGAATGCCGCCGATCTTCCAGTACATGGCATCGGACGGGTGGTCGTGATGCTCGTCGTTGTCGGCGTGCGTGTCGACTGTTGCGGTGCTCATCGAACCACTCCTACGGGATCAGGTAGACGATGGTGAAGATCAGGACCCACACGACGTCGACGAAGTGCCAGTACAGACCGACGATCTCGACCGTCTCGGCCCGTTCTTCGGAGAGCCGACCGGTGAGCGACATCACGAACAGCGACATCAACATGACGATGCCGACGGTGACGTGGACGCCGTGGAAACCGGTGAGGCTGTAGAAGGCCGAGGAGAACAGGTTGGTCGTGTAGCCCAGACCCTCGCGGTAGAACGAGGTGAACTCGTAGACCTGGCCGGCGATGAAGGTGCCGCCGAGCATGGCGGTCACGAGGAGCCACAGGCGCAGCTTCTGGTGGTCGCCACGACTGATCGAACTGACGGCGAACACCATCGACACCGACGACATCAGCAGCACGAAGCTCGACACCGACGTGAACGGGATGTCGAACACGTCGGCCGGGCCGATGCCCACGCCACGGTGACGCAGCAGCAGGTAGGTCGAGATGAGGGCGCCGAACAGCAGACAGTCGGAGCCGAGGAACAGCCACATGCCCAACTTGTTGTTGGTGATGCCGGTGGCGTTGTTGGTGCCGAAGCCCCAGTGCTCGAGGTCGACGCCGTCGAGCTCGTCGGGGACAGGACCGGTCTTGTTGGTGACAGGGGCGACGTCGGTCATGACGTGACCTCCTCTTCGACGGCCGGTGCCGGCTCGTCGTGCTCATCGTGATCGTCGTGATCTTCGTGCGGGGTGTCGTGCGCGGCGTCGGGGTCGTCGACCGGCTCGAGGGCCAGGCCGTACAGCGCCATGAGGGTGATGAACCCGCCGACCATCGCGAAGCCGAGGTTGAAGATCAGGCCGTA